>NZ_DFUB01000033.1:2841-285486 GCF_002379575.1 Flavobacterium sp. UBA4197
CATTTGCACAGGTTGGTGAAACCATCACGTACACCTTTACGGTAACCAATACCGGAAACGTAACGGTAAACGGATTGGTGATCAACGATACACAGATCGGATTGACGAATGCAGCGGTAACACCAGCTACTTTAGCACCGGGAGCAACAGGTACTGCAACGGCTACCTATGTATTGACCCAAACGGACATCAATGCCGGACAAATCAGCAATACAGCTATTGCAACCGGAACCACACCACAAGGCGGTTCGGTTCAGGATACTTCTGGTACTTCAACGACAAACGATACGCCAACGGTAACACCATTAGTACAAAATCCGGAGCTGACTTTATTTAAAGAAGGAACATACCAGGATGCCAATGGCGACGGACTTGTAAACGCAGGCGATACAGTATTGTACACCTTTACAGTATCGAATACCGGAAACGTGACGATTACCAATATCGACATAACAGATCCGGCAGTTACAGTTACCGGCGGACCTTTAAGCAGCCTGGCACCGGGTGTGACAGATGCAACAACATTCACAGCCTTGTATACCATTACACAGGGAGATATCGATGACGGAGCGGTTTATAATATGGCATTAGTGGAAGGTACGGCTCCAAACGGTGATCCGGTTATGGACGATTCGGAAGATCCTACACCAATTAACCCTAATGATCCTTTAGTAGATCCAGGTTGTCCGAAATGTACCGTTACACCGTTAATCCAGAATCCGGGTATTGCTTTAATCAAAACCGGAGTGTTTAACGACAACAATCATGACGGTATTGCTCAGGCCGGAGAAACCATTACGTATAGCTTTACAGTAACGAATACCGGGAATACAAGTTTGGCCAATATTACCATAACCGATCCTTTACCGGGAGTGGTAGTGACCGGCGGACCTATCAGTTTAGCTGTTGGGGCAAGCGACTCAACAACGTTCACAGCAGTATATGTAATTACGCAGGCCGATATTAATGCCGGTGCGGTAAGCAACCAGGCTTTTGTTACCGGAACAGCACCGCAGGGACAAACAGTAACTGACAGTTCGGACGACAATGATGTGATTGGCGATAATCCGACAGTGATTACAGTTGACGGATGTGCGATCAATGTCTTTAATGCAGTATCTCCAAACGGAGACGGTAGTAACGATATTTTCTATATTGCGGGTATCGAATGTTATCCGAATAATGAAATTCAGATATTCAACCGTTGGGGCGTTCAGGTCTTTGAAACAAAAGGATATAACAATACCGATAAAGTATTCAAAGGATATTCCGATGGCAGAGCAACTGTAAACGCATCAGAACCATTACCGGACGGAACCTATTTCTACATTTTGCAGTATACCACTGCATATGGTGTGTCTCAGAACAAAAACGGATACCTGTATATTACAAGATAAATGGAATCCCGGGGGAAAGTAAGTACCCCGGGTTTATAAAACAAATAAAAAATGAGAACAAAATTTATACTTTTCGTTTTACTGTTGACCGGGATAAGCGGATTTGCCCAACAGGACGCCCAGTATACCCAGTATATGTACAATACGATTAATATCAATCCGGCCTATGCAGGCTCCAGGGGAGTAATGAGTATTTTCGGATTGCATCGTACGCAATGGGTGGGACTGGAAGGTGCGCCGGTAACCAATGCCGTATCGCTGAACACGCCAATTAACAATAGTAACTTAGGGCTGGGATTGTCATTTGTAAACGACAGGATTGGTCCGGCAGATGAAAATTCCATTTCAGCCGATTTCTCGTATACCATCAATACATCGGAAACTTTTAAACTGTCTTTCGGATTAAAAGCAACGGCACATTTGCTGAATGTTGACTTTAACAAGCTGAATATTTATGACCATTCCGATCCGAGGTTTCAGAACAATATTGACAATAAATTCTCTCCGAATTTTGGTGCCGGAATCTACCTGCATTCCGATAAAACCTATGTCGGGGTATCGGTGCCTAATTTTCTGGAAACCAAACATTATGATAAAAGTTCTGCATCAACCGCAAAAGAAAACCTGCATTATTACGTGATTGCCGGTCATGTGTTTGAGATCAATCCGGATATAAAATTCAAACCGGCATTACTGACAAAAATTGTTAAAGGTGCCCCATTACAGGTTGACCTGTCGGCTAATTTCCTGTTGTATGACAAATTCACTGCCGGATTAGCTTACCGATGGGATGCAGCCTGCAGTGCGATGGTTGGATTCCAGATCACAAACGGACTGTTTGCAGGATATGCTTATGATATGGAAACAACAAAACTGGCAGACTATAACTCAGGATCACATGAGATTTTCCTGCGATTCGAATTGTTTAACAGAAGTAACAGAATACTGACACCAAGATTCTTCTAATTAAAGACATGATTATGAAAAAAATAGTATTGCAATTAGGTTTGCTGCTGCTGCTTTCTACAAGTGTATATTCGCAAAAAGGAAAGATTGTTTCCGCTAATAAAGAATATGACAATTACGCTTATGTAGATGCCATTAAAACCTATGAAAAAATAGCCGACAAAGGATACAAGTCGGTTGAAGTACTGCAAAAATTAGGAGATTCCTATTATTTCAACGGAAAACTGGAATCGGCTGCAAAATGGTATGGCGAATTGTTTGCGATGTCGAAAGAGGTCGATGCCGAATATTATTACCGGTATTCCCAGTCGCTGAAATCCATAGGAGAATATGAAAAGGCCAATCAGATGCTGGCGAAATTCAATGAGAAAAATGCAAACGACGTAAGAGGTAAAGAATATAAAAGCCAGACCGATTACCTGGAAATCATCAAACAGAATTCCGGGCGTTACACTATTGATAATGCCGGAATCAACACTCAGTATTCCGATTACGGAAGTTCTTTCTTTGAAAATAAAGTGATCTTTACTTCGGCAAGAGATACTTCGGGTGTATTCAGCAAACGGGTACATACCTGGACAGGAGAATCGTTTACCAATCTGTATGCGGTAACGCTGAACGAAGACGGTTCGGTAACCAACCCCGAACGATTTGCAAAAGAGATCAGTACCCGGTTTCACGAAGCGACCCCGGTATTTACAAAAGACGGCAAAACGATGTACTTTACCCGTAACAACTATAATAACGGTAAAAAAGGAAAAGACAGTCAGAAAACAACGTTGCTGAAAATTTACAGGGCAACCTTAAAAGACGGTAAATGGACAGCTGTTACCGAACTGCCTTTTAACAGTAACAGCTACAGTACGGCACATCCGGCATTAAGCCCGGATGATAAAACCTTGTATTTTGCATCCAATATGCCCGGAACACTGGGACAATCGGATATTTTTAAAGTAGCCATTAAAGAAGACGGAAGTTTTGGCACACCGGAAAATTTAGGTGCAGTAATCAATACACCGGGAAGAGAAACCTTTCCGTTCGTATCGGCAGATAACGAACTTTATTTTGCTTCCGACGGCCATTTGGGATTGGGAGGTCTGGATATTTTTGTTTCCAGATTATCAAAAGAAGGAACTTTCAAAACGGTACAGAATATTGGCGCACCGGCAAACAGCCCGAAAGACGATTTCAGTTTCCTGATCAATACCACCACTAAAAAAGGATTCCTGAGTTCGAACCGGGAAGGCGGACAGGGAACGGATGATATCTATAAGTTTACAGAAAACCAGCCGTTACAATATGCCTGCGAACAGCTGCTGGCCGGTATCGTTACCGATACGGATACTGCAGCACCATTGCGCAATGCGACCGTTACCCTGTTTGATGAAAACTTTAAAGTAGTGAAAACAGTTACTACCGATGCAGCCGGAAATTACAATTTTGGCACTGTGGACTGTCAGCGAAAATACTTTGTAAAAGCAGAACTGCCGGGCTATAATACCAGAGAGTTAAGCGTTATTATTCCAAATACTTCCGGAAGTACGAACCTGCCGGTAGCCTTGGATAAAACCGTTAAACCGGTTCAGAAAGGTGATGACCTGGCTAAAACATTCGGAATCAGAATTATCTATTTTGATCTGGACAAATGGAATATCCGTCGTGATGCAGCGGTTGACTTAGCTAAAATAGTGGAAGTCATGAAAGAAAACCCGAAAATGAGAATAGATGTCCGTTCGCATACCGACAGCCGTCAGACTCATGAATATAATGAGCGTTTGTCCGATAGAAGAGCCAGATCAACAATTGCATGGATGGTGAAACAGGGTATCGAGGCTTCGCGATTAACCGGTAAAGGCTATGGCGAAACACAATTGCTGAACAAATGTGCAGACGGGATATCGTGTTCGGAAGAAGAACATCAGTTAAACAGAAGAAGTGAATTTATTATTGTTGACATGTAATATTCTGATAGAATGTATACCAATCAGTTATTATCCTTCTTTATTGGTTTATGCCTGTTTGTTTTATCCGGGCATACCCTTATAAATGGTATCATTAATAAAGAAAATCAACAGAAACGAAAGGGAATGCTCGGACTGATTGTTTCGTTCGGATTAATAATAGGGGGCTATTATTATATCCTGACCCAATAGGAACCGTTCGGGAACAGCAGTAGTATTCTTGTAAAAACAGGGTCAGAACATTTTGGCCCTGTTTTCTTTTTAGAGAACAGCGGTTAAAAAATAGTGGTGGCAGCACACAATAAAATAGGCAGAAAACTATGCTGAAATTATTATGATGGCATATAATAAATAGTTACTTTTGGCACGTTTTTAATATACTTAATATTGAATAGTATGGTAAAAGATTTATTCGAAAGAATTCAAAGTAATAAAGGTCCTTTAGGAAAATGGGCTTCACAGGCAGAGGGATATTATGTATTTCCGAAACTGGAAGGACAACTGGGGCCTAGAATGCAGTTTCACGGAAGAGAAATTTTAAACTGGAGTATCAACGACTATTTAGGATTGGCAAACCATCCTGAAGTTCGAAAAGTAGATGCACAGGCAGCATTAGAGTATGGAGCGGCTTACCCGATGGGTGCCCGAATGATGAGCGGACACACCACGATTCACGAACAGCTTCAAAATGAATTAGCAGAATTTGTACAAAAAGAAGCAGCTTATTTATTGAACTTCGGTTATCAGGGAATGGTATCTATTATTGATGCTCTGGTAACTAAAAATGACGTGATTGTTTACGATGTAGATTCCCACGCCTGTATTATTGACGGGGTTCGTTTACACATGGGAAAACGTTTCACGTACAAACACAATGATGTAGAAAGTCTGGAGAAAAACTTGGGACGTGCTACAAAAATGGCAACGGAAAACGGAGGAGGAATCCTGGTAATTACCGAAGGTGTTTTTGGAATGCGCGGACAACAGGGAAAACTAAAGGAAATCATTGCTTTAAAAGAAAAATACAATTTCCGTTTGCTGGTTGACGATGCACACGGTTTCGGAACACTTGGTAAAACCGGTGCCGGAGCAGGTGAGGAGCAGGGTTGTCAGGATGGTATTGATGTGTACTTCTCCACATTTGCAAAATCAATGGCGAGCATTGGTGCTTTTGTGGCGGCAGATAAAGACATTATCGATTACCTGAAATACAACTTACGTTCTCAGATGTTTGCAAAATCGTTACCGATGATCATGACTATCGGAGCGTTAAAACGTTTGGAAATGTTGCGTTCCATGCCGGAACTGAAAGCAAAACTTTGGGAAAATGTAGATGCGTTACAAAACGGATTAAAATCAAGAGGTTTCAATATTGGCGATACCAATACCTGTGTAACACCGGTTTACCTGGAAGGAAGTATTCCGGAAGCAATGGTGATGGTGAACGATTTACGTGAGAATTACGGAATCTTCCTGTCCATCGTGGTTTATCCGGTTATTCCAAAAGGAATTATCTTGTTGCGAATGATTCCTACCGCTTCGCATACCTTAACGGATATCGACGAAACTTTAGCGGCTTTCGAGGCAATTCGCGAGAAATTGGTTAACGGAACCTATAAAAAAATAGCTCAGGAAACTACAGTAGACGTAAGCGCTGAATAATACCTGAAATATAAAAGTAAGAATAAACACCGGAGATCTTCTTCGGTGTTTTGCGTTTTTATACGGTGAATAACTGCTTTTTTTAACATAGCTTAACATATAAAAGGAGTATTTTTGCCACAAATAAAATGAAAATGAAATTAAACAGATTAACAGGAATTGCCGCATTAGCGCTTTTTGCAACCGTAATTGGTTGTCAGTCAGATGATACTAACGGATCAAATTCAAACGGAGATGCTGATAAAGTTATTTTAAACTCAGACATCAATGCTTTAAATCAAAGAATTAACTTTTCAAATTCAGGAGTTTTGGACATGGTAGGTGCTACTTCTGGAAAAATGACAGGAGCTGCCAGTGATTTCCCGCTAACATTAGTTGCCGAAATTAACGCGCCAACCTATAACGGGCACACGTTGAGAGCGACACATGTGGATGTGGCCAATCAATATGCTTATGTGTCATACAATACCGAAGGGGAGACCTATTTGGGAGCGATTGACGTAATCAATATTTCAAATCCTAATAACCCGCAGTTAGTAGTTCAGGCGATTTTCCCGAACAGCGATATCAGCGCGGTTTCTTATAACAACGGAGAATTATTCATTGCAGGAGCAACCAGCATTGATTCAAATCCGGCATTAACAAGCCCTGCTTTTGCGGCTAAAATGCCATTGCAAAACGGTTTGTTAACAACAAACTATACACCAAATACCATTCTTGGAAATGTAGCTACTGATATTTTTGCAAACAGCTCTAAATATTATGCAGTTTCCGGTTATAACGGAGAATTGGTACGTTACAACAGATCTGGAAATACTTTTGAAGCAGCTATTCCGGTTGCCGATTTAAGAGCTTTAGGAAGTGTAGACAACAAAATTGTAGTTCTAAGCGGAACTCAGGGTGTAAAAGTATATGATGCCAATTCATTTGCTTTACAAAACGCATTCACCACTTCTCAGGATGTTTCAGATGCTAAAAGAACTATCGGTTTTGCTGATAACAGCAGAGTTTTAGTATCGGAAGGATATAATGGATTAGGTGTTTATAACTATGCTACAGGAAACAAATTACAAACTATCGCAATCCCTACAAATGTAGCCGGAGTTGAGGTACAGGATATCGTTACCAATGCAGTATCAGTTAACAATAATAAAGCATTTGTTGCTAACGGTGCAGCAGGATTATATATCTACAACACTGCAGGAACTTTAAGCCTTTTAGGTTCATTGCCGCTAAACGGTTCTTCTAACTATGTGAAAAGTGCCGGTGACTATATTTTCGTGGCAAACGGAAACGGTGGATTGAAAATCATCAAGATGTTAGCAACGCCTAACAATACTGTTGACTGTACAAACTTCCCTAACTATCCTGGTGACCAATGGTTAAATGTAAACTCAGGTCAGAACTTACAGTATAAAGGTTCGGCTTCTGTACAGGGTGTTAACGTAAACGCTAACCTTACTTTCTGCGGATCTTTAGCAGTTTCACAGGGATTAAATGTAAACAGCGGCGGAACATTCTACATGAAAGGTTCTTTAGCGCAGGGACAGGTACACAACCCGTACAACTCATTGAATGTAAACAGCAATGCTAAATTGAAAATCGAAGGTAGTGTAGTGATCTATGGTAACCTGGTATTGAACAGCGGAGCGACATTGGAATTCGTAGGATCTGGTTCTTCAATCACTATCCACGGATCGGTAACAAAAGGAAACAATGTAACGATTACAGGAACTTATACCGATACGTTTAATAAATTAAACTAATCGGATACTCTCAGAAATAGAAATGAAAAAGCCCTGAATTAACATTCAGGGCTTTTTTTTATTATAAATCCTTTTTAAACGTTTTGCGGCGTTTGTGGATAACCGGATTAAAGTTTTTCCATAGTTGCTGGATCTTTTTGTTTTCTTCCAGCTGCGGGTTTGTTTCGACCGATTTAATGCCTCTTTCGTTAAACACCTGATACATACGTTTCATGATTAAAGCTGTAACCCCTTTGTTCTGGTATTCCGGATCAACGCCAATAAGATAAAATTCGGCATGATCGTTCTTTTTCATCGCCCTAAGCAGGTGCAGGAAGCCAAAAGGGAATAATTTCCCGTTTGCTTTCTGGAAAGCCTTTGAAAAGGATGGCATGGTAATCCCGAAAGCGATCATTTTACCGTTTTTATCCGTTACACAGGTAATAAAATCCGGGTGGATAAAGGAAATGTATTTTTCTTTGTAATGATCAATCTGGAACTGCTCAATAGGCACAAAACTCTGTAATTCGGCATAGGTCTTATTCAGTAAACCAAACATTTCGTCCACATAAGGAAGAATGTCTTTGGTTGTTTTAAAATTCAGGCTCTTTACCTCATAACGCTGTTCGATAATGCGTGATAACGGTTCTACTTTGCCTAAATCCACCTGGGTGGCATCGATCTTAAATTCCAGCCATTCCGCTTCTTTGGTAAAGCCCAGTTGTTCCAGATGCTCCGGATAATAAGCGTGGTTGTACAATCCGATCATCGTTGCGATCTGGTCGAAACCTTCCGTGAGCATACCGGCTTTATCCATATTTGAAAAACCTACCGGTCCTTCAATATACTCCATATTGTTCGTTTTGCCCAGTTCGGTCACCTTGTCTAATAAGGCTTTGGAAACGGCAAGATCATCAATAACATCAAACCAGCCAAAGCGCACTTTGGCCTTGTGCAGTTCCTTAACCTCTGTCCAGTTGATAATTGCGGCAATACGCCCCACAACTTTTTGATCTTTATAGGCCAGGAAAAAGTGTGCCGTTACACTTTTAAAGATGTCGTTAGACTTGTTAAAACTCTTGAGTTCATCTTTTATTAAAGGCGGAACCCAGTAAGCGTTATTCTTATATAACTGAAAAGGAAATGTAACAAAGTCTGTCATTTCCTTTTTAGTGATTGCTTCTTGTATGTGAATCATTTTAAATACTATTGCGTTTCTATCTCATCAACACGTTTTTTCTTCTCTTCTTTTTTACCGTCCTTTTTGCCTTTTTCTTCCTTACCGCTCTTAATTTCGATTGGCTTGTAGTTTTTGTCAAAACGCCATGAAAAACCGATTCCGCCAATAACTAAGGATGGTGTATCTTTGATATTCGCTCCTATTGAGGCGTCAATCTGAAGGTTTTTGCGAAGCAGGTAAGCTGCACCGCCTCTGAAGATTACATCGGAATAATAATCACTCTGGTAACCCTGGTTTTCTATAAAAGCCGACCATTTCTCGTTGATACCTCTTGTTAGCGTTAAAACGTAACCGTAGCTGGAATAATCGGAAGTGAATTTATCGGCGATAAAGTTACCCACCAATACCCATTGTGCCCCGAAATGATTCTGGGTAATCAACATGGCTTTCGGACTGAAAGAAGGCTCGTCCGGATACCTGTAAATATTGGAAGCGCCAAAATTAGCACCTACATAAACCCCGACTGCCGGTACAAACTGACGCCATTTAAAACGGTGGTTTGCTTTCCAGCTGTAAATGTTTACTTTCTCTTCGTGATTTTTAAAAGGATCATACACCAGGTATTTGGCCCCTATGGTGGCCTGTCTGATACCGTTTCGGTTCGTATCGTAATAATCGGTTTTGTAACTGTCAAACTGGTATTGGATATCCGCAATAAACTCCAGCTGCTCTAAGAAAGCGCCGTATCGAAGACTTAATTCCCCGCCAAAACCCGAAGACTTATAACCCAGATATTTGTGCTTGTCATTAATATAATACGTACCGGCTTCTGCCTGAATTACGGTTTTACCTACCGAGAAAGCACCGTGTGATTTTCCGGGGCGGTTCGAGTTGATCTCATCTGTAAACTGGGCGTAATTTAATGAGGTGGTAAAAAGTAAAAGACCTGCAATTTTTAATTTAAAGTGCTTTATCATGGGTAAGTTGCGTTTCAATAGGATATAAACGTAATTCAAATGTAGTTATTTTATTATTATTTTAAGAAATAGAATTTATTTTTAAACGAATGATTTATTAAATTTGACAAAATTTATATATTATGGATACGGCATCATTTAGCGGTTTTGTGCGAACATTGTTATGGATTATCGTTATTTTTTATGCGCTAAAATTTGTAATGAAGTTATTGGCACCTTATTTTTTGCAACAGGTTGTGAAAAAAGCAGAGCAAAACTTCCAGCAACAGCAACAATACTACAATCAGCAAAATACACAGCAATCGCAACAGCAAAATACTCAGGCTAACTTTTCTTCCGATAAACCCAGAGAGAAGAAAAAAGTAGGCGAGTATATCGATTTTGAAGAGATAGAGTAGTGTTTGAAACCTGCTCTTTTTCTTTTTTTACAAGACATTTATTTCTATTTTAGCCTACTATTATTAGGCTAAATTCTTTTTATGAAAAACCTTTCTAAATTTTACCCACATGTACTGGCAATTTTTGGCTTTGTACTGATTTCTTTATTGTATTTCCATCCTGTACTACAGGGTAAAAAAGTATTCCAGTCCGATATTGCTCAATATATCGGGATGGCAAAAGAACAGAACGACTTCAGAAAAACAACAGGCGATGAGCCTTATTGGACAGACAGTGCTTTTGGAGGAATGCCTACTTATCAGTTAGGCGCCAATTATCCTAATAATTTTATCAAACAACTGGATTCTGTTATCCGCTTTTTACCGCGTCCGGCAGATTATTTATTCCTGTATTTTGTAGGATTTTATATTTTACTCCGCGTGTTCAGGGTAGATTCGCTCAAAGCCTTTTTTGGCGCTCTGGCCTTTGGATTCTCGACCTACCTGATTATTATTTTAGGAGTGGGACACAATGCAAAAGCCCATGCAATAGCCTATATGCCAATGGTGGTTGCCGGAGTGATCCTGGTTTTCCGGAAAAGATACCTGCTGGGAGGACTGCTCACTATGGTGGCAGCAGCATTGGAAATCAATGCGAATCACTTCCAGATGACGTACTATCTGCTATTATTCCTGTTGGTAATAGGCATCTGTTTTACCATTCAGTATATCAAAAACAAAGACTTTAAAAACTTAGGAATTGTTATCGGAATTTTTGCTGTAGCCGGTATTTTGAGTATCGGTGTCAATGCAACCAACCTGATGGCAACTTCCGAATATGCCAAATACAGTACCCGAAGCGACAGTGAACTGACATTCAATCCGGACGGTTCTAAAAAAGAAAGCAATAACGCGATGTCCTATGAGTATATCACCGAATATAGCTATGGTATTGCCGAAAGCTTTAACCTGATTGCCCCTCGTTTATTCGGAGGTTCCAACCATGAAAACGTAGGTGTGGATTCGCCAATGTATGAAATGGTTTCCAATCAGGGTGCTTCACCGGAACAGGCAAAAGACTTTGCATCAAGCGTACCGACCTATTGGGGCGATATGCCTATAGTTGCCGCTCCGGCTTATATTGGCGCAGTGGTTTTCTTCCTGTTCATCTTAGCGCTGTTTATCGACAAAAGAAAAATCAAATATACGTTTCTTGCCGGTGCCTTGTTATCGTTATTCCTGTCATGGGGAAAACATTTACCGGCACTGACGAATTTCTTTATCGACTATGTACCGATGTACAATAAATTCCGGGCCATATCATCCATCCAGGTAATTCTGGAACTGTGTATGCCGGTTTTAGCCGTATTGGGCTTACAATCCTTTTTTAAAGCCGAGGAGAAAGAACGCTGGAATGCTTTATGGAAATCCGGCGCAGCAGCTTTGGGAGTAGTGGTAATCTTACTATTGTCCAAAGGAATGTTCAGCTTTACCGGAGGAAACGACAGTTACTATTTACAGGCTTACGGAGAAATGGGCGCACCATTTATCCAGGCATTAAAAGAGCAGCGTGCTGCGATGTATGTTTCCGATTTATTGCGTTCCGGAACATTGATCCTGTTGGCAGCGGCAGTATTATGGCTGTTTACAAAAAACAAACTGTCACAGGTTACGGCTGTTGTACTGGTAGGTGTATTAATGGTGGGCGATTTGTTCTTTGTTGATAAAAACTATGTAAACAGCGATAGCTTTGTTACAGCACGTCAGGCAGATGTTCCTTTTGAAGAAACACCGGCCGATGCACAGATATTACAGGATACAACACACTACAGGGTATTTGAAGTAGACGGTAACATGTCGAGTGCAAGAGCGTCCTATTTCCACAAATCTATTGGTGGTTACCATGCGGCAAAACCAAGAAAAATGCAGCAGCTGTTTGACTACCAGATTGCGAAAAACAATATTGGTGTATTGAACATGCTGAATGTAAAATACATCATCCAGAAAGATAACGAAGGAAAAGACATCCCGTTGAAAAATGCGGAAGCAAACGGAAATGCGTGGTTTGTGAGTGAGGTGAAAAAAGTAAACACACCGGATCAGGAAATGAAAGCGCTGGACAAACTGGACACTAAAAAAACAGCGGTTCTAAACCAGAAAGAATTTGCCAATGCGGTAAAAGGAAGCACTTTTGTAAAAGACTCTTCGGCCGTGATTACCTTAAAGGAGTACAAACCGAATTACCTGAAATACACCTCGGATAACCCGAATGAAGGATTGGCTGTTTTCTCGGAAGTATATTATCCGAAAGGCTGGAAAGCGGTTATAGATGGTAAGGAAGTACCGCATTTTGCCGTGAACTATGTATTGAGAGCGATGGAAGTTCCGGCAGGAAAGCACACCATTGAATTTAAATTCGAACCGGGAGTGGTTAAAAAAGGAAGCCAGATTTCCTTATTCAGCTTTATTGCAATGCTGATACTGATTATTGCCGGAATTTATTTTGATGCTAAAAAGAAAAAAGAAAACGCAGCATAACTGATAATGAAAAAAGTACTGATCATAACCTATTATTGGCCGCCGGCCGGAGGCCCCGGTGTACAGCGCTGGCTGAAGTTTGTAAAGTACTTACCGGACTTCGGAATGGAACCGGTGGTTTATATTCCGGAAAATCCAACCTATCCGTTATTGGACCGGCAACTGGAAGAAGAAATTCCGGACAGCATCACGATACTTAAAAAGAAAATTACCGAGCCCTATGCATGGGCCTCGGTTTTTTCAAAAAATAAAACCAGGAAAATCAGTTCCGGGATTATCCCGAATAAAAAAAAGCAGTCGTTTTTAGAACGTTTAATGCTGTGGACAAGAGGTAACCTGTTCATACCCGATGCCCGTGTATTATGGGTAAAACCGTCGGTTGCCTATTTGTCGGAATATATTAAAGAAAACGGAATTGATACGGTAATCACTACCGGACCGCCGCACAGCCTGCACCTTATCGGGCTCGCACTGAAAAAAAAGCAACACATCAAATGGGTAGCCGATTTCAGGGATCCCTGGACCACTATTGGCTATCATAAAGCGCTAAAGTTATCCGGCTATGCCGCTAAAAAGCACAAAGACCTGGAACGGGAAGTAATGCAGGAGGCCGATTTCCTTTTGGTAACCAGCCAGACCACTAAAAAAGAATTTGAAGCTATTACGACCAAACCGATTCATGTTATTACCAACGGCTATGATGTAGAAAAGGTTGTCAAAGAACCTTTGGATGAAAAATTCACCTTAGCCCATATCGGTTCCTTTTTGTCGGAGCGCAACCCGAGAATACTTTGGAAAGCCTTGAGCGAACTGGTAAAAGAAGAACCCGGATTTAAGGAGCACTTTCAGCTGAAACTGATAGGGGCAACCAGTCAGGAAATCATGGAAACGATAGACGAGTTTAAACTGGCTCCGTATGTAAACAATCTGGGCTACGTTTCCCACCAGGAAGCGGTACAGCACCAGCGTAAATCGCAGGTACTGTTACTAATCGAAATTGATTCGGAAGAAACCAAAAGCATCATACCGGGAAAACTGTTTGAATATATGGTTTCCGAAAGACCAATACTCGCTATCGGACCGGAAGAAGCGGATTTTGCAGGCATACTGAAACAAACCAATACCGGTGTTTTTGCCCTGTATGAAGAAAAAGACCTGGTCAAAGAAACGCTTTTAAAATACTATAAAGCCTATCTGGAGCAAAACCTGAAAGTATATCCGGTAGGACTGCAGCAATACAGCCGTAAAAACCTGACGAAACAATTAGCCGATTTATTGAAATAGCATGGGAATTGTCATTAATCAATCCATAAAAAACACGGTGATAACCTATATCGGATTTGTAATAGGGGCTGCCAATACGCTTTTTATGTATCCTAAATTTTTAGGAGAAACCTATTACGGACTAACGGGCTATCTGCTTTCTTCGGCGAATATCATCATGCCATTGATGGCTTTTGGCGTGCACAATACCCTGATTAAATACTTTACCCATTATAAGACCGAAAAAGAAAAAGAAGAATTCCTGACCTTTGTGTTGTTTCTCCCTTTCCTGCTCATTATCCCGATGTTTCTTTTCGGAACCTTCGGATATTCGGCTGTAGCATCGTTCCTGTCCCGCAAAAACCCGATTATCTTCGATTATGTATGGCAGATTCCGGTGATCGGTTTGTGTATGGGTTATTTTGAAATATTTTATGCCTGGGTAAAAGTACACATGCAATCCGTTTTCGGAAGCTTTATCAAAGAAATCGCCCTGCGTATTCTCATCACGGTTTTCCTGTTTGCCGTTTACTTTAAATGGATCAGTCCGCTGATGTTTATCAATGCACTGATGGGCATCTATTTAGCGACCATGCTATTGATGCTGTTTTATGCCTTTAAAGTAAAGCCCATTGTTTTCCGGTTCCGGCTTCCGGCCAATAGCAGAGCCGTATTGGTCTATTCCTCTTTTATTATTCTATCGGGCAGTATCGCGAACATGCTTCTGGATATAGACAAAAACATGATCGGGCAGTATATCGCGATCGAAAACATAGCCTATTATTCGGTAGCCATCTTTATTGCTACGGTAATATCGGTTCCCAGCCGGGCAATGCACCAGATCACTTATCCGATTACAGCAAAGCTGATGACGGAAAACAAACACGAGGAACTGAACGACCTGTATAAAAAAACATCCATATCGTTACAGGTAGTCGGCGGATTGGTCTTTTTGGGAATACTGGTTAATATTAATGAACTGTACACCATGCTTCCCCAAAATTACCGCGGCGGAATTTTTGTTGTTTTTGTGATCGGACTTTCCAAATATTTCGATTTGCTGCTGGGAAATAACAATGCAATCATTTTTAACTCCAGATACTATCGTGCCGTTCTGTTTTTAGGACTGCTGCTGGTGTTTCTGACCATCAGCCTTAACATGTTTTTTATCCCGAGAATGGGTATTGAAGGTGCTGCGATAGCCACCTTGATTTCGATAACATTATACAGCCTGGCAAAGCTCCTTTTTGTGGTCATGCGGATGAAACTGTTTCCGTTTTCCAGAAACACCTTATATTCTTTCGGAATATCATTGTTTTGCTTTTTTGCCTTTTACTATTGGGATTTTCCGTTTCACCCGGTCATCAGTATCGGAATGAAATCAGTCCTGATCACCATCGTTTACCTGTATCTGAACTATTTCTTTAAGATTTCCGAGGATATCAATATGGTACTGCTCAAAGCCTTGAAAATGGCAAAACTCATCAAATAAGAAAACCCGCTCAACAACGGATTGTCTTGCGGGTTTCTTCAAACTAACCAACCAAAATTTTAAACTAACTACACTTAAAATTATTTTTTACTGTCTTTTATCGTTTTGATGTCTTCATTGCTCATCTTCGCTTTGGTACCATCGGCTTTATAATAATAGTAATCATCGTCATTGCTGCCGGTACCTGAGCCGTAGTTGTTATTGTCATAATCATCATTGTCATAAACCGAATAACCGCCATTGCTATAAGGAGCATAAGTATAATTTTGAGACGCATTGTTCACAAAACCGCTGATGTCGATAATCTGCCCTCTGCGGTTGTAAAAAATACGCAAGCCACCTACCTGTGACAAGGCAAAACTGTTATAGCTCATATATACTGTTCCCACTCTTTTAACGCGGTTAGCGCTATCGTAGTTGATAAAAACATTACCTACGCGTTTCACTCTTCCGAAATTATCGTGCTCGATACGCACACCATAGTTGGGCGTATAGTAACCGCGGACATTACCACGGGTTGCCGGAGCGCCATAGGTTGCATTGACACCGCCACGTCTTGTTCGGGTGTACACCACGGTTTCTGCAGGCTGGGTGTTGAAATCAAATTCACCGTTCGGGAATATATAAAACGCAATGCCTCTTTCCATAAACATAATCGGTTCCGCATTTCGATAGTCAATGCCATAACGCGGTCCGCTACCATTGTTGTCAGAAAAAACAGGGTTTTCTGACGCATTAGCCATACTTCCTACCAGGAACATACTGGCTACTAAAAGTGTAAATTTTTTCATAATACAATAATTTAATAGTTTCCTACTCTATACGTTTTTCGGTTCCACTTCACGAAATCTGTTTTTAAAAAGATGTTCGTTGTTTAGGTAATTCCAATTTGCGTGCCAAAAAAAATTACAGAGGACGGCGGTGTGCCCAATAAGAATTAAAATAATAACTATCTGTCTGGATAACAGTAGCTTTCGGGAATGTTAAAAATGACGTAAGAAAATGATTTGCCCAAATAATTTAAAAGAACAAATGGGTGAAAGGATTAAAAAGTAGTATATTCGTTTGCCGATTTATCGGAATAACCCAACAATACTAAAAATAACTAACTAAAAAATGAAAATCTTAACGAAAAGTTTAGTGGTATCACTATTCGCAGCAATGTACGCGCATACAACCCAGGCCCAGACATTTGTACAAGCCTATGCGAATATTGTGAACCAGAGTTCCCAATCGGGGATTTTAACGAATCTGACCGAGTTTGAAAACCTGGGCGTCAAATACAGGGGAACTGCTGCGCAGGCTAACACGCTGGAATGGCTGAAAAACAAATACCTGAGCTATGGTTATACGGCCAGCCAGCTCACGGAAGACACATTTACCTATTCGGGAGCGACCTGTAAAAACCTGATCGTAACCAAGATCGGAACGCTTTATCCGAATACCTATGTGATTGTTTGTGGACATTATGATACGATTACCGGAACCGGAACGAACGACAACGGCAGCGGAACGGTAAGTATCCTTGAAATTGCCCGTTTACTGGAAAATATCCCCACAGAATACTCCATTAAATTCATCAACTTCAGCGGGGAAGAAGACGGTCTGAGAGGAAGCCAGCACTATGTGAGTACGGTAGTGAACGGAACGACCCCGAAAATGAATATTAAAATGGTATTCAACATTGACGAAGTGGGTGGAGTAGCCGGAAAGGTGAACAATACAATTACCTGCGAACGCGACACGTCCAGCCCGACAGCAAATAACGCTGCCTCAAATACCATTACCAACGAACTGATCCAGTGCGTGCAGCTGTATTCGCCGTTACAGACAAAATTATCCTATGCCTATGCCTCCGATTATATGCCTTTCCAGTCGAATGGCGAGGTAATTACCGGTTTTTTTGAAACAAACGAGACCACTTTTGCCCATACCGTAAATGACTTACTGGTTAATATGGATCCGGTATATGTATTTAATGTAGCCAAAGCTGCTACCGGAGCAACCCTGCATTTTGCCAAAGCAACCACATCAGCCATCCTGAGCAGAGAGGATTTTGACAATACTTTTAATGTGAGTTTCTTTCCAAATCCGGTAAAAGATCTGCTAACCATCAACAAAGGGAAATTAGAAGCAAGTCATTATACTTTTTCGATTTTGGATATCAACGGAAAGCAGGTTTTGAATCATAAAGTAAACGATGCAAAATTGCTGGAAACAGTAAATGTAGGTACATTGAGCAAAGGAATTTATATGGGTGTGCTGGAAGCAGAAGGGCACTGGATCTCAAAGAAAATTATAATAGAGTAACAACTCGTTGTATAGCAGGATTGCTACAGTTTGGTTTTTCAAATTGTGCAGAAGAAAACAACATTCCGTTATACCTTTGCCGCAAACCGAGAATAAACATTAAGGAAAAGTGGAAAACACTGGAAAAACACATATTCGATTAAACAAAAAGCCCTTCCCGATATCAGGAAGGGCTTTTTTATTATAGCTTGTCTTTTAAATATTTTCCGGTAATGGAAGCTTTGTTTTTGGAAACTTCCTCCGGTGTACCGAAAGCCATTAACTGGCCGCCGTTTTCACCGCCTTCAGGGCCGATATCAATAATATAATCGGCACATTTAATTAAATCCAGATTGTGTTCGATAACAATAATGGAATGCCCTTTTTCGATTAATGCCTCGAAAGAAGCCAGTAACTTTTTGATATCGTGAAAATGCAGACCGGTTGTCGGTTCGTCAAAAACAAACAATGCCTTGTCTTTTGTAACGCCTTTTACCAGGAAAGAAGCCAGTTTTATACGTTGTGCCTCACCACCGGACAGGGTAGAAGAGGATTGTCCCAATTGTACATATCCCAAACCAACATCCTGAAGCGGTTGTAATTTCTGGGTGATTTTGGTCTGACCGTGCAAATTGAAAAAAGCAATCGCATCGTCAATGGTCAGGGTCAGCACATCGTCGATATTTTTATTCTCGAAATTAACTTCCAGTATTTCCTTTTTAAAACGTTTTCCGTTGCAGGTTTCACATTCCAGGTGAACATCGGCCATGAACTGCATTTCGATCGTAACGGAGCCTTCCCCTTTACAGGTTTCACAACGTCCACCATCGACATTAAAAGAGAAATGTTTCGGCTGATAGCCTCTCATTTTAGAAAGATGCTGTTTGGAGAACAAATCGCGGATATCGTCATACGCCTTGATATAGGTCACCGGATTGGAACGCGAACTACGGCCAATCGGGTTCTGGTCCACATATTCAATATGCTTGATATGGGAATAACTGCCTTTCATTTCGGTGAATTGCCCGGCTTTTTCGCCAACGCCTTCCAGCTGCTTCTGCATGGCAGGAAACAGTATCTTTTTAACCAAAGTACTTTTTCCGCTTCCGGAAACTCCGGTAATAACCGTAAGGCATTCCAGAGGGAAAGTAACGTTGATGTTTTTTAAATTGTTTTCACGGGCACCGATAATGTCAATATGATTTTTGAACTTCCTTCTTTTTTTAGGAACTTCAATTTCCATGGTGCCGTTCAGGTATTTGGCGGTAAGTGAATCTGCTTTCAGGATCTCCTCATAAGTTCCCTGAGCAACAAGATCACCACCCAAAGTTCCGGCTTCCGGTCCGATATCAATGATCATATCGGCAGCTTTCATGATATCCTCATCGTGTTCCACAACAATTACGGTATTCCCTAAATTGCGCAGGTTTTCCAATACGGTTATCAGGCGTTCGGTGTCTTTGGGGTGCAAACCGATACTCGGTTCATCCAGGATATACATGGATCCTACAAGGCTGCTTCCCAAAGAAGTGGCCAGATTGATACGCTGCGATTCTCCTCCGGAAAGTGTTGCCGAATTACGGTTTAACGTTAAATAGCTTAATCCTACTTCATCCAGAAAGCGCAAACGATTGTTGATCTCAATCAAAAGACGTTTGGCTACTTTTTCATCATATTCAGATAAGGTAAGCGCTTTAAAAAAATCGATCAGGTTTTTAATTGGCAGATCAACCAGGTCGGAAATGGTTTTTCCGCCCACAAAAACATAATTTGCTTCCGGGCGCAGACGCTTTCCTTTACAAACATTACATTTCGTTTTTCCGCGGTAACGCGACAGCATCACGCGGTTCTGGATTTTATAATTTTTCTCTTCCAGTTCCTGGAAAAAATCATCCAGTCCGGTAAAGAATTTATTCCCTTTCCAGATCAGTGCTTTTTGAGCATCTGTTAATTCAAAGAAAGGTTTGTGTATCGGGAAATCAAATTTATAAGCACTGTTTACCAATTGATCGCGGTACCAGCTCATGCTTTCACCACGCCACGGATAAACGGCATTTTCATATACAGACAGTGCTGTGTTGGGAATAACCAGCTCTTCATCAATACCAATCACGTTTCCGTAACCTTCACATTTCGGGCAGGCTCCGTAAGGATTGTTAAAACTGAACAAATGAACATTCGGCTCCAGGAAGGTAATCCCGTCCATTTCGAAGCTGTTGCTGAACACGATGCGTTTCTCGCTATTTATTTCCTGTAAATAACATTCCCCCTTACCTTCATAAAAAGCAGTCTGGGCGGCATCGGCAAGGCGGTTGTAAAATTCTTCATCTTCTTTTACAACAATCCTGTCAATGATTAATAAAACATCTTTATTATCCAGCGTATGCTGTTCGATCTCATCCAGACGCACCATTTGGTTATCGACTAAAACACGGGCAAAACCCTGTTGCAGCAGCACCTTTAACTTGTCTTCCAGTTTTCTGCCGTCTTCCAGGTGAATAGGCGCGAGCAGCAACCATTTGCTGTCCGGTTCAAATTGCTGAACCTGGTCAATTACATCCGTTACGGTATCTTTTTTTACTTCACGGCCGGAAACCGGAGAAATGGTTTTCCCGATCCGGGCATATAGTAATTTCAGGTAATCGTAAATTTCGGTAGAAGTTCCCACGGTAGAGCGGGCATTGGTGGTATTTACTTTCTGCTCAATGGCAATAGCCGGAGCAATACCTTTGATATATTCTACTTTCGGCTTGTCCAGCCTGCCTAAAAACTGTCGGGCATAGGAGGACAAACTCTCCACATAACGGCGCTGTCCTTCGGCATATAACGTATCGAAAGCCAGGCTCGATTTTCCCGATCCCGAAAGACCGGTCACAACCACTAATTTATTTCGCGGAATAGCGACATCGATGTTCTTTAAATTGTGTAGTTGAGCCCCTTTTATGATAATATTCTTTTTGGGCTCGAGTGTTGTGATATCCGTTTTCATAGCAAAAAATCAATGGAATGCAAAGATAGTCAAAAAGAAAATTTTTGTTTTTCTTATTGCTAAAGATTCTGATAAAAAAGTTATTCCTTTTTAAAGAGCCGGTTTCGCGGGATTCGGCCTGCATTTTTGATACTAAAAACAGGAAATTATTGTATGAAAATATGTTAATTTTTAAAATTGTGTTGCTATGTAACAAAATATTATGTTATATTTGGCTTAACATTAAATCTAATTTAACATTTGCCTATAGGATAAAAATACTTTTTAGAAAACATTTTTTCGAAAATCCAAACCAAAAACTAAAAGGTATTGTTATGGCTAATGTTGTACTTCCAGACGCTGTCTTGGTGAAAAATTATGTAGGTGGAGATGAAACTGCTTTGGCTACACTAATTGAGAGACATCAATCAAAAATTTATGGTTTTATTTATTCTAAAGTAATGGATCGTGAAATTACGGAGGATATATTTCAGGATACCTTTATTAAGGTAATAAAAACATTAAAAACAAAAAACTATAACGAAGAAGGTAAGTTTTTACCCTGGGTGATGCGCATTTCGCATAATTTGATTGTCGATTATTTCAGAAAATCGAAAAAAATGCCTTATCACAGAGAAACGGAAGAGTTTTCTATTTTTTCTATCATGACCGACAACAGTCCGAATGTGGAAAACCGGATTATCAGTGAGCAGGTAGAAGTGGATTTACAGCGTTTAATCGAGGAACTTCCTGAGGATCAGAAAGAAGTACTGGTAATGCGTATGTATCAGGACCTTAGCTTTAAAGAAATCGCCGATTTAACCGGAGTGAGTATCAATACAGCTTTGGGAAGAATGCGTTATGCGTTGATGAACCTGAGAAAAGTGATCGAGAAAAATCAAATTATTTTAACGAACTAAACAATATTATATATAAAGATGCGTTATATTAGTATAATTAAAGCACTAATATGGCAAAACTTTACTCTAAGAAAAAAAAAGCAAGTCAAACTATGTTACCTAAAAAAGAAACTATAAGTTTTTTACTCAGTTATTCTAAAGCATTGAGTATTGTTAAAGTAGGTGATTTGACGTTTGAAAATCTTGCTAATTAAGGAACATCCCGGTACATAGTATCGGGATGTTTTTTATTTAGCGGTTTTCGGACTCTTTTTATAATACTCGTCTATAACCGATTTCCTTCCGATGGTCTGGGTGATAATATCTTTTTCCAGGCTCCATCCTCTTGCCGGAGAATATTCCCTGCCGTACCAGATGATCTGTAAATGCAGGTCGTTCCATAATTCACGCGGGAAAATGCGTTTGGCGTCCTTTTCGGTTTGCTGTACATTTTTTCCATTCGATAAATTCCAGCGGTACATCAGTCGGTGAATGTGGGTATCTACTGGGAAAGCCGGAACGCCAAATGCCTGCGACATAACCACACTGGCTGTTTTGTGCCCAACGGCAGGCAGCTCTTCCAGCGCGGCAAAATCCTGTGGTACTTCGCCGTTGTGCTTGTCAATCAGGATCTGCGACAAACCGTGTATCCCTTTTGATTTCATGGGTGATAATCCGCATGGTCTGATGATCTCCTTGATTTCTTCCACACTCATTTTTACCATATCATAAGGATTGTCGGCCTTGGCAAACAATAAAGGTGTGATCTGGTTTACCCGTACATCGGTACATTGTGCCGAAAGCAAAACCGCTATTAACAAGGTGTAGGGATCTTTATGATCTAACGGAACCGGGATTTCGGGATATATTTCATTTAACGTATTTATAACAAATGTGATTTTATCTTCTTTGGTCATTTTTGCCTACTTTTATAAAAACAAATATACGGCGATGACAACATTAAAAAAAGGCGATAAGGCTCCTAATTTTTCGGGAGTTGATCAGGATGGAAAAACACATACTCTGGCAGACTATAAAGGGAAAAAATTAGTAGTGTTCTTTTATCCGAAAGCAAATACTCCGGGATGTACGGCCGAAGCCTGTGATCTGAGAGATAATTTTGAGCGTTTTCAGGCAAACAATTATGAATTGCTGGGTGTGAGTGCCGATAGTGCCAAAGCGCAGGGTAAATTCAAAGAAAAATATAGTTTTCCTTTTCCGTTACTGGCAGATGAAGACAAATCGGTTATCCAGGCTTTTGGCGTGTGGGGACCTAAAAAGTTTATGGGTAGAGAGTATGACGGGATTCACCGTACCACTTTTGTAATTGATGAAAACGGAATTATTGACGAGGTGATTTCGGAAGTAAAAACCAAAGCACATGCCAGTCAGATCTTAAAATAAGACATAAAAAAAGCCGGAATTTCCGGCTTTTTTTATAGGTATTTATCTTAATTGGAGGTTTCTTCTTCCAGTTGTTTTTGTTCGCCGCAGCCAAACAAGTGATTCACTTTAATCAGTTCGGCAATACCTTCCGGAAGCATTTCTTCCCATCCCTGCTGCCCGTCATGAATCATTTTTAAAACTTCACGGGAGAAGATCTTTAAGTGTTCTTTATCAAAATCAGTGATGTCCACCACTTTTCCGTTATAGGCAAAGAACTTGTACAGTTCTTTCATACGCGGATGTACTTTCAGGTTTTGAGAGGTAACAATGTTTCCGTCTTCATCTTCCATAGGATACAGGAATACTTTTAAGTCACGGTAGAATAATTTACCGAAGGCTTCCAGTATACCACCACTTAAATGACGGTAATATTTCTCATCAAAAATATCGATCAGGTTGCTCACACCCATAGCCAGTCCCATTCTTGCTTTGGAATACTCAGAGAAATATTCCACTACTTTATAATATTCCTGGAAATTGGAGATCATAACCGTTTGTCCTAGCGAACAAAGCAGTTCGGCACGGTCCATAAAGTCACGTTCGTCAATTTCCCCTTCGGATAACAGGTTGGATAAAGTGATTTCGAAAATAACCATCGCATTTTCTTTGTCTACTTTTTTCTCTTCCAGGAACATTTCATAGGACTTCTGGTACATGTCCATATTTACTTTGGTTACCGGGCGGAAACTTCCGCGTAGTGCCAGGATGTTTTTACGGTAAAGTATCGAAGCCGGCAGGATGTTGTTTCCGTCTGGACCAAACATCACCGCATCGGTCATTCCGTTTTTTACTAATTGTAAGCTCATTAAACGGTTGTCGACATCTTTAAAACGCGGACCGGAGAAATTGATGGTGTCAATTTCCAGCTGGTCTTTGTCCAGGTGATCGTACAGGTAACGCAATAATTTTTTAGGATCATTGTGTTTATAATACGCTCCGTAAATAAGGTTAACACCTAAAATACCCAGGGTTTCCTGTTGCAGTCTCGGATCTGTTTCCTTAAAACGGATGTGCAGTATGATTTCGTTATAATCTTCTTCCGGGTCCAGCTGGTATTTAATACCAACCCATCCGTGTCCTTTGTATTGTTTGGCAAAATCAATTGTTGCTACAGTATTTGCATAACTGAAGAACATTTTGCTGGGATGTTTGTCTCTTTTTAAGCGTTCTTCTACAAGTCTTATCTCGTGAGAAAGCATTTTTTTTAACCTGCTTTCAGTAACATAGCGGCCGTCATCTTCCACTCCGTAAATAGCATCACTAAAATCCTTGTCATAAGCCGACATTGCTTTTGCAATTGTTCCGGAAGAACCACCGGCTCTGAAAAAATGCCTTACTGTTTCCTGTCCGGCGCCAATTTCAGCAAAGGTTCCGTAAATGTTTTTGTTGAGGTTAATGCGGAGAGCTTTTTCTTTTAGAGCGGGGATGTGTTCAATCTCCCGGTCTCCTTTTAAAGTAATTTCGTTATCTGAGTTTTTCATAAGTGCCATAATGTTGCAAAGTTAGCAAAATAGGCAGTCTAATAAAAGAGAATGATTCTATTTTAATAAAGTAAAAAGCAAAAAATGCCAATTGAAGCAGGGCGGTTGTGCTTTAATTGTTTGATAGAGAGCTGTAAAAAACAATGCCGGTTTAAAACCGGCATTGAAAGTGTTATTTGTTATGCTGCTGTAAATCAACAGCATTATTGTAATCTTCTTCGATAAAGATAAATTTGTATTCCCTGCTGTTTTTTGTTTCCAGTAATAAAATGAAATTTTTAGGATTCAGAAAATTTCGTATGCTCGTGGTATTTGTGGTGAAGTGCTGAATCTTTTTGTTGTCAAAGATTATTGTCACGGAATCGGATAAACTAATGATATCGCTGGCACTTCCGAACATAAGATTTATTTGCTGCGTCAGAGAATTTTCCTTTGCTAACGGAAAGGTGTATTCTTTGGCCGATTTATAACTTTTTATCGTGATATCATGTCCGCTTTTGTTGATATACGTGTATTTTTCAATAAAAGTTTCGTCTACTATTTTACTGCAAAAGATCACTGAAAACATGATAATCAACAACAGTAAAAGTGATATAACTGACCGGTTTCTCATTTTCTTACTTTAGGGTTCTCCCGGATTTTTATAAACAGGAGGGAACGGTATTGTTATTGCATGTTCCAGAAACTAAAAGTAGCTTCAAGATTGCTTTCTGTTGGATTGTTAAATTTCGTTATGATACTGTTTTTCCAGGCATCCCAGGTTTTCTGGTTTTGTAAAGCATCTTCAATTTGTCTGATGGTATATCCGGAAACTTTGTCCTGATACGATTTTGGTAAAACATTCCAGGGATTTGCATCGGTAAAATACCAGGTGCAGCTTCTTGTTTTGAATCCGTCAATGGCATCCTGTACCATTCCGGTATAACGTAATCTGTTGTAGGATGATTCATAATCGGTGTACACCATTCGGGTAAGGCTCCATTCAACACCTCGTGCCCATGTTTCCACAACAATCTTATCCGAATTTTTAAAGTTGCTGCCGCTGCTCATGCTCCAGTGCGAAGCGTGCCCCAGTTCGTGTATGGTTGTTGCGTAAGTACGGTATCTTGGATTTTGAGGATTAAAGATATGGATATGGCTGCCCAGTCCTAAAAATCGTCTTGCCGGTGATGCGTTTCCGTCATAATCGCTGTTGGTTTCATTTACCGCTTTGATTTTTAGCTGTGTTTTCCAGAAACCGTTTTGCGGCGGTCTTCTTAAGCCTAAAATATTTTTGTAGTAGTAATGATGAGCAGCGCGGAATATCGTTGAATAGTAGCTGTGAATGCTGGTTGCTACGTGGTGAACATCCCAGTTTCCGGTTTTTTTAGGACCGTCTAATTTAGCTGTAGAAAACAACCATCCTTTGCGGATCTGGAAATCATATCTTTCGTAGTCGTAGCTGTAATTTGCCGGACGTTTGAATGTTCCGTCGCAGCTGTAGTAACCGTTTGCGTCTACAAAACCGGTATGTGTAGTGAACCATCTTCTGGCACATACTTTTAGTCCTTCAACACCAATGGTTCCTAATTTGTCGTCATACATCGTGATTCGTCCTGCCGGTCTCCAGCTGCTTCGTGCAGCAACTCCGGCATTTTCTTCTTCATGATCGTTACCGGTTAATACTAAAGAACGTTCTACAAGTTCTTCGGGCGTTATTCCGTGTAATACTACCGGTGTTGGCGGATTTCCTTCTTTGATATCGGCGATTTTTTCTTCATCCGGGATAAAAAGCTCATCCAGGATCTGGTGTTCCACTTCCGGCATCGGTTTGTTCACCGGAATGGAAGCATAGCGATAACCCGGCTGGTCCTCTGCAACGCCTTCATCGCGGTAAGAATCTAAATCGTATCCTTCCGGGAAAGCAACATCAAGCGGGAAAGTGTACATTACAATAGTACTGTCCTGCTTTAACAGATCCATCATGTCCTCATTTTGCGGCATGAATTTTACGTAATAGTGAGTGGTTGTAATGCCGGACATTTCTTTTGCACGGTCAATATCTCCTTCTGTTAACAGATCGGCGTATGCTCTGAGCATGTTTGTTACGGAATATGGATTCTCAAGCTGTGTTGAGCCGTCCGGAAGCCGCTGACCAAATGTGGTGTTTGTTTTGGATTGGCTGTTTTGATCTTCATTCCAATCTTTTTTGTCACAGCTACCCAAAGTAAGTAGTGTAATCGCAATTAGTCCTAGTAAAACTTTTTTCATTGACATTGGTTAAAGGTTAGTATTATTTTTTCTCAGCTTTGCGAAATTATTAAAAAACAATTGATATGCAAGTAATGTGGTTTGTTTTTAATGTTTTGATAATGTTTAAATTATGTTTAAAAATAAAGAAAGTGTAGCTTCCGTATTGTAAATCAGGTACTGCAATCTATGGTAGATGGTCTGTTGTGAAATAATGTAAAACAATGGTTTTGAGTGATATATTTGTGTTTTTTGTTGGATTTATTTGTAGTTTTTTAATTTTATAACTGGTGCGATTTGCACTTATTTTGTAAAGAGATAAATTACAGTGTCTGTTTTTGTTTTTTTCGATTCAGGTGTAAAAAATGCTGTCTGATATTGGGAAGAGGTCTTAAAAAAGCTGATGACTATTGATGGAAAGCAATGCTAAAAAGGCGCTCAGGCTAACATTGGTTCTTTGAAAAAGGGATCGGGGAGCTTGTAACGTGTTTTATCTGCCGGTTTCCGTTCTCCGGTAATTTCTTCCGGTCATAAGGAATTAAGGCTTTTGCGGAAACGGGAAAGGGCGTCAGTGGTTAAATGGTATTCAAATCGTTTCTAAACTATTATTTGTTCGTTTTTATTAGCTTTATTGTATAGGGATTTAGGAGACAGATTCTTATTTTTGTAAAAAAGAAGACCACTTTGAAAGTATATTTTTTGGGAACAGGAACTTCACAGGGAATCCCTATTATCGGAAGCGATCATCCCGTTTGTCTGAGTGATGATCCGAGAGATAAACGATTGCGGGTATCCGTTTTAATGCGTTGGGAAGATCATAATGTTGTAATTGATTGCGGACCGGATTTCAGGCAGCAGATGCTCACGGCTAAATGTGCTAAGCTGGACGGGATACTGTTTACGCATGAACACGCCGATCATACAGCCGGTCTGGACGATATCCGGCCTTATAATTTCCGGCAGGGTCCCATGCCTGTATATGCACACGAACGGGTGATAGCAAGCCTTAAAAGACGATTTGACTATATTTTCGAGACCGAGAACCGCTATCCCGGCGCGCCTTCGGTGGCTGTTAGCGAAGTGAAAAACGATGCGGCTTTTGTTCTGGGCGGTAAAACGGTGATCCCGATAAATGTATGGCATGGCGACTTGCAGGTATTTGGTTACCGCATAGACGATTTTGCCTATCTGACCGATGTGAAAACCATTGACGCTGCAGAAGTGGAAAAACTCAAAGGAGTAAAGGTGCTTGTGGTGAATGCCCTACGGGTGGAACCGCACATTTCCCATTTTAATCTGGAAGAAGCTCTGGCGTTTATCAGCCATATTCAGCCGGAACGTGCCTATCTGACCCACATCAGCCATCATATGGGATTTCACGGAGAAGTACAGGAAAAACTGCCGAAAAATGTATTTTTGGCTTACGATAATTTAGAAATTACAATTTAATACTATGAAAAAAGCAATACTCTATCTCTTTATTTTATCCTTATTGTTTAATGTTTTTCAATACATGAATTCCAATAAGATATTGAAAACGCAGCAGAAAGAACTGGATACTGCCAAGTTAAGAATCGATAAAGTACGCGATTCCATTAATACGATTCTTGTTGAAAAAAACGACAGTGATTATTTCTCATTGGAATATGACGATGATGCACAGGAGTATTTTTCCCGTTATGATGTGATGAAAGTTGCGGCTAAGGTAAAAGAGGATCTGGTTACTTTAAACGATGCCAAAACCGGAAATGCCATGATTCCGTATGAACCGATTGACGGAAAAAAGTTTATCATCAGTAAAATAAAAATCCTGAATCACCGTTGGATTATAGCCGACTTTTATAGCGGTGCGGTGCGGGGAGAAGTACTGTTAAAGTATTTTCACAACGAAGACAAGCCTACAGATTTTGAAAGAATCGATGCAATTTTGTTTTCGAATACGGTAAAATAAAACAATTATTTTATATTTTTATAACTGCATTGTTTCTGCTTTCGCAACTTTGAAAGGAGAGGCGGTTTAAAGCAGTTGACCCAACTATTTTCAGGACGAAAAAAAATTATAAATGAAAAAGATAATCCCATTAATTGCATTCAGCTTCTTTTTCGTTTCGTGTGATCTCATTATGAAAAAGCATGACAGCGAAGATGAGGTGGTTGTAAACCCCAAACAAATGGTATTAGGAACCGATAAAGACGAACACGGATGTGTGGGGTCTGCCGGTTACAGATGGTCCATTCTTAAAAAAGACTGTATCCGTGTCTTTGAAGAAGGATTTCGCATGAATCCGGTAAAAGAAACCCCGGTGGATACCGAAGAAGAAATTGAAGAACCGATCATCAGCAGTTTTGTAACTTTTGAAAAAGACGGGGACAGAGCCGAATTGTTCTTGCCGGAAAAAAAGGAATCGGTTATTATGACCAGAGAGAAAGAAGGGAAACCGTATCATGGTGGCGAGTGGACACTGGAAACCGATGGCGGCTTATCGCTGAAAGTAAACGGTGTGATGAAATACAAAGGCGCATTGACAGAAGAAAAAGCGGTAACCGGAAGTGATAATCCGGAGCAATAATAAATACGCAATAAAAAAGCCCTGAAATTTTCAGGGCTTTTTTATTATTGTTGTAACCAGGTTTTGAAATCGTAAAAATTCTGCGGTGCAACACCATGTCCCACAGGATATTCTTTATAAACAACATCCAGTCCGAGTGCTTTTAAGAATTCCGGAGCTTTCCGGGCCCAGTCCACAGGAATAACCTGATCGACCGTTCCGTGTGAAATAAAAAATTTCAGCCTGGAGATCGCTTTAGTCTGAAAATCGGGAGCAATAATATCCGGATTCACATAACCGCTCAAAGCCACTACGCGCTGTATCTTTTCCGGGTTAGACAAGGCTGCTGCATAACTTAAAATAGCACCCTGGCTAAAACCGATTAACGTAATCTTATCTTTATCTATCGGGTAATTTTCCAGTAATTCATCAATAAAGGTAACGATCAGCTCGCGGGATTCCACCGCTTCTTCATCGTCTGAAAACTTGTTCGCATCCGCATCAAAATGAATGCTGTACCAGGCGTTGCCATAAGGCGGCATTGGGTGTGGTGCACGGGCGGAAACCACGAAATATTCTTCCGGCAATTCGGATGCAAAAGAGAACAGATCCTCTTCATTACTGCCATAACCATGAAGCAGCAGCAGCAACGGATTTTTATCTGATTTTATTTTGGGTTCTCTAACGAGATGAAATAAGGATAAATTCATTTTATGCTAAATTTTTAAACCATTTTTGGAAATATTCCCCAAGAATAGGGATTGTTTTCATTTCGTTCTGTAAAGCGCCAACCAATCCGTAAGCCCATAGTACAAAGAAGAAAATGAAGAAAGCAGAAGAAACCATCCAACTGTCGGCATAACCCACAAAATAAGCCAAAACATAAAATGAAAGATGAATGCCAAAGGCCTGGCGGATATGAAAACCGGCAAACGGGTTTTTCGTTTCCATATTCATAAAAATGGCAATAATGGTTCCAATTATTGTGATATAGCCAATAATCGCGGTTGTTTTACCTTGTTCGACAGTATTGTTCATAGCTTATTCGTTTAAAATTAAAATTCCCTGATTGTAAATACCATAGGCTTTTCCTTTCATAGGCTGACCTAAGAATGCGGAATTTTTTGATTTGGAAAGAATGTCTTCTTTCGAAAATTCCCAGCTGCCTTCGGTGTTAAACAAACTTATTGAAGCTTTGTTGCCTTCTTTAATCGCTTGTTTTTCGATCTTGAAAATGCTTTTTCCGGCTGTCAGTTTTGCGACGATAACATCCGCCGGCAATACGGTTAGTAAGGCTCCAAAAGCACTTTCCAGTCCGATGGTTCCGTTTTTGGCATTGTCAAATTCCATTTTTTTATGTTCGATATCGAGCGGATTGTGATCGGTTGTTATTATGTCGATCGTTCCGTCCAGTACGCCGGCGATAAGCGCTTTTCTTTCGTTCTCATCACGCAAAGGCGGCGTTACTTTATAGCGGGTATCGAAATTGTTTAAGGTTTCATCGGTTAAAACCAGATGGTGTACCGCTACGCTGCAGGTAACGTTTAATCCTTTGGCTTTTGCTTCTCTGATTAAAGTTACGGATTTTGCCGTAGATATTGTCGGGATATGCAGTTTTCCTCCGGTATATTCCAAAAGAAACAGGTTGCGGGCAATCTGAATTTCTTCGGCAAGTCCCGGAATTCCTTTTAATCCCAGTTTGGTACTGGCAATCCCTTCGTGAACAACACCGTTCCCTTTTATTTTTTCATCCTGGCAATAGGTGATCACCAGTCCGTCGAAATCCTGTACATATTGTAAGCCTATCTTTAACAGGTTGGCATTGTCAAGACTTTTGTTATAATCGCCAAAAGCAACGGCTCCGGCATTGGTCATGTCAAACAATTCTGCCAGGTCTTTACCTTCGCTGTTTTTGGTTAACGCACCAATCGGATGCAGCTGTGTAGCCGCTTTTCCGGATTTATGAAGTACGAAGCTCACTTCTGTCTGGTTATCGATAACAGGAGCGGCGTTCGGTTGTAAGGCAATATTGGTAAATCCGCTTTTTGCGGCAACCTGAAGTCCGTTGGCAATGGTTTCTCTTTCTTCATAACCCGGTTCTCCCAGGGAAACAGAGCTGTCAAACCAGCCTTGGGAAACATGAAGATTATCCCGTTCGATTATCGTTGCGTTTTCTTCATTGGACAGATTCTGTCCGATCGTTTTTATAATTCCGTCAATAATTTTAATGTCCGCCGTCTGATTGTGAAACGGACTTTCGGTATCGATAATTGTTGCGTGTTTAAGAATTACATTCATTTTACGAATTTTTGGATCAGTAGTTCTAATAATAAAAATAGTAGTGTTGCGATGATAAAATACTTCCAGGCTTCACTGGCTGTTCTTGTCGAATGGATATCGTTAAAAACAGTAGCAATAGAATCCACTTTGGTATATTTATCGAATAAGTTGTCGTTTTGTAAGCTCAGATCACTTTCGGTACGGGCATGATTAAAGCTGATATTTTTTAAAACCGTTTTGTTTTTGGTCAGGCTGTAATTGCCCGATTGTTCCGGATAGTCGCCAAAGGACAGTTTTATTTTATTGTTCAGGATTTGCTGCATCGGGATAAAATCCGAAGTTTCATTCTGTACGGTTACCACTTCGTCCTTGGATAATAAAACATCCAGGATCATGCTTTTATTGTCGCCGATGGTAAATTCCGTAATACCGGATTTCTGATTGTTTTGTGCCATATTGTAAAAAGTAGGCACAATCAGCGGGGAATTCTGGAAATTACTGTTTGTTTTGTTGATAGGAGCGCTAAACAGGTACAGGGTTCCTATTTTGTTGGTCTGCGAACCCAGGAACGGTGTCTGGTCGTCATAGCTGAGTATCGCTGCCGGATTCCCGCCCAGTCCGAAAGAGCTGTTAACTTTCGGGTATTGGAAATTATCGGTTTTCTTTTCAAAAACAGTTTGGTATAGCGGATGGCTGAAAGCGATTTTGGTAATTTGTTTTTCAGTCGTTTGCAGCGGATTCATTTTCAGTCCTCCGAAATTCCCTAAGAAAGTGGTCAGGTTTTGTGCCGAACCGTCAGCAGCAGGAATCAGGACAATATTACCGCCTTTATCGTAAAAAGCTTTTAAGGTGGTTTGCAACGACTGCGGAATGTCTTTTAGTTCGTTCAGGATAATGGCATCCTGTTTGTCCAGTGCGTTGTAATCTACACTGTTCAGTTCCTCGCTTTTGTAATTAAACTCATCTGCAGTATAAATTCGGGACAGGAATGCATTTTTAGCATTTTCGCCTATAGCGATCACATTCGATTTTTCCGGTTTGGAAATGCTGAAATAATAGGTGTTGTCATAGTTCAGACTGTTGTCTTCAATGGCAACATACCCGTGAAAATCCTTTTTAGGCAGTGTAAAGTGAACCGATTTTTGAGTAGTATCAAATTTTACAACCGTTTTAGCTGTCAGGTTTTTTCCGTTATAAACAGCCATCGGTAATTCGTTTTCATAGTTACCGTAAGCGGTTACGTCTACTTTAATTTCATAAAAGTTATCCAGATGCTGGCTTATTGAAACCTTATCAATGCTAACGTTGGTTTTGTTTTCCGCTTTTGGAATGATAAAATAGGCGGGTGTTTTATCATCCAGTTTGTCCGCACTTTTTGCATCCTGTGCAATCGCATCGGTGATTACCACAATGTCTTTCGGAACGTTGTGTTTTTTAGCGGCCACTTTACTTAGTAAAAAGTCCAGCTGGAACGGTGTGGAACTGTACGGTAATGTCTGCAGTTCTTTCTGGATGGATTTAATATCGGTATCCCAGAAAGCTTCGGTATTGGTAACGAGCGAAAAACGCTGGTTGTCGGATGTGTTTTCCAAAAGATCCTGAACGGCTCTTTTTAAGAGTTCACCCCGGTTTCCTTTTACCTGCATGGAAAAAGAATTATCGAGTATGATAATGATTTCATTTCCGGTATTTTTAGCGTCTTTGGCATCAAAATAAGGCTGAGCAAAAGCCAGTACCAAACAGGCGAGCAGTAACAAACGGGTACACAATAAAAGCCACTTTTTCAGTTGGGAGCTTTTACGGGTTTGTATGCTGAGTTCTTTTAGGAAACGTACATTTGTGAAGTATTCTTTCTTAAAACGACGCAATTGAAACAAATGAACCAGAATTGGTATTACCAATAGAAAGAGGAAATACAGAATTTCAGGATGTTTGAATTGCATTTTATTTTAATGTTTGTCAAAAATAGTAATTACTTTTTAGTTTTCGACAGTAGTTACAGGTTGATTTAAGTTTTCGTTATTAAATTTTAAAAAAATAAGCTATACAGATAGCTTATTTCTTTTTCTTTTTGGCCGCTCTGGTTTTTTCCACCCCGCGGTTTCTTGGTTTGGTTTTTCGCGGAGTACGTTTTCCGGGACCACCAAGATTTACTTTTTTGTTTTTATCTGTTTTTTCATGAAAAGCGCCACCGCCGTCAAGCTTCACCTTTTTCATCAGGAATTTGACTTTTTGCTGCTCTTTTTCAAATTCCAGTTTTTTCTCTTCAATTTTTATGCCTTCCGGAATCGGTAACATTTCCAGTTCCTGCTCCATTAATAATTCGGCTTCCACCTGGAATTCTTCTTCTTTCGGCGCGATGATGCTAATGGCAATACCATCTTTGTCTGCACGTCCGGTACGACCGATTCTGTGGATATATTGTTCGGGAACTTCCGAAAACTGCATGTTGATCACGTGGGTAATATCGGAAATATCCAATCCACGCGCCATAATATCGGTAGTGACAATACCGCGTAATTCGCCTTTCTGGAATTTTGCCATCGTGTTCAAACGATAGTTCTGGGATTTATTGGAGTGAATAACGCCAAATTGTTCCGGGAAATCTTCTTCCAGATGTTCCATTAAAATATCGGCTACTCTTTTATTATTCACAAAAACCAGGATGCGTTCCAGGCTTTCATCGGCAGTTAGTAAATGCTTTAAAAGGTTAACTTTCGTCAGGAAGTTCGGCACATGGTAAGCTAATTGTTTAATCTTTTCCAGAGGTGTTCCGGATTGTGCCAGCGATACTTCTTCCGGGAAATCAAAATAATCGTCCAAAAGTTCATCCACTTCTTCGGTCATGGTTGCCGAGAACAGGATATTTTGACGTTTGGGTTTCATCATCGCCAGAATGGATGTAATCTGGAAGCGGAATCCTAAATTCAGGATCTCATCAAATTCATCAATAACCAGTTTTTGCATTTCGTCAAAACGAACCACATTGTCTAAAGCCAGGTCCATTAAACGTCCCGGAGTGGCTACCAGGAAATCAATTCCTTCATAAACGGCTTTTTTCTGGGTATTGATGTTTACACCTCCGTAAACACCCAAAACCCGAACCGACATGTACCGGGTTAGTTTTTCGACTTCTTCGGCTACCTGAACTACTAATTCACGGGTAGGAACAATGATGACTACTTTAGGGGTATGCGTTGGCGAAAACTTCCATTGTTTTAAGATCGGAAGTAAATAGGCAAACGTTTTACCGGTACCGGTTTGGGCAATTCCCATCATATCACGTCCTGACATAATCACCGGGAAAGATTTTTCCTGAATAGGAGTAGGTGTTGTTAACCCTAAATCGTCTATAGCTTTTTGCAGGGATTTTGGAAGATTGAATTGCTCAAAAGTGGTCATAAAGTCTGTATTTTCGGCAAAGATACGATTTTATTGTTTTAGTACTGTTTTAAAGATTGGGAACGGGGTAATTGTTAAAAGACTGTGATTATGATATTGGGATGTAAATAACTTCTTTGATAATTGTAAAATAATTGTATTTATCGTGCTTTTAATCAGTAATTTATGAAGTAATAACTACTTTTTTTAGTATTCGTATGCAGTTTTTTTATGCCCGGTTTTTCGCAGGTAGCCCATCAGCGGCCTGATTTATCGGTCTGTAACAGTGAAGTTTTCGATTTAACGGTACAGACCCCGGTTATTCTGGGAGGCCAAAGCGGGATATTTCCGGATTGGAAAAAGGACTGTATTTTATTGGTATTACAACCGGAAATGTAGCTACTGTTCAGAAATTGATCATTAAATAATTCGAAATCATTTTACAATAAAAAACCTGCTCCGATAATCGGGCAGGTTTTTTATAATTGTTTAAAACGTTTGTCACTGTTTTACATGGGTGTATAATTTATTGACAATTAACCATTCGTTGTTGATCTTGGAGAGCGACAGAAAATCGTAATAATTGTATCCCAGCATCGGGACATGGAGCTTCGCAATGGCATTATTGCCGATGATCTCTATACCAATGATTTCCATTTCGAATTTTTCTTCTAATTCGCTCGGACTTCTTCTGTTTTTAACGGTTACCAAATAATCGTCTAAGGATTTATAGAACACGTGACCTTCAATGTCACCAAACAGCATGGCATTGGGGTGAAATATTGCTTTCAGTTTTTGCACATCACCATCAAATATACCTTCAAAATATAAGGTGAGTACCTTTTGAACCGGGATTATTTCTGCTGAATACATGGTCACTAAATATTAATTAGTATTAAAGGTAAGCTAAAAAGACTAATAAATTGTAAACCAAAGTATTAAAAAAATAACGGCGCTAAAGTGCAGGGAATCATATTGAAGGCAGCTGCCTTAAAAACGCTTTGTTAAGGGAACCGGAAGTATTTATAGGGTGATTTTATACGCACATCGCTGGGCACCGCTTAATACATGATCGATACGGGTAACCGTTACGGTATCGCCGAGTATGGCCCGGAAGGTTTCCAGTTCCGATTTGCAGAATCCCTGGCATATTGTGGCGGCAGCGCAAATGGGGCAATGGTTTTCGAATAGTATAAAACCGCCTTCCTCCTGTGTGTAACCGGCCATATAACCTTCACTGTTGCGAATCTGTGCCAGTATCCTGATCCGGTCTTCCAGCTCGTTGATACCTTCCACGGCATGCAGATATTTGCTCCGGCTTTCTTTGCCATAGGCTTCAATAACGGCATCGAGGGCGCTTTCACCCAGTATTTCCTTTGTTTTCTGAATTAATTTTACCGTTAGTTCGGCATGCCTGTCCGGGAAACGTCCGTGACCGGAAGCGGTTAACGCCCAGATTTGCTGCGGCCTGCCTCTTCCTTTCGATTCGGTAGTGGCGGCAACCAAACCTTCACCGGCTAATCGCAGCATTTGAAAACGGGCACCTTCTGTGGTGACATTTAGTTCTTTTGCTACTATATTCAAAGGAAGGGAACCCTGAGTTTTCAGGATCCACAAGGCTTTTTCATTATCCGGCAATTTTATTTCCATAATAAACAAAGTGATTATTTGGTTTATTAGGCAAAATTAATAATTTTGTATCACAAACAAAAAATTAGTACTTTAAATGTGCGCAAATCATGTCGGATAAAACAATTGTAAATAAAGTAACGGCATCAGGTATTCTGCGATTGGATTTATTGCAGTACCAACCGGATGTGGTTTTTGCTGATTTTGATATCAAAAACTATCTGTTTCAGGAGCTGGTGCTGATCGAAAAAGAATTCCGCATTGAGATGGAAGCAATCGATTGGGAAGCATATCAGGGAAAAGCGGTTTCGGTTTACTGTTCTGTTGATGCCATAGTACCGCAATGGGTATATATGCTTGTTGCGGCAAGGCTTAAGCCGTATGCCTTTTCGGTAATATTTGGTTCGGAAAAGGAACATCATATAAAACTATGGGAAAACAGGCTGTTACAGGCCGATTTAACCGGATATGAAGGAGAAAAGGTGGCTTTCAGGGCAAGCGAACACATACCGGAAGCGCTTTATATCACAGCAACGAATGTATTAGCCGGTAAGGTTGCCAGCCTTATGTACGGAGAACCCGGATTACCGAAAGTGATCCGGAAATATTAATTAAAAGTAAAAACAAATGAATGTATTGATATTTAACGGCGCATTGGAACGCAGAACCACTGCCACCTCACATAAAATAGCGGATTATTTTAAAGAAAGTTTCGAAGCTAACGGAGCCGGAGTAACGGTGTTTAATTTACCCGATTCGGGGATTCCGCTTTTTGATGTTACGATTAGCGGCGTACCGAAGTCGGTGGAACTAATGGCCAATACGTTTCGCAATGCCGATGTGCATATCTGGCTGACACCGCTGTATCATGGCGGGATGACCGGAGTAATGAAAAACTGTCTTGACTGGCTGGAAGTAAGTGCCAAAGAGCACAGTCCGTATTTAACCGATAAAACCATCGGTTTGGTTTGCTGGGCAGAAGGTGGTCATGCGGTGCAGGGCATCAACAATATGGACGCGGTGGCGAAATCACTGCGCGCCTGGACGCTGCCGTACAGCGTTCCGTTAATTCGTAAGGCAATATACGATGGCGACGGAGCCTTCTCGGAAGAAAGCCTTCAAAAATTCAATCAAATGATCAAATTGCTGCTCAATAGTAAATTAGCAGGGAAATAAAGGAACATTTATCAGGTCTGACATAACTTTGTAAATGTAAAGTGCCTATCTGTAACCAGGTAGGCACTTTTTTTATGGAATGCCGTGAAAACAACAATGTTTTGCGGAGAACCACCGGAACGTTAAATCGCAACATTTATTTGGGATTTAGTTTTTTATTTAGAATCATTCTTATTAATTTTGCCCGACCGTACGATTTTACTTTGCTTTGCTTTTAATCGGCGTAATCCATAAATATGCTAAATCAAATAGTCATGAATATAACAATGAAACAGCTCTTTATCGCTTCGATAACGTTCGCATCATTCACCTTACAGGCCCAGAATAATGTTTTCCTGGAAAGATCGTACTGGAAGAAAAATCCGGATGTAACGCAGATAAAAGCGGAAATAGCAAAAGGGAGCAACCCTTCACAGCTTAATACCAATGCTTTCGATCCGGTTGTTTTTGCAATAATTGAGGATGCTGCAAACGATGCCGTAAAATTCCTGTTGGAACAAAAAGGAAATGATGTTAACAAGCTGACGCATGACGGTCGTACCTATATTTTCTGGGCGGCTTACAGAGGGAATACAGATTTAATGGAATACCTTTTAGCCAGAGGTGCCAAAACCAATGTACTGGACGATCACGGGTATACATACCTGAATTTTGCAGCAGCAAACGGTCAGTCCAATACCAAAGTATATGACCTGGCACTTAAAAACGGAGCAAATCTTAAAAAGGATCTGGACCATGATGGCGCGAATGCTTTATTGCTGATCGCACCACACGATAAAGATTTTACGTTGATTAACTACTTTATCGGAAAAGGACTGGATATTAAAAGTACCGATGCAAACGGGAATACAGCTTTTAACTATGCGGCGAGAACCGGAAACATTACAACTTTAAAACGCTTACTTGAAAAAGGGGTTACTTTTAACGATAATGCCATGATCTTTGCCAGCCAGGGAACGAGAAGTACTGCCAATACACTGGAATTATACCAGTATCTGGAAAGCTTAAAAATCAAACCTACGGCTGTTTCGAAAAACGGACAAAACGCGTTGCATGCCATTGTTCGTAAAGACAAACAGGAAGACATCATCAAATATTTTATTGAAAAAGGTGTTGATATCAACCAGGCAGACCATGACGGAACAACAGCCTTTATGAATGCAGCTATGGCAAACAGTGATGTAGCGGTAATTAATCTATTGGCAGCGTCCGTAAAAAATATCAACCAGGTTAATAAAAAAGGAATATCTGCTTTGGCTTTAGCCGTTCGCAGCAACACACCGGAAGTGGTACGTTTGTTAATTCAGAAAGGTGCCGATGTAAACGTTGCCGATGCTAACGGAGACAACCTGGCTTACTATTTGATCCAGTCGTACAATCCACAAAAAGCAGAAGCTTTTGAAGCAAAACTGAAAGCACTGGAAGAAAAAGGATTTAAGGTAGCGACACCGCAAAAGAACGGAAATACATTATACCATCTGGCTGTAGCTAAAAATGATTTATCTTTAATTAAATTAGTAGAGCGTTACAAAGTGGATGTTAATGCTAAAAATAAAGAAGGAATGACCGCTTTACACAAGGCAGCCATGACGGCTCAGGATGCGGCTATTTTAAAACACCTGATGGCTTTGGGTGCTAAAAAAGATGCGGTTACCGAGTTTAAAGAAACGGCTTATGATTTAGCTTCCGAAAATGAAGCGCTTACAAAAAACAAGATTGCAATTGACTTTTTAAAATAAAAAAATGAAAAACCTTTATAAAATAGTATTGGTACTGGCGCTGACACTTTGCTCCGGAATGAACATGATGGCGCAGAAAGGCGGTTCTACAAAATACAAATGTATGGTTCAGATGACCAACTATCCGGGTGAAGGTGCCTATATTGTTGTGTCGCTGATTGACCCGAAAGGTGCCTATGAAAAAACACTTTATGTGATGGGATCCGATAAAAAATGGTATAAGGATATTAAAGAATGGTATAAATTCCACTCTAAAAAACCGAGTAACATCAGTGCTATTACAGGTGCTTCCCTTTCCGGAGGAGAACGCAGCGTAACGGTACTGGAACTGGAAGATTCCAAAATTAATTCCGGTTACAGCTTGCGATTTGAAACGGCTGTAGAGAACCAGGAATACAAAGTGAAAGACATCGAATTCCCGCTTACCACGGAAAATGTTTCCGGCAAAAATGACGGTACCGGCTATATCCGTTACGTACGTCTTAGTCCGAATTAATCAAAAGAAATATGACCATTTCAATCTGGAGATACAGCCACTTAACCCTGGCTGTATCTTCTTTTCTCTTTATACTACTGGCTTCCGTTACCGGAATCATACTGGCATTCGAGCCGGTTTCCCAAAAAATACAGCCTTATCGCGCTACGGATTTCAACCAGATCACGGTTGCCGAAATGTTACCCGCTTTAAAAAAATCCCATTCAGAGATAACCGATGTAACGGTGGATGCGAATCAGTTTGTCATTGCCAAAGTGATAGACGATAACGGTAAAAATGCCGAAATATACGTTGACCCGAAAACCGGAAAGGCCATTGGAAAAGTAGCCGAAAAAAATGCTTTTTTCCAATGGGTAACGACTTTACACCGCTCCCTTTTTCTGCATGAAACCGGAAGAATTATTATTGGTATAACCGCCTTTTTGCTGCTGCTGATCGCTACTTCGGGTACCGTACTGGTTATACAGCGCCAGCGTGGGCTTAAACGGTTCTTTACCAAAATTATCAGAGAAGATTTTGCACAGTATTACCACGTGGTGCTGGGGCGTTTGTCCCTGATCCCGATACTGATTATTACGCTTACAGGAACCTATTTGTCGCTGGTTCGCTTTGAACTGTTTCCGGAGCAAAAGATCAGTCATGAGATTGATTTTGATGCGATAAAAACGGAACCGGAGCAAAAGCTTGCTGATTTTTCCATTTTTAAAAATACCCTGCTTTCGGAAGTGGAGCACATTGAGTTTCCTTTTTCGGAAGATACGGAGGATTATTATACGCTGAAACTAAAAGACCGCGAAGTTGTGGTCAACCAGATTACCGGCGATATACTGAGTGAGATTCCGTATTCCCGGACAACCGTACTGACCAATCTGAGCCTTACGCTGCATACCGGGCGTGCCAGTGGCATCTGGGCAGTGGTATTGGCAATCGCAGCGGCAAACATTCTTTTCTTTATTTATTCCGGGTTTGTCATTACGTTAAAACGCCGTGGCAATCGCGTGAAAAACAAATACAAAAAAGAAGAAAGTGAATACATCCTGTTGGTCGGATCAGAAAACGGAAGTACATTCCGTTTTGCAAATGCGATACACCAGCAGCTGCTTAAAAACGGAAAGAAATCCCATATAACGGAACTGAACAATTATACGGTTTTCCCAAAAGCGGAACACCTGATTGTGATTACCGCAACTTACGGCTTGGGGAATGCACCTACAAATGCTTCCCGGTTTATAAAATTGCTGGAAAGCAAACCACAGCAGCAGCCGGTACAGTTTTCGGTAGTTGGTTTCGGTTCGCATGCCTATCCGGATTTTTGCCAGTTTGCCTTTGAAGCAAACAATGCCCTGTCTTTACAAAAATGGGCAGCACCGTTCCTGGAAATACATACGGTTAACGATAAATCGCCGGAGGAATTCCGCCAATGGGCGACACTCTGGGCACAGAAATTGGCTATGCCTTTTGAATGGTCACCGGAGCAGTTCCAGACAAAACCAAAGCGTACCGAGAAACTTACGGTTATTGACAAAACAGCGGTTACCCATACAGACGGTGCCTTTTTTATCCGATTGCGTTTTCAGCGCAAAGTAAAATTCACCTCGGGTGATTTACTGGCTATTTATCCGGCAAACGATCACCGCGAAAGACAATACTCTATCGGGAAAGTAAATAACGAAGTGCAATTGAGCGTAAAGCTGCATCAAAACGGTTTGGGTTCCGGTTATTTATACCAGTTAGAACCCGGAGCGACTTTTAATGCGAGTATTGTACGCAACGAACATTTTCATTTTCCCCGTAAAGCCAATACCGTTATTATGATCTCCAACGGAACGGGTATTGCACCGTTTTTAGGCATGATCGATGAGAATACCAATAATACCGATTGTCATTTATACTGCGGTTTCCGTGGGGAAACGTCCTTTGCCTTATACCGATCGGGAATTGAAAAAAATATAGCGGAGCAGCAGTTGCAGCAACTGCACATAGCCTATTCCCGTGAAGGGGAGAAGCAGTATGTAAAAGACCTGCTGGCCCGCGATGCAGAATTTGTAGCCACAACTTTAAAGAACGGCGGTGTTATCATGCTTTGCGGTTCGCTGTCGATGCAGCAGAATATCCTTGAATTGCTGGAAAATATCTGTCAGCAATACCACAATAAAAGCGTTAGCTATTACCAGTCCCACAACCAGTTACTGATGGACTGTTATTAATATAAAAAAAGCCCGTAAGCATTATGTTTACGGGTTTTTTTAGTATTGGACTATCGTTTAAAGCAGTTTAAAGGAAAGTGGCATATTCTTTTTGCAGGCAGACTACCAGTTCGCTTAGCTGTTCGATAGTAACATGATCCATTACAACTACCTTATACCATTTGTTTGAGGCATCGTGTTTTTGCGGAACAAGACTAAAACGGGTGGCAACTGTTTCCGGCAGATAAGCGGCCTGTATGGTCACGATATTCATAAATGGTTCCCGGAAATACGGTATGCCCAGTGTATCCAGTTCTTTACACAGCCAGGCGGTACGCATTTGTAAGATACTCACTTTTTCATGCCAGCCATGGGCACCATAGGTGAATAAAATCATCCATACGGCTATGGCATTGGAACCGGAACGGCTTCCGCAAAGGGTTAAGTCCATACCTTCCACATATTCTGCTTCTCTGGTGAGTACCTGACCGATAAGGCCTTTACGGCAGATAAAAATACCTGTTCCGTATGGCGCCTGCAGCATTTTATGGGCGTCAATAGTGATGGAACTAACTTTCGGATGGCTAAAGTCGAGTGTGCTGGCCGGATTGCTAAACGGGTATACAAAACCACCGTAAGCCCCGTCAATATGAAGTCTGAATGGAACCCTGTGGCGTTCTAAAACGGAGATATAAGTTTCCGGATTGTCCACAGAACCAAACATGGTTGTTCCCATATTCACGACAACTATAAAATATTTTTTTCCGTTATTTTTAGCGATATCGATCAGGTCGTCCAATGCAGCGGTATCGACCGTACGGTTTTCAAAACCAACCGGTACTTTTAACCAGTCGATTAGCAGTAAGTTAGACCCTTTTGGGATGGAGTAATGGGTGTCTTCGGAAGCCAGTATGGCAATTTCATGTGCCTGAGCACCGAGTTCCTGCATAAAATAGTTGCGGTAAATCCACATTGCCTGAATATTGGCTTCGGTGCCGCCGGGAGCGATATAACCGTCAAAACTGTCCGGAGCCGCTTTAAAGATATCTACCGCGATAACATTCAGCACTTCCCGTTCCATTTCCTGAGTGCCTTTAAATGCTTTTTCGGAAGTTCCGTAGGTATGGCAGCCAATGTGATTCGGATTGGCAACAAACGCCTGTAGCGTAGGAGCATCCTTTAAAAACGGGGCATCATCATAAAATACTTTTCCGTCCAGTTTGGATGCCGGATAGCCCAGGGAGGTATCTGTTGCGAAATTTACATTCTCGGATAGCGCTTTCTGAATTCGCTGCTGGCGCTCTACAGCCGTTAATTTTTTCCAGTAATACATAAACGATCGTCTGTTTTAAATTGGATAACAAAATAACAGACTGTCAATCAGATAAAATATGACAAATGTTAGGTTTTGGGATATATGAGGTGAGAAGTTTGAATTATGAATATCGTAAATTGAACTTTATATTGTGAAGAGGTAAAAGGCAAAAGGCAAAAGGCAAAGAGCAATAGGTAAAAAGCAAGAAGTAAGATATTTGATATATGAGGTACGATGTAGGACTTCCAAACAACTGAATCGTTGAATTTGTGACCTTCGTATATCAAACTTCGTAAATCTAATATTTGATATACGATATATGAAGTACGAAGTATGATTCAGGTCTTCTAATAACTAAATAGTTGAATTCTTGATTTTCATATATCAAATTTCGTAATTCCTAATTCTTCATTCTATCACTTAAATCAAGTGTTTAATAATATTCTGCGCAATGGAATAAGGGAAAAAGTCAGCATTTTTGGGTAGGGCTAATTTTAAGATTTCTTCATTGTCGGCGAATTCTGCCTGTAGTAGTTTGTAATCGTGCCGGGTGAATTTTTTCAGGCGTGATTTTGGAAAAATCAGTCCTTCGTTCAGGCGTTTTTGATAGTCCGGTAGTTTGTTCTCAAAATCAAAAGATGTTTCATCCGGATGTAAAATAAATTTTTGCATAATGTCTGCATACTCCAGGATATTAATATAGCGGCGGTTATCAAATTTACCGGGATAAAAATGATTCAGCCATTTTTTAAATGTCTTTTGGTTTTTAAACATCAGTTCCTCGCGGGTTTCCTTAATTGAAAACATGATTTTGGAAGCGAAGGTATATTTTAGATAAGCTTTTAAAGCTTCTTTGTCCTGGTTGAATTTTTGTAATATGACCTGTTCAAAAATTTTCATGAATGCTACGATCCGGTCAAATTTTTCCTGAGTGATATTACTGCTGATAACCCAGTTTTCAATATCCAGATTTACTAACGAATTAAAACCTGTTACCTGCAGCATCAACTCATTTAGAGCCTGCATCTCTTTAACCGGTAAATCCCTGGCAATTTTTTCATTCAGTTTTTCCTGAAATTCAGCTTCCGAACCGGCCGATGCCTGTAATGCTGAAAATACTTCCTGCGCTTTCTCCAGACTCCCGTAGTGGTGACTGTAAAAGGCTTCAAATAATTCCGTGGCAAGTGCGCCGTCCTGATGCATAAGTACTTGTTCTGCTATTTTAAAAAAGGCTCTCATTTTTTAGTGTTTTTAAGCACATAGCAATGAAACCAGGTTCATTGCTATGCTGCCGGAATTAATTTTCTTCTCTGGAATGCCAATATTCCCAATGGTCCGGATTTAACTGATTCGCATGATTGTCCAGTTCCGCCTGATTTAAATACTTTGTTTTCATAGTATAAGGTTTAAGTTATTAATAAAATCTGATTCAGTGATATCCAAATCGAAGACAATATTAGAAACAACAGCAGAACCAAATCCTAAATTTTGACCGTTACTACTTTTTTTACTAAAATAATCAGGAAATTGAAAGAATAGTCGGTTTTGGTGTAATTGTTTTTGGGGAAATGAAGGGAGGTAAAAGGCAATAGGCAAGAAATAAAAGGCAAGAAGTTAGATATGTGAGGTAGGAAGGATGATATTTGAAGTATAAGGTAGGACTTCCAAACAACTAAATTGTTGAATTCTTGACCTTCGTATATCAAACTTTAATAAATCTAATATTTGATATAAGATATATGAGGTACGATGTAAGTCTTCTAACAACTAAATTGTTGAATTTTAGATTTTCGTAAATCAAACTTCATAAATCTAATATTGGATATATCGTAATACCTAATTCTTTTTTATATAACAAAACCCGACATGACAGCCGGGTTTTGGATTATGATAATCTTAGCAATTATTTTTTAAGCTGTAGCTTTCGGAAATAGTAGAAAGCAAAGGCAATACCCATTAACAGCAGCCAGATCATTTGGGTGTTGATAGGGACTATGGGATCTTCAACCGTACCGCCGTCGTCAAATCCGTTTCCGGGATCTTCGTCGTCCTGAGCAAACAGTACAAAATCGCTTAGCAGCAGTACCGTAAAAAAGTATATTTTTATTAGTTTGGATGTCATGATAAGTAGATTCAAAAATTAATAAATTATTTTCTTGCTAACGGTAGTATTTGCCGCTGTGATCAGCTGTACGATTAATACCTGCTGACTAACGTTAAGATTGCTGATAACGGCTTCCGTGGCATCTACGTTGTTTTGCTCGTAAACCAGTCGGCCGCTGATGTCGAATATTTTAATACCGGACAATACGGTGTTACCGCTATTGATGTGTAAAGCATGATTTTGTTTGTACACCACCACCTGGTTTGCATCAAAATCGGGAGTGCTTAAAACGCTGTTCTCATAAACGATTTCAAAACGGTTTTCAAAAGTTCCGGCTTCGGTTGTAAACACGTAGCTGCCGGACTTCAGATTGTGGATTGTATTTAGGGTTTTATCTTTCAGGTAAATATTCTGATTGCTGAACAGCCCTTCAAAATTGTTTAGCGACAATGTTATGTTTCCGCCATTGACAGCCTTATAGCTTACCGGAACAACATCCTGTACGCTGAATCCGGCTCTTGCCTGAATGGCTAATTTGGTATTGTCCGCTTTCGTATAGATGGCAAGGTCACCATCGTTTAACAGCAATCCGTCCCAGCCGTAATCAAGATTATTGGTTGTAACGTTTGTATAGCCGATAACCGTTTGGCCGAAAGCATTGGCATTGTCCGAAAGGTTTAACGAAAACCGGGAGATTTCCGGCTCAACCGGAGAGGCAGTCGCAGCAGTTTTAAAGAACTGGTTGTTGTTTGCTGCCCGGCGCATCGTATTGTTAAAAACAAGACTGGTAGCTGCCGGTGCTGCTTTGACAAAGAATCCCTGTCCGGTATTGATTGTCCACTGGGCAGTATTGCCGGCAAAAACAGCCAATCCGGTATCTCCGCCCGCTGCGGTATTGGCATTATAAGCCAGTTTTGTTATCGTAGCATAAGTAGTTTCGGCAGGATTGTTCGTTTTTCTCCAGAAGTAAAGCGTACCGTTGTCTAGGTTTCCGGCATTGGCATCGATAAAATCCCAGATGTTAATTGGTGACGGATACGGGTTTCCTACAGCGTTATAACGGTTTCCGCCGGTGCTTAGAGGAAGGGTAACAGCACCGTTGTTTGGTGTTCCGGTAAACAATCCGTTAAAAGTGGTTGTTTGTCCGGCTGGAAGTCCGTCCGGCATGCGGATAAGATAGCCTTTTGCGGCTGTAAACGTAACCGCATTCGGATTACTGCCGAATATTCCGGAAGTACTGGTGTAATTGCTATAGGCATTCTGAGCTGTGTTGTACACATAGAAACGCTCATCCAGCGTATTCGGGGAGAATGCTTTTAATGTCTGCGTTCCGGTAGTAGGAGCAGACCAGATCGTATAATCCAGGTTGTATAATGAAGAACTGTTGCGGTGTATGTTTACGGTACCCTGGTTTACCACATTGTTTTGCTGTATCAGATTACTGTTGTTTTCGAACGTAGCGGTACCGCCGTTAGCCACGTTTAAGGCATCGGTAAGATTCAGGTTGCTACCGCCGGTTACAACCAGTGTGGCTCCGGTATTAACGGTAAGTGCGGCTGCATTGGCTGTCATATTTCCGGAAACAATTGCCGGATTGGCTACCTGGGCAATAACGGCTGCCATTGCTCCGGTAGGAACAACACCGCAGGACCAGTTGGCTGCAGTATTCCAGTCACTATTGGTGGTGCCTGTCCAGGTATTGCTGGACACATTAATTGCACTGCCGTTGTCGTTTGCACTGAATGTCAGGACACTGCTGTTCGATACCTGAAGCATACGAATCTTATAATTACCCGGTGCTAAACCGGCTGGAAAAGAAGCGGTTACAGGACTTAAAGTTCCTGTTCCGATAATGTTAGTTTGTGTATTGGTAAAGATACCATTGGCATCTGAAATTTGTACATGAAAATCAGTATTGTCAAATGTGCCCTGAGTTGTAAAAGCAACGCTTAAAGTATTGGCAATTCCGTTGCAAAAAGGACCGTATGAATGGGTAGTTGTTGTCAGACTTGGCGGCAATACTCCCGTACCGGTTAATGCAACGGTTTTATTTGTCGCTCCGGCAGCACTCAAAGTCACTGTAGCGGGCTGTGATCCGGTTACTGTCGGGCTGAAACGCACATAAACCGTTCCGCCGGCAGCAGCTAAATTAAAGCTTGAAGCAAAGCCGGTTGTACTATTGCTACTCACCTGGTAAGGAGCAGGAACAGCTACGGCTATACTACCGCTGATACCGGTACCGCTTACTGTAAAACTTTTGGAAACGGAATTGGTATTGGTAGTCACATTTCCGAAGGCTAAAGATGTTGGAGAAGGGGTATTGATTACGGCGGAGGATACTGTACCGCTGAAAACAAAATCATTGATACTGGCAGTCCCTGTTCCGCCATTGGCTTTATAATAGTATACACGGAAAGTGATAGCCGAAGCAATATTCTGATAAGCCGCATCGGTTAACGTAATCGTTGATGTATTGGCAGCTGTTCCGATTGTAAAAACTGCCCCGATGGTTGCCGAATAATTGTCCAAGCTGGATTTTACAATCCCCGATACCGGTCCGGTGTTGGAACGCTGTGTTGTAAAGGCAAAACTGCTAAAGTTGATTTTAGCACTGCCCACCGGTGTTAAGGTAAACGAAAAATAATCGTTGGCATCTATACTTGCAGAGGTCGTGAAACCCGTCGCATTATACCGGTCTGCGCCGGCATTGGCACTAATACCGGAACCTCTTCCGATACCGCTTACGGTAATATCAGAATCGTTCACGTCTCCGCTGGTAAACGGATTGGCAGTGGCAGGATTGGTACCGTCAATAGTGTTGGTCCAGATCGATTGCCCTTGCGAAGTACCGATGGTCATCAATACCATAAAGAGCAGAAAGTCACGTAAAAATTTTTGAGGGAAAAATTTCATCATCATTTTTTTAGTTAGTTTTCATTTATATAAGTGTCATTGATTACAAAGGTTGGGTTTAAATAACAAGTTGTCAAAGGATTAAGGTTGTATTACTGTAAGCTAACTGTTATAACTTTCCTAACTAAAGGTTAACTGTTTAAACTTTATGTAAAGAGAAAAAAGCAAAAAAAATGCCTCTTCCGGAGAAGAGGCATTGTAAATAAAGGGGTAAAGAAAGGATTAGTATACCATTTTTTTCGTCACTGTTTCATTAGCAGCTGTAATGATTTTAACGATGATTACCTGGTTAGAGCTGTTCAGGTTTGCGATTATTACTTCCTGTGAGTTGAATTTGTCGGAAGCATATAAAACTTTTCCGGACATATCATATACTACAACCGACTGAATAGCATCATTAGATGACGTCAGGTTTAAAACACCATTTTGGTTGAAAGCATTCACCTTGTTAACCAATTCGTTATTAACAGCTGTTTTAGCGCTGAAAGCAGCAGTAGTTACCGCAATAGTATTCGAGTTGTCGCTGGTATTACCGGCAACGGCTCTTACTCTGTAGTAATAGTTGGTATTGGCTGTTAATCCGGTAACGTTAAGGTTTGTACCGTTAACGGTTACGTTTTCGTATCCCGGAACAAAAGAAGCCGTTAATCCGGAGTAGGTATGTGAACCTAAATTGCTCACATCATTTGTGTCCAATACGATCCATTCTGTAGCCAAAGTTGGGAAACCGGCTGTAGGATTTACGGTAACACCACCTGTTACTGACGCTTTTCTAACCAATGTTTTGTCAACGGTAGTAATTCCGGTTGCCGTCCAGGCAGTACCCGGATTTTCACCGATTCTTCCGATGATGTCTACGTTTGAAGCAGTCGATATTTTGTATAAAGCAACGGCATCATTACCGTTAAAGTTAACAGAAGCCACAACTGTAGCTGTTCCGGTATAAATAGTAGCCGCAGCATTTTTCAATACGATAGTAGCACCATTGGCTAAAGTACCGGATAACTGTACATCATTTGCAGAACCGGCAGCCGAAGTACTTCCGTTAGAATACAAACGTACTCTGTAGTCTGATAAATCAACAGCAGCACCGGTACCATTATAGATTTCCACATATTTGTTAGTACCTGTTCCTTCCACATATTCTGAGAAGAATAAATCTGAAGCAGGAGCAGCCGTTCCGAATGTAGGCGACTGGCTTACATCCACACGATAATCCACAGCTCCTTCCGAAGCATCCCAGTTTGCTGTAAAGCTCACGTTGGTAATAGCTGTAGCGGCAGTTGCAACCGGAGCAATAACCGGATCGGTTGTGAACGTTAAAGCAGCACCGTAGCTGATACCACCGTTGTTAACACTGTATGCTCTGGTATAGTAAAGTGTTTCTCCGATTAAACCGGGAATAGAAAGCACATACGTTCCGGCACCTGTTCCGGCATCGGTAACTTTTGTAACACCGATTCCGTCAATTTCCGGATCAGCGGTAAGGCTGTAAACAATTCCTCTTTCGGTTACTGTAGAACAACCCTGTACGGTAACTTCCGCAGTAACTTTAGCCGTTGAAGCGCTTAATACTTCGGCAGCAGTAGTGTTAACCGTTGCAACAGTGCTCACGCCGTTTCCGGAAGCTAAAGTAAATGTTTCGGTACCACCACCAATGATGGTTACATCACCGTTATAAGTAAGGGCGTCTGTAGGCTCAAAACGTACAAAAACATCCTGTGTAAAAGTACCACCTGCCTGAGTAAGGCTAACAGAAGCGGTAAAAGGACCGGTAGCCGAGGTAGCATAGGTAAAACCATCTGTAGGACCTACAACGATAGCATCGGTAGTAAGATTGATACCGGATATGGTAATCGTGTTTACGCTGCTTAAAGCATTGGCACACACATCGCCGAAAAGCGCTAATTCAGTAACCGTAAGTGTTGGTTGTGTATTAACAATAGTCGCTACTTCGATAGTGTTCGAGTTGTCGCTGGTGTTCCCGGCAACGGCTCTGACTCTGTAATAGTAAGTCGTAACCGGTACAAGACCTGTAACGTCTAAAGAAGTACTGTTAACGGTTACATTTTCATAACCGGCAACAAAAGAAGGTGTTAACCCGGCGAAAGTATGCGAACCTAAATCGCTCACATCGTTAGTGTTTAATACAGTCCATTCTGTTTCCAATGTAGGGAAACCGGCAGCTGGATTTACCGCAACACCGCTGGCAACAGCCGGTTTACGTACTAATGTCTTGTCAACTGTAGAACTGGCAGCAGTTGTCCAGGCAGTACCCGGATTTTCACCGATTCTTCCGATGATATCCACGTTTGAAGCAGCCGATATTTTATATAAAGCAACGGCATCATTACCGTTAAAGTTAACAGAAGCCACTACAGTAGCTGTTCCGGTATAAATAGTAGCCGCAGCATTTTTCAATACGATAGTAGCACCATTGGCTAAAGTACCGGATAACTGTACATCATTTGCAGAACCGGAAGCCGATGTGCTACCGTTAGAATATAAACGTACTTTGTAATCGGATAGATTAACAGCAGCACCTGTACCATTGTAAATTTCAACATATTTATTGGAAGCAGTACCTTCTACATATTCTGAGAAAAATAGATCGGTAGCGGCTGATGAGGTTCCGAATGTAGGCGACTGGCTCACATCCACACGGTAATCCACAGCACCTTCAGAAGCATCCCAGTTAGCAGTAAAGCTATTGTGTGTAATTGCTGTAGCAGCAGTAGCTACAGGAGCCATAACAGGAAGTGTTGTAAACGTTAAAACAGTACCATAGCTCACGCCGGCAGCTGTAATACTATATGCTTTAGTATAATAAAGTGTTCCTCCGATTAAACCGGATAAAGTAGTTGTATAATTACCAATTCCTGTTCCGGCATTGCTTACTTTAACAACATTTGTTCCTCCGATTACCGGATTGGCAGTAGTACTGTAAACAATTCCTCTTTCGGTTACGGCAGCACATCCTTCGGCGCTAACTTCCGCAGTAACTTTTGCCGTCGATGGTGTTAAAGCACCGGCTTCAACAGTAGTAACCGATGATAAGGTATTGATCCCTGTTCCGGAAGCGGCAACAGTAAGGGCTGAAGCACCACCACCAATTACAGTAATGTTTCCGTTATAGGCAATGGCAGCAGTTGGTTCAAAACGAACGTATACGGTAGCGTTAAAAGTACCTCCGGCCTGGGAAAGTGATAAAGACGGTGTAAAGGTTCCGGTAGCCGTTTCAGAAAAAGTATAACCTGCCAAAGGACCTACTACAACAGCATCCGTAGTAAGGTTGATTCCGCTCACAGAAAATGATTGTACATCAGAGGACTGAAGCACACAAACGGATCCGAACGGACGTAGTGTACCAACAGCCAACGTTGGTAATGTATTCACTAATGTTGTTCCGGAAACAGCATCGCTAAAAGCTGTTTCTACAGCCGGAGTAGCCGCGTTTCTCGCTTTAGTGATAAATGTATATGCGGTATTGTCTGTAAGACCGGTTACGGTTACAGTTCCCCACTGTGCAGCTGTCTGCCATACAGCGTTTACGCCTAAAGTACCGTTTGCCTGTACATAACTTCCGGAAGCCTCACGGATAGCATAGGTAGTAGCAGCAGGATTGCTGTTTTGTGTAGTGGCAGTAATCGTAATATCTAAAGTAGTGATAGCAGGATTGCCAACAGTCAGTAATCCCGGTACATTTGCTAATGTATAAAAACTGGAATTGTTTCCGTTTGTTGTTGTAGCAGCAGTTCCGACAGCTCTGAAGTTGTATAAAGTATTTGGTGCTAACGAATTTACCACAGCACTAACAGCCGTAACAGAAGTTCCGCTTACTGTAGCCGGTGTTGCCGCAATACTGTTTCCGTAGGCAGTAGTAGCACCCCAGTTGAATAGGGCAGAAACAGTCTGGTTGTTTGCATTGATTGTTCCGTTTAAAGTAGCCGATGAAGCCGTAATAGCATTAGCTGCTACAGTAGTTACCATAGGCGCATCTGCTCCCCAGGAAAGCACAACGTTATCCAATGCGATACCGTCACGACTGCCGGTTCCGCTGATTTCGTCGTAGCTCCAACGGATCCATACGTTACCGCTGGTATTGTCAATAGCGGAAAGGTTAATATTCGTATAAGCAGTAGTTGTACCTTCTGCAAGGTTTCCTGAAGCATAAGCACCACCGCTAACAGCTGTAAAACCGCTGGTTGCAGAGGTCGTACTGATTTCAAGATTGAAAGAATTACTTCTTGCCTGTTCTCTTATTTTGATAACGTCATACGAAATCTTTAAACCCGTTTTACCGGCTGTATTGGTTAATCGCAATACTATGGAACCCGGTGAAAAAGCACTACCGGATCCTAAGATCCCGATTTTTGAAGCATAATTATAATTGGCACCCGATGTAGAAGCAGCATTACCCACAATCATCGCATTGTCCACAGCAGTACCGTTATAGGAAGACCATCCTGTAGGATAAGCCGTTCCGGAAGCACCCGGTGTGGTGTTGAAATTTTCCGAATAAGGGGAAGTGCCCGGTAACGTAACCTGACCCCACATCGCTGAGCCGACCAGTAAAGTCGTCAAAAGCAGACATGCATTACTGAATGTCCTGTGTAATTGTTTTTTCATAATTAAAAGTTTTTTGGTTCTAACATTGATAATCAATGCTATACAAACTTAAAAGGTCGGTGTTAAAAATTCCGGATTCCAAGATTGTGTTATAGTAAGCTATAGGTTATTCTTTATTAAACAGAATGTTACCGATTTAAAATATTTGTTAATTGCGAATGTTTGAAATGGAACGTCAAGCAAAAAGTAAATAAGGTTTAAAGGTGCTGCCGTCGATTGTGTAATTCTTAACATGGTTTTTGGGATGTTAAGAATTCGATACTGCAAATTGAGAAGTATTGGTAACGGATTCTGAAAATACTCATCGAAGAATTGTCATATAAATACCGAAACGATTTGAAATAGTGTAAAAAATGACGAAATGCCGGTATTTTTAAATATTTGATAATGAATAATGTAGTATATTTAGTTTCTGATTAAATAACATGATTTATGAAAAAAACACAACTGCTTTTATTTGTTATGCTATTGGTGGCGGGGTCATTTAGTGCCTTTTCACAGGAAAAAACAGGGAAAGTTGTCTTTATCCGCTATACCGGAGAACAAGGCGCTTTAGTGAACGACAAAGTATATATTGACGGTAAGCTGACCTGTAAATTAAAGAATAACCGGTTTTCGTCCCATGACGTTCCGGTAGGAGAGCATCAGCTTACCACACGTAGCGGCGGACTGCCCGCCGGTAAAATGGATCCGTTAACAATCACGGTAATTGAAGGCAAAACCAATTATGTCGAATTGGTAACGACAACCACCGGAATGGGATCTGCAAAACTCTATTGCCAGGAAGTAACGGAAAATTCCGCTCAGGTCTTACTGAAAAAAGTAAAACAAGAAACAGACTGTCACGTGAAATAATCGCTTGGCAGGCATTTGCACCGTTTTATCCCGGATCTGAATCACAGTTCCGGGATTTTTGTTAGGTAGGTGAGTACTAAAAGTATTTGCGATACCGGATTGCCAAAACCCGGCGATTGCACTTTGTTGTGATTCCTACTGTATAATTTCTACCTTATATAGTGGCAGGTGTTCGTTTTATAAAACACGTTTAAAGTTCTTTTAAGGCACGGTTTAAACTCCGGGTGGTAATGCCCAGGTAAGCTGCCATATCTTCTTTTGAAATAATAATGTCCTGTTTGGCTTGCAGCTCCAGTATTTTCCGTAATCCGTATTCTATTGTATACAATTGTTGTGAGGAAGCCCTGCTGCTGGTGTTGATGATCCGTTCGGCTAATTCTTCCAGTATTAGCCGGTTAAAATTGGCATCCTGTTTCAGTAAATTTCTAAAAAGAGCCACCGGTATAGCATAGGCTTTTACAGCCGTAATGGCCTCTACATTACAAAGACAGTTGCTATTTTTGATCACTTCAATTTCGCCAACAATTTCCCCTTCACTCATAAATTCCAGAATATAGTCCTTACCGTTTTCTTCCCGGAAAAAACACTTGATAATACCTTCTTTCAGTATAAAAACTTTCGATGCTTTTCCGTCCTGATGTAACAGGAGTTCTCCTTTTGAAAAGGTCGTTAGTACTATGTCTTCCGAATGCGGATGTTTTTCATAGAGGGCTTCTGTAAAAGATAAAAATGAAAGGTTGGTTCGTAACATATTTTTAGTGCCGGGACAAATGTCCTTTTTTAGGGTGTGGGTATGCGCGAATTTTGCACTTTAAAAATACAAAAATAAGAAGAAAGAGTGATTGGTAAAAGGTAATTAGCAAAGGGCAAAGGGCAAGAGGCAAAAGGCAATTAGCAAGGGGCAAAAAATAATTACAAATTATGATGTATGCTATTTCAATATAGATAAAAGGCAAAAGGCAAAGTATTGAAAGGGCAGTTATCAAATAAACAAAAATAAATCCCATACCCATAAATTCACAAAAAACACATATATGAAAGAAATAAACTTATCAGACTGGAAGCGCAAAGATCATTATGCTTTTTTCTCACAATTTGAAGAACCGTTTTTTGGGGTAACCTTAAAGATTGATTGTACACAGGCTTATGATTTTGCTAAAGAACAGGAACAGTCGTTTTTCTTATTGTATCTTTATCGTGCTTTAAAAGCAGCCAACAGTATTGAAGAATTCCGTTACCGTATTGTCGATAAAAAAGTAATGCTGTTTGATACGGTCACCGCATCGGCAACAATTAATCGTCCGGATGGAACCTTCGGATTTTCCTATATGGATTATCACGAGGATGAAAAAGTATTTCAGGAAAAAGCGTCAGAAGAAATGGATGTAGTACGAAACAGTACCGGATTGATACCAGCCGTTTCCGGTGAAAATGTTATTCACTGTTCGGCAGCACCCTGGCTGGATTTTACAGCATTGTCACATGCCAGAAGTTTTACGTTTCCGGACAGCAGTCCGAAAATTTCTTTTGGAAAATGGACGGAAGAAAATGGCGTTAAAACAATGCCGGTTTCCATTCACGCACACCACGGTTTGATGGATGGTTACCATATCGGGCTTTTTATTGAAGCATTCCAACACTTAATGAACACGATAAAAAATTAAACAAATGGAAATAAGCATCAGGCAGGAAAAACCAGAAGACATTGCTGCAGTATTCAAGCTCAACGTTGCCGCTTTCCCACAGGATGGAGAAGCAAAGCTGGTTGATGCGCTGCGCCGTAATAGCGAGGTCTTTATCCCGGAACTTTCTTTAGTTGCCGTATCCGGTAATACGGTTGTGGGACATATATTGTTTACCAGGATTAAAATTATAGCTGCCGATGGTAAGGAATTTGAAAGTCTGGCACTGGCACCCATGGCGGTAAGCCCTGAATTTCAAAAGCAGGGTATTGGAGGACTGCTCATACAGGCAGGACTTCAAAAAGCAAAAGCATCAGGATTCACTTCGGTTATTGTATTGGGACACGAACACTACTATCCGAAATTTGGTTTTGAGCCTACAGAAAAATGGCAAATAAAAGCACCTTTTGATGTTCCGGCAGCCGTTTTTATGGGCATTGAACTGGAAGAACAGGCTTTGCAAAATAAAAGCGGAACCGTGCAATACCCGAAAGAATTTGAAGCGGTATAAAAAGTACGGGTCACAATACATCAAAACCATTTNNAAATGGTTTTGATGTATTGTGATAATAGTAGTCAACGAAAGTAATATAATGTAAAAACCCTGATAGGGGGGATACCAGGGCTTTGTAGGAACGACACCAGTGTGGCATCGTTAAAGAAATCGGGCTGCTAACAAATTTTAAAGAGTACCGATCCTTCACCGTTGCTGTTCCACAGACTGCTTTTCAGTCCCCAATGGAGCAGGTGCTTAGTGCTTTTTCTTTCTTTTAATGTCGATCTGGAATCTCTTCCCGCTTTAGTATACAGCTCTACAATGTCACCGGCCTTCACTTTTAAATGTTTAAACCAGTGCTTGTGTCTTAGCTTGCAGCGCATGCCGTTGTTTTCGTCATAAGCAGTATCGGCAAGAATATAATCTGCCAGATCGCAATCGGAAATAACGTCTAAAACAATTTTTTCATCCAATGTGCCCCCACCTTCAACTTTAGTGATTTTAAGTTCCATAGGTCTATTTATTTATAATAAATTTTTGGCACTTAAATTTAATAAAAATCCAGAATTAAAAATATTTTTTATTTTGTAATTCTTGTTTTTATGTATTTATTATTTTGCTAATAAGTTAATTTATTGATTATTAGTTGTTTTTTATAACAAAAACATGTGAAATTTAAAGCGTGATGCCTTCGCGGCTATTTTGCTAACAGAATACTGCTGCCGGTAGATGGTTTAACCTGAAAGTTACGGTACCTTTTTTGGCATTGGCTTATAGATAATCAGATAGGATAAAATAAAACAACAGCTGCCTTCCGGTGATGACTATTCTGCTAAGTCGAAAAATACAACAAAACAATATGTTTTCGTTATGCGGATGATGATTTTTGTGTTTTTATTTTTATTAATTTAGCTAAAAAAATAAAGAATATTTATTTTTTAATGCTTGGTATTGTGAAAACATGAAAAATTTATAAATACTTAAAAGTAGTAAAGATGAACAGGATCAGGATAGAAATTAAATGGGCGGTTGTGTTCCTTATCGTTTCCTTATTGTGGATGGTACTCGAAAAATTATGCGGACTTCACAGTACACACATTGATAAGCATCAGTATCTGACCATGTTGTTTATGATACCCGCCATCTGGATTTACGTCCTGGCGCTTAAAGACAAAAAGAAAAATTATTACAATGGTGTGATGAATTTCAGGCAGGGACTCCTGTCCGGTATGATTATCACGCTGATAGTAACCATTTTTAGTCCGCTTACCCAATGGATAATCTCGACTATTATTACCCCGGAATATTTCCCGAACGTTATTGAATATTCGCTTAAAACCGGATATCACAAAACAAGAGCGGAAGCTGAAGCCTATTTTAGCCTGGAGAATTATATGATTCAGAGTACTATAGGCGCAATCATGATGGGAACAGTCACTTCGCTGATTGTCGCTTTTTTTGTAAAAAGCAAATCCGGACCTGAAGCAAACAGGTCTTAAGTAACCGTAAAAATAGTACTGCTAATACTTTAATATGGATTTTGTAACCGTATCCCAGACGTTTCAATGTACCGTAGAAGAACTTTGGAACGCCCTCACACAGGAAGAACAATTAAAAGAATGGTACTTTCCCGTTCAGGATTTCTTGCCGGAAGTAGGGCATACGTTTACTTTTTATGAAAGTGAAAAAAGCAAAAAATACCTGCATCGATGCCGTTTTTTAAACATTATTCCATACAAACTGCTGGAACACACCTGGGAGCATCCCGGCCACAGTAAAGGAACTTCCCTGCTAAAATGGGAGTTACTGCCCTTAAATGACAGCAAAACACTGCTCACTTTAACCCATACCGATTTACAGAACTTTGCCGATGCCGGTCCCGATTTTAGTGTGGAAAACTATAGGATGGGGTGGGAAGCGATATTGAATACCTCCTTAAAAAAACATTTGGACAAGTTTACCGAAGTGCCCTAAAACCGTAACCCCAAAAACCCTACATAATGAAGATTGTTAAATTTATTGTCTGTCTTCTTTTCGGACTGATGTTCATCAATGCCGGACTGAACAAATTTTTTAATTATATGCCCATGCCCGATATGAGCGAAGAGCAGCTCAAGGTCATGGAAGCTTTTATGAAAATAGTCTGGCTGCTGCCTTTGGCAGGGATTATTGAAATTATAGGTGGAATCCTGTTTATTATCCCAAAATACAGAGCATTGGGCGCCATAGTCATTTTACCGGTTATGGTTGGAATCGTACTGCACAACATCCTGATGGAACCATCGGGAATTGAAATGGCACTGGTACTTTTTGCTATTAACCTTTGGATCATTCTGGATAACTGGAAAAAATACCAGCCTTTAATGTCCTAAACGTACTGTATAACATCAAAAACACCTGACAGCATTTTAAACGGTCAGGTGTTTTTTTATGGGATTATTTATCCCTGCTGGAAAATTTTAACCGGATATTTACCGGGTTAATCTTTTTTCTCCGGTCTGTCTTTTATCTCGGAAGCTTTAAGATACACTTTCTTTCCCTGTTTGTTCACATAATACTTACGGTTTTTATTGTTGATGTAAACATCGGTTCCGTCTGGTGCCATTTTGCCTTTCCAGACCTTATCGGTAATCTTGGAAGTACCTTTTACGGCTACTTCGGCAGTTTTGTTACCAACGGCTTTGGCAGTTTTTTCAATTTTATCACCTACAGATTCTTTTTCCTTTTTTTCCTGTGCATGAACGGTTAAAGGAGCGGTAATCAATAATCCAAGGGTTAACAACCCTGTAAAAATGCTGGTCTTTTTCATGATAATAGTTGTTAAATGGTTAATAATTAGGGTAATGTATTGGTGTCTTCAGCTGACTTTTTCTGTGCGATATTTTCAATTTCCTTGTTCAGAAAATAGGACAATCCGGTCCGGATGATCACAGTCCCGGCCAGTATGCCTAAATCTTCAAAAGTAGGATTGAGTATGGTATCAATAATGTCGGAAGCAATCAGGAATTCCAGTCCCAGCAATAAATAGTAACCGACTTCTATTTTAATTTCAATGGTTCTGGCAAGTAAAAAAGTATGTTTAAAACGATCCGCTTCATTAACGATAAATTTAAGCAGTCCAATAGCGGCACCATAGCAAATAATCGCAATACTGATATAGCTGATCGTGTCTGATAGGGTATGGAGCAGTTCGTTCATCGCATTATATTTATATAAAGATACATAAATATCGTAAAATGCGATTATTTAAAGTGTTGTTTTAGTGTGATTTAGGAAGGGTTTTGTCCGGTAAACACCCTAAAAAGGGGTATTTCTACGCGGTATCCGGAAAAAAGGATACAGTAATTTAGCCCTGAGATATGGTAACCGAAATTAAAGTATAAGTTCAGGATAAGGAACATGTTTTGCTGCCGAAATGTACAACACAATCAGTACTGCAAATAAACATTTTTCGGATCACACGGATTTACAGTTAAAAACCTTAAAGGTCATCAAAAATGCCGATAACAATATTCAAAAAACAGGGAAAAACAATTGCAGAAGCTGGATTTAACAGACAGTCTGCCAATGAACAATTGCTAATGCAGTTGAAAAAAGAAATTATCAACGAAATACACGAAAACCTGCTAAAAGAAATGCTGTATAAAAGAGAAAGGCAGTATTGAAGATAAGTGTAAGAGGTGAAGGGCAAAAAGCAAGAGGCAAAAAGCAAGAGGCAAAAAGCAAGAGGCAAAGGGCAAAAAGCAAAAGATAAGAGGCAAAGGGCAAGGAGTAGACCTGGAGGTATGATATACGATATATAAGGGGAGATATATGAAGTTTGATATATGATATCACATCCTTCATTCTTCACATCTCGTCCTTCGTATTTCAAACCTCTTACTTCACACCTCAAACTTCGTCTTTCATACCTCAAACCTCGTCCTTTGTCAAGCGTATTGCACTATCTCCACCTTACTTTTTCCACTGGCCATTTTACTCACTTTAATCTGCGTTGGGATACGTTCCGTCATTTCCTGTACGTGTGATATCACACCCACTTTCCGGCCTTGATTGTGCAGTCGTTCCAAAGCATCCATCGCAATATTCAGTGTGTTCGGATCCAGGGAACCGAAACCTTCATCAATAAAAAGGGATTCTACTTTCATACGGCTTGAAGATAGGGAAGCCAGCCCTAAAGCCAGTGCCAGCGAAACCAGAAAGGATTCTCCTCCGGAAAGAGAGAAAACAGTACGCACTTCATCACCCATATCCTGGTCGATTACCTGTAAGCCAAGCGAATTCGGAATGCGTTCAATTTTGTAACGGTTGGTCAGTACTTCCAGATGAATATTGGCATAACCCAATAAAACATCAAGCGTGTATTCCTGTGCAATCTGACGGAATTTCTTACCGTCATACGAACCGATAATCTCATTCAGCTTACTCCAGTTTTCGGTAACGGCTGCCTGTTGGTTAATGCGGTCTAAAAGATCACCGATTTTGTTTTTGTTGGCTTCATCCTGTTGTAGTCTGAAACCGATTTCACTATGGGACTGCTTGTTTTTTTCCAGATCCGATTGTGCCACACGGTATAGCTCGTTGAGCTCAGGTAATGTCCTGTCGGATAATTTCTTTTGTAGGTGTGCTTCCAGCAGCTGTGTTCTTTCAGCTAATACCGACTGTGTCCGGGTAACTTCCTCCGTAATAACCTGGAGTATTTTTCGTTCTGCCTGCATCCAGTCGGGAGTAAGGGTAAGCAATTCTTTAAGCTCATCCGGACGCAATGGTACAGCATGCTGTTCGTTATAAGCTATCAGCCATTGCCCGAGTTGTTGAGAGGCCTTCTGAGCTGTATTTTCAAAAGCAGTTCGCTCTTTGAGCAGCTGTTCCTGTTGGGTGATTACTTTGGTACTTTCGATATGCAATTGTTGCTGCTGTAACTGGTGACGTTCCAGTGCTTCTTTGGCTGTAGCTACAGATTCCTGTAACTGTGCTTCAATCGTTTTTACCGGTTGACCTTCAAAAAGGGACATCCGTTCTTTATATAAGGCCAGATAAGCACTTTCGGAAGCAATTAATACTCCGGCTTTTTTCTGAGCGTCAGCAGTAAGTCCGGCAAACTGTTTTTCTAATTCGGTAACTGTTGCCGAAAGAATACCATACTGATTGAGGTTGTATTCCAGTTTTTCGGTTTGTGTTTTCCATTTCTTTGTAAAATGCTCCATTTTTTCAAGGAAAGATTCCGGAGCATTTTTCCATTTATCCACCCAGCCCTGGTCGGTGATATAATGACTCAAAAAGGCTTCTGCATCCAGTATGGAAGCTGTTGTTTGAGTGTGTTCCTGTACAAGGCGTTCCAGCTGTTCGGTATGGGATCCGAGTTCCCGTTCCAGATCTTTTATACGGTTGGTAGCTTCGTTACAATCTTTTTCCAGTACATCAATTCGGGCTTTCTGGCTTTCCAATTGCTGTTTTTCAGCGGCATGTGCCAGTAACTGCGCTTGCAATTGTGCCTGTTTTTCTTTTAAGACAGATCGTTTTTCGGCTATCCATACTGTTTTCTGCTCGTCAGGGATATTGCTGCATTCGTCTGCAATGGCAAAGTTTTCCCAATCTTGTTGTAAAGCCTCTAATATTCCCTTTTTACTGTTGATGGTTGCTGCAAGAGCGGTAATACTCTTTTGCAGGTTTTCGCAGGTTTGCTGCAGACTGCTTTGTTCCTGTAAAGAGGAAAGATATTGCTGTTCCGTTTCCCGGTGTGCCTGTTCCAGTGTGGCCAGTACATGATCCAGTTTTGGTTCGTGTGCGGCATAAGGATGCTCTTCACTGCCGCATACGGGGCAGGGTTCGTGAGGAACAAGACCGGCGCGGAGCGTTTCCACATTTTCAGTGGCTGCCAGACGCGCTTTCTGCAATAATTGTGCAGAAGCCTCTTTTTTAGCTGCTTCATGGATAACACGCTGGTTGTGTTGTTGCAGGGCGGCTCCTTTTATTTGATATTCCTGCTCGTCGGCAGTTTGTTTTAAAAGTAAAGCATCAAAATCAAGCCGGGTGCTATAGAATAATTTCCAGTGTGCTTCCGCTTTAATGGTGTTTTCCAATGCAGCATCCGTATCTTCTTTCTCCAGTCCGATATTTTCTATAGGTAGCAGCAACAGTTGCTTTTTCTTGTTGTTATAGGTTTCCTGAAGGGTTTCCAGAGTGGTTTGCTGCGTGATGTTATCAGTACTCAGCGTAGTTCTTTCGGCATCTTTCTCCCGGATTTTTTCCTGTACAGTTTCAAGATCATGGGCAACAGTCTGCAACTGCGTATACAACTTTTGGGTTTCCTGCAGTTTGGAAACAATAATGGCGCTGTTTTCGGCTATCGGTTTTCGGCTGTTGTGTTCTGTTTTCCAGTTTTCAATAAGCTCCGTTTCTGTGGAAAGCGCTGTCAGGGCGGTTTTTTTGGCAGCTATTTCAAGCTGTTGCTGCTCGCTTTTTTCAGCCGTATTTTCAGCTTCTTCTTTGGCTTTAGCCAATTGTTCCTTTTTTTCTGCCAGCAGGGTATCTTGCTTTTTAGCTTCTTCCAATAGTGGCAGTGCTTCGGTACTGATCTTATTTTTTTCGGCCAGGTTTTTTTCAGCCTCCGCAACCGATTTTTGTACACTTGCTTTTTGCACTTCCAGCACGGTGATTTTTTGCGTTAAAGCTTCCAGTTCGGTTGTTTTTTGTTTTTGCTGCTGTTCGGCATGCTGCAAGGCATCAGCCCAGGTTCTGGTTTGCTGTACCTGTTCTGCCTGCTGTAGCTTTTGTTCGCGGTTGGCCGCATTTTTTTGGGCTGTAACAGCTTCAATTAAAGCGCTATCTGCCAGTGCCTGATGGGAACTTAGTTCTATTAACTGCTGGTGCCAGCTGATTTCGGCATGTACTGTTTCGGCCTGTTTTTCCAGAATTTTAATCCGGGAATGTAATGCTGCCTGTTCTTCAAGAAGTGTTGCGAGCTCTGCTTCCGTAAAGGTTACAATACCTTCTTTTTGAAGGTTCAGCTCGCGCAGCAATACTTCTTCCTGTTTACATTTTTCATATACCATTCTTGAAATTTCAGAATAGATATGAGTACCGGTCAGTTTTTCCAGTAAAGAGGATTTTTCATCCTTATTGGCTTTTAAAAAAGCAGTAAAATCGCCCTGGGCTAATAGGACGGAACGGGTAAACTGCTCAAAGTTCAGTCCGACCAGGCGTTCTATTTCCTTATAGGTTTCTGCTTTTTTTCCGGGAATATCGGTTTGCAGCGTAATGTTTTTTAACGTAATGGCATCGGATTGTATATTGCCATCGGCCTGATTCCGGGCTCTGCGAACGCTCCATGTGGCGCGGTAATAATTACCGTCAACACCTGCAAAATCAACTTCGGCAAAACCATCGGCTGTACCGTCTCTCAAAATACCGCGCACATCACCCTGGCTGATGGTACTTCCCTGTACATCGTGAATTTCCACTCCGGTTTCTCTTGCCTGCAGGTAGCGGGGTGTTTTTCCGTATAAGGAAAGGCAAAGTGCATCCAGTATGGTCGACTTACCGGCTCCGGTGGCTCCGGTTATCGCAAAAATCCCAGCTGTTGCGAGCGGTTCTGCTGTAAAGTTGATTTCGGTAGTACCTTCCAGAGAGGCTAAATTCTTGATTCGTATGGCTATGATCTTCATGTTAATTCTCTTTTTGGGTTACTTCCTGTGCCGCCTGCTGGAAAAGCTGCATGATGGTTTCGGGAACCGGAATATTGTATTTGGACTGGTATATTTTGGAGAAAACATCGGCAGGCTGTAATTCCTGTAACTTTTCCTGCGTAACAAATTCGGTTGCTTTGTTTGTGGCGGCTGGATACCGCACATCAATTTTTGCCAGCCGTATATTTTTACCGGTCAGGGCTGTTTCTACTTTATGACGCAATGCCGGTTCGGGACCATCCAGCAGTACACGCACTTCCAGATAAGGAGCCGGTTCGCCGGAACGGGAAGTATCCGGAAGCTGCTTTAACAGCGTTAAGACTTCCTGTAAAGGCTGGTGTGTGGCTGGCACCCTTTGTAACGGTACAAACAGCGGAATTTCCAGAATCTGTAAATTATCGATCTGTGTTTTACCTGATTCAAAAACAACTACCTGATGTCTGTAGTTAAGTTCTGAAAAAGACATTGGAAGCGGACTGCCGGAATAGCGGATGTGTTCTTTTCCGCCAATTTTCTGTGCTTTGTGGATATGTCCTAAAGCTACATACTGTATTCCTTCCGGAAAAGCGGTTGCCGGAACACATTCCACACCACCCATGATCAGGCGTTCGGTTTTGTCCAGTTCCGTTATTTCAGCATGATGTGTATGCAGATGGCCCATGGCAATAATGATCTGATCGTCCTGTTTCTTTTCCAGTGCATGGGCATACGCCTGTTCGTATAAGGCGGTAACACCATCGGTATACGGATTGGTACTACCCGGAATAGCCGGATAATCGCCCATACGCAAAAACGGGATGGCAAGGCACCAGGCTGTTGTTTTGCCGGAAGTATCGTGAATCGGAATAATAAGCTTTTCGTAATTGATAGTACCATCCGGATTTTTTTCGACCAGTCCGATAATATGAATATTGGATGACTCCAACAGTGGTTTCGGGGATTCTAAACGCGATGCCGAATCATGATTGCCGGCTGTAATGATAATCTGTAATTCCGGACAGGCTTTGGTCGCCTGATTTAAAAACGTATAAAACATTTTTACCGATACTGCAGCAGGATTGGAAAGATCGAAGACGTCGCCGCTCACCAGTAAAACATCAATTTGTTCCTGTTGTAAAGTCTGTATCAGCCAGTTCAGGAACTGCTGATGCTCGTCTGTGCGGTCGTATTCGTGGAATAGCTGACCAATATGCCAGTCTGCTGTATGGAGAATTCTCATTGCCGGTCAAAGTATTTTATCAGAAAATAAAAACTGCTGTTTTAGTAAGATACTTAAAATGAGAGTGCTATTTTCTGCTGTTTGTCAAAAATAAAAGTCCTAAAATTAAACTTTTTAAAGGACAAAGCATCCGGTATTATTACAGAATTCCATAAAAATACAAACAGCGAAATACGTAAGGAAAGTAAGGACGGGTTGTTTGTTTCCGGACAGCGGGTTACAATGCTTTCTTCACGATATTCCCGAGGCGTTTCAAATCATATTCCAGTTTTTCATCCCATTTTAAGGCAAAATTCAGCCGCATACAGTTATTAAACTGGTTGTGCTGCGTGAACATTCTGCCGGGTGCAAAGCTGATATTCTGCTGCATTGCCTGTTCATACAGCAGAGCGGTATCGATACGTTTGTCCAGTTCCAGCCACAATACAAAACCACCCTGTGGCTGTGCGGCTTTGGTATTATCCGGGAAATAGGTTTCAATAGCCCGCTGGTATTGCAGGCAATTGGTGTGCAGCGTATTTCTCAGGTTGCGAAGGTGAAGGTCATACCGGCCATGTTCCATAAAATCGGCTACAACCTCCTGAAATAAAGGCGGTGTGGATATGGTTTGCAACAGTTTTTTCCGCATCACTTTTTCTTTAAACTTTCCGGGGGCTACCCAGCCAACCCGGTAGCCGGGTGCCAGAGTTTTCGAAAAGGAACCGCACCACATAACGATACCCGCTTCGTCATACAGTTTGCAGGGAGCAGGGCGGCTGGTGCCAAAAAACAGATCTCCGTATAAATCATCCTCAATTAGCGGAATATTGTATTTGGTAAGCATTTTGACTACGGCTTTTTTGTTCTCGTCCGGCATACAGCTGCCCAGCGGGTTATTGAAATTGCTTACCAGGCAGCAGGCCTGTATTTTGGGTAACACTTTTTTAAGTGCATCCACATCAATGCCGGTAACCGGATTGGTAGGCAGCTCAATGACTTTTAGTCCGAGGGATTGTATCATTTGCAGTATGCCAAAATAGATCGGGCTTTCCAGTGCAATCGTATCTCCCGGTTTGGTAACCGCCATCAGGCATAAGTAAATGGCATTCAGCGTGCCGGAAGTGGTTATAATATCGTTTTCCGTTAGCGAACCGCCCCACACAAAAGACCATTTCGAAATATTGCGCCGGAGGTTTGTATTGCCGGGAATAATATCATATCCGGTTCCGCTGTCGTCCAGACTTCGCATCGCTTTCAGGACACTTTTATTCAGCTTGGCAATGGGCAGCATACTGTTGTCCGGTACACCCAGTGAAAACCGGGTAATTTCTTTGTGATGCAGGGTATTAAAAACCTTACTGATTAAATCTTCCGGATGATCCTCTTTTTCAAACAGCCTGGGTTTACTGGTTTCCGGAATGGAAAATTTCCGGTTAAAGGTATTGCTCACATAATAACCCGATTTTGGCCGGGATTCTATCAGTGATTTGCTTTCCAGTTCCAGAAAAGCCTGCTTTACAGTGTTTAGACTGACATTGTAAATTTTTTGTACCGTGCGGATAGAAGGCAGTTTATCGCCAATTTTTAATGTTTCGGAAGCAATCTGGGCTTCAACAGTATGGGCAATTTTTTGATATAAGGCTTCTTTCGGCATGCTGATTTTTTAGTAGAACTTTAAAGGTACGATAAACGGAAATAAAAATGCCGTTTAATTCAGATAACATTGGTTCAGCCAGTCGATAAACCGGTCTATTTCTTGCTGAACTGCCCGTTCTGAAACAACAGTATTGTTTTGTAAACTTTTGTTTGACCGAAGGTGTACTGAAAAAGAATTCAGCTGCTCGTTAATGCCGGCAGTTTTAAAATCGGTATCCGCCTGAACGGTAATTACCGCTTCACCGGATGAGGTCAGTTTTACAACAGAATAGGCTACAATCTTTTTGTCCTGTTCGGCTACACCAATCGGCAGTCCGAAATCGGCAGCCAGTTTGTTCTTCACCGCCGATCCGACTTTTTTAAGCGATTGGTTTTTACGGTATAATTGTACAATGGCATTCAAATCGGATAGATACACTTCCCGGAATTGTATCGGTTTTGGTTCTTGTGCTGCGACGTTCATAATTGTCATCTTTAGAAGACAAAATTAGAGCGCCTTTACAGAACTATACAGATACAAAAATGTATTTTTTTAAGGGTACAGATTTGAAAGGTTAGATTTAAGAAGTTTGATATATGAGGTATGAGGTTAGATATACGAGGGTTGATGATGAGGGCTGAAAATCTAATATCGTACTTCATACTTCTAATATCACATATCTTACTTCTTGCCCTTTATCCTTTGCCCTTTGCCCTTTGTTTTATTTCATAAAAAACGGAAGCACCTTACCGGCACTTCCGTTTTATGAAAAATCTTGATTATAGAAAGAAACTATCGGGTGATAACTGTTCTTTCAGAGATATTTTCGTCATAATTTTTAATAAAAAGATCAATTTTTGCTTCGTCTAATGTCCCGTCATCTTTAATGATTTCGTTTTTAAGTAAAAGCTTAATAGCTTCTTTTAAATTACCACCTCTGATTTCGGCTTTTTGTCCAATGGTCAGGAATTTTATCTGAGTATAATCATCATCCAGATGCATGTGGGTACCACCATTATTGGCTATCAATGAAAATAATGGCTTATTGGAATTTAAAGGAATAAAAATAAAACCATTAGCTCCGAAAACGCCGGTTCTTTCGGTTTTAAATAGCTCCTTGTCGTCAGCAAGTACCTTGTCATTTTTGAATTTTATCTTTTGGGAATAAGATAAACTGGTAATAAAGATTAACAGGGATGTTAATGCAATTTTCCTCATAATTGTTTTTGTATTGATTGCGTTAATTTATTGTGGATATATGGTTTTTTTGTGTCAGCGGGTAAAAATATAATTAATATTTAAAAGTTTAAAATTTTTGTTGACAGGATGATAAGGTTTTTGGGGTGGTTAAAAGAAGAGGCAAAGAGCAAAAGGCAAAAGGCAAAGAGCAAAAGCAAGAGGTAAGATATGTGATATTAGATATTAGAAGTGTGAGGTCCGATGTACGACTTTCAACCTTCATATATTTAACTTCTAATATCATACCTCGCATATCAACCCTCATATATCTAACATCGTACTTCTAACCTCATATATCATACTTCAGGAAGTAACCATAATTTCAGGTAAATCATTAGATTTGTAATCGTATCAATAATGATGATAGCCTAACGTTTAAATATACTATGAAACTAAAAAGAACTTTACTGTTTATAATCCTAATATCAAATTTTGCTTTTGCTCAAAATACCGTAAAAATCACAAACAATTACGGAAGTGAAAACCGGGAAATCCAGGATGTAATTGATTTTGAAAATATTTACATTGAACGACTGAATTTTGAAGGAGGTCAGCTTAACGGGAAATATTATGAAATAAATATCCAGGAATTTGTAAAAGGAAAATTAGTGCATAAGGAATTACTTTTTGATGGTGCTGAAACTGATTTCTTTAAGATCAATTCGGATAAAGAGTCACTAAAGTTTTTCTTTAAAATGGCTGACAGAAAGTTAAAAACCTATATAAGAGGAATGAAATTCGGAAGTAAGAAATCGTATTTTAAATTACAGGATGATTCCGATAAATATGCTTTAAAAGACTTTTTTGGCAGTAAAGAGGAGCTGTTTTTAGATATAAATTCCCAGCAGGAAATTCCGGTGTTTGCTATCATAACGCCAACAATCCATAAAGACGGCTCCGGTTCGTATTGCGAAGTTGTACAATCGGATATCAAGCCTGAAAATCTGGGGACACATTTTAAAATTCCGCATTATTTTTTAATAACAATGAAGTTTAAGAAGTAGAGGGCGAGGAGGAAGAGGCAAAGGGCAAGAAGTAAAAGGCAAAGGGCAAGAAGCAAAGGGCAAACAAACAACAACCTAAGGGCAATTCCTAATTCGTAATTCTTCATTTCTAATTCTTTATTCTCTTTTCTTCAGTAAAGCTTTCCTACGTTTCAGGAGCTAAAATTGCTTTTCGGGTAATATTTCCATAAGTACATACACAACAAAAGGACAACTTTGCCATAGTGTAATCTTTCTATCTACTTATGATGAACAATGCCAACACCATAACCATTATTGCGGCAACCAATTTTAGCGCTATTGCGGAAAATGCCGTACTGTATGCCGCCGGTTTAGCCAAAACCGTAGGCGCAAAACTGCTGCTTTTCAACTCGTTTTCGCTGCCGGTTCATTCGGCGAATTCCCATATCACTTCCGACGGGATTCAAAAGCAGATCGACAATACAACAAACAAACTGAAACGACAGGCGGAAACACTGGCACAGCAGTTTGGAATTGAAACAACCGTTTTTTGCAGCTATTCCTTTCTGGAAGAACAACTGGTATTGCTGCTGAAAGAAACCAACGCACAGTTGCTGGTTATGGGCATGGCGGAACGTTCACTCGAACAGACACTGATTGGAAATTCTACCACTTCGGCAATCAAAAACATCAATATTCCAATACTGGCAGTACCGCTGAAAGCACACTTTGAAGCCGCCCGGAAAATACTCTTTGCCTGCGATACCTTTAAGGAAGTCCCCCTAAAAAAACTCTCCTGGCTGTGGGAAGCCACAAAACTGATAGACGGCGAAATAGAAGTCTTTAATGTCACCGAAAAAATAGATAGTTTAAAAGCATCCGACGCATCGGCACTGGCAAAAAATATAGCCGAAAGCGAATTTCAGGATGTCAGATACCTTTATAAAAGCGTTCGTTCCAATGCGGTTATAGCCGAGATTGAAAAAGAGATCCGGAATTTTGATGCCGATATACTGGTCATGATACCTCAAAAATACGGTTTCTGGGATTCGCTGATCCACCGCAGCAAAACCGGAATCATGGCTTCCGGCTTAAACATACCGCTGCTGTCATTGCCCAACTATTAGCCGGATAGGCGAGAAAAACAGTAAAATATGGTACTGAGGAATGGTAATTTCATTTTAAAAAACTATATTGGCACTAAGCCCTTAAAACGGCAGCAAACAGCACATATAAAAATCCGATCTTGAATATTTTTGCAGGTCACTATACCATCTGTACATGATTGAAAAAATAAATATATACCTCATTAGCCGGTGGAGGAAAGTAGTTTTTGCACTGCTCTCCTTAATCATGTATTATGTGGTATCCTTTTTTTTGCATCCCGATGCTTACTACTGGAAATTCTTTTTTACACAGCCACTGCTCGATCAGATCATCGATGTGACCGTATCATTGCTGTTCTGTCTGATTATTTCAAGGATCAGCATTATCATTAACAGCAAACTGAACGAATCGCTGCCCTGGACCGAAAAAACACTGCAACGGGCGGTTATACAGACCGGTTTACAGATTTTATGCATCGTACTGATCATTGCTTTTCAGGTAATTGTGAGTTTTTATGTGTATGATATGGACTGTGAGAACGATCCCTTATGCGATTTTAAAGGACTGTGGAATTGGGTGAGTGCCAGTATTATTATTGCTTTGATTATCAGCGCAATCAATACCAGTAATTATTTTATTGAAAGCTGGAAGAAAACGGCACTCGATGCGGCGGAACATCGTTTGAAAGCAGCCGAAAACAAAAGGGCTGCAGCCGAAGCCGAACTGCTTGCCTTAAAACTGCAGATCGATCCGCACTTTGTATTCAACAACCTGAGTGTACTGTCGGAACTCATATTGGTAGATCAGAAACTGGGGTATGATTACTCTGAAAACTTTTCCAAAGTTTACCGCTATCTTTTGGTAAACTCCAAAAAGGACATCATAAAACTGGCCGACGAATTAAAATTCTTGCGATCCTATATTTTCCTGATTCAGAACAGGGTAGGAAGTGGTGTGTCCTTTGAGATTGCTATTGACGAAACGGCACAAAACTTATATTTGCCGCCGTTAACGCTGCAATTCCTCATTGAAAATGCCTTAAAGCACAACAAAACCATCAAAAGCGATCCTCTGAAAATTAAGATCTACAACAGCGGAACCGACACCTTAGTGGTTGAAAATGAACGCATCCCGATACAAAGTGCTGTATTGTCCTCCGGATTGGGACTGAGCAACATCATGGGCCGGTACAAACTGCTCACAGACAGAACTCCCGAAATAATCAAGGACAGCCATACGTTTAAAGTGATAATCCCATTAATAGGCTATGAAGATGAAGATAGTAATTATAGAAGATGAAAAACCGAATGCGGATCGCCTGCAACGACTAATCAAAGAAATTCGCCCGGAGGCGGTAGTGCTGTGCGTACTGGAAAGCATAGCCGAAAGTGTGGCCTGGTTTTCAAACAACAGCAGCCCGGATCTGGTCATGATGGACGTGCGCCTGAGCGACGGACTCAGTTTTGAGATCTTCTCCGGTATAAAACTGCTGTGTCCGATAATTTTTACCACGGCTTACGACGAATATGCCGTGAGAGCTTTTAAATTCAACAGCATCGATTACCTGCTCAAACCGGTTGAAAAAGAAGAATTGGAAACCGCTTTTGAAAAGCATGAAAACCAGCCCCATAGCAACCTTCAGAACAGGCTGGACAGTCTGCTGAATTTTGTAACCCATAAAGACTACCGTACCCGGTTTTTACTCCCGTACCGCGACGGCTTTAAAACCTTAATGATCAGTGATGTGGAATACTTTTATTCCGAGCTGAAAGTCACCCGTGCGCGCCTGCTTAACGGTACGGAAGAAGTCGTACCGCAAACCATGGAAGAACTGGAACACCAGCTGGATCCGAAAACCTTTTTCCGGGCAAACCGCCAGTTTATCATACACATCGATTCGATACAGCATGTGTACAACCACTTTAATTCCAAACTGAAAATCGTACTCAAAAAAAGCAGCGATACCGAGATCATCATCAGCCGTGAAAAAGCGGGGATCTTAAAATCCTGGATGGATTATTAAACGGCAGCTTTACCGGAACAATGACGGTAATTACCGGTCGTGAACCCCTGTTTTTACTCAGAACGGCTATTCTTCGTTTCAGCAGTAAAAAACGACGTTTCGGTTAATTTCTTATATTTTACAGGGGCTTCCCGTTGTTATTTTGTCGTCTAAAATTATAGTATTCGATAAAATGACAAAGCCAATTTTCCAAAACAACAGGACCTTGATAAAGGTTTTCGTGGTAATGATTATGATAAGCCTCACCTCATGCGGACAAGGAGGCAACGGAGAGGCACCGCAAATGCCCAAGCCGGAAGTCGATTTTTTTATAGCCCAGTCCACAACCGGTGAAGTCGAGAAAAAATACCCCGGCAGCATTGAAGGAAGCGTTAATGTTGATATCAAAGCACAGGTGTCTGGCTATCTTGAAGCGATTTATGTTAAAGAAGGAGAGTATGTACAGCAGGGACAATCCCTGTTTAAAATTAAGGGAGATGTTTTTGCCGAACAGGTAAACAATAGTCAGGCTGCCTATAAAGCGGCTTTGGCAAACCTTTCCAACGCCAGACTGGAAATTGAAAAAATAAAACCGCTGGTAGCCGGAAAAGTAGTTTCAGAAATCCAGCTGCAAACCGCTCAGGCAAATTATGAAGCAACGGTAGCCCAGGTAGCTCAGGCAAAAGCAGCCTTGGGTTCTTCGAAGCTTAACGCCGATTTCTCACTGATAAAAGCACCGGTAAGCGGTTACATCAGCCGTATTCCGAACCGTATCGGGAACCTGGTTACGCCTAATGATGCTGCACCGTTAACCACTTTATCTGAAATAAACAACGTTTTTGTATACTTCTCAATGAGTGAAGCCGATTATTTGGCAGTATTGAGAGAAGGCATGTCCAAAACACCGGTAAGCCTTATTTTAGCCGACGGAAGTACCTATGAACACAAAGGGAAACTGGAAACGGCAAGCGGAAATATTGACCGTACTACCGGAAGTATTGCACTAAAAGCAATTTTCCCGAATCCGGAAAAATACCTGCGTGCCGGCGGTTCGGCAAGAGTGGTGCTCAACAACAGCCTTTCTGCTGTACTGACCGTTCCGATGGCAAGTGTAAAAGACATACAGGACAAGTTTTTTGTATTTACGCTGACCGCAAACGATAAAGTTGCGATGACCCCTATAGAAATAGCCGGAAGTGCAGGTAATAACTACTTTGTGAGCAAAGGCATAAAACAGGGCGATAAGATCGCACTGAACAACATTGACGTCCTGAACCACGAAATGGTTGTAGTACCCAAAGTAGCAACTTTAGCGGCTAAAAAATAAACAAACCCATTGATTTAATATAAATAACATTTCCATGTTAAAAAACATAATAGACAGGCCGGTACTGGCTACCGTAATTTCCATTGTATTGGTAATACTTGGAATCATTGGCCTTACAAGATTGTCGGTAACCCGCTTTCCCGATATTTCGCCACCTACAGTAATGGTGAGTGGTTCCTATCCCGGAGGGAATAGCGAAACCGTTATCCGTTCGGTAGTAACACCGTTGGAAGAACAGATCAACGGGGTGGAAAACATGCAGTACATTAAATCGACTGCCAGTAACGACGGTTCGTTTTCCATCAACGTGGTATTCAAACAGGGTGTCGACCCGGATCAGGCAGCTGTAAACGTACAAAACAGGGTACAGCAGGCAACGCCAAAACTGCCGCAGGAGGTAATCCGTATGGGATTAACCACTTCCAAGCAGCAGAACAGTATGATCGTTATCTTTAACCTGTATACAGACGACAACAGCAAATACGACGAATTGTTCCTGCAAAACTATGCGAATATCAACCTGGTACCACAGATAAAACGGGTACCGGGCGTAGGACAGGCACAGATTTTCGGGGCTAAGGACTATTCGATGCGTGTTTGGCTGGATCCGCGTAAAATGGCAAATGCCGGGCTGATCCCTTCCGATGTAACGCAGGCAATAGCCGACCAGAGTCTGGAATCGGCTCCGGGTAAACTGGGGGAAGAATCAAAATCGGCTTTGGAATACATTATCCGTTACAAAGGGAAAAAGAATAAGCCGGAACAATATGAAGATATCGTTGTTAAAAATGACGGACAGAACATACTGCGCCTTAAAGATGTGGCGCGGGTAGAATTCGGATCCATTTCCTATAGCGGTGATAATATGTCGAACGGTAAAAATGCCGTTACGGTAGCGATCCTGCAAACCTCTGGCTCGAATGCCAATGATATTGAAATAGGCGTTAACCGGGAAATCGAAAGACTATCAAAATCCTTTCCGCCGGGTGTGAAATACGTAAGTGTAATGAGTACCAAAGAGCGGTTGGATGAAGCCACCGGACAGGTAAAATCGACCTTGATCGAAGCTTTCCTGCTCGTGTTTATAGTTGTGTTTATCTTCCTTCAGGATCTGCGTTCTACGATTATTCCGGCGATAGCTGTTCCGGTAGCGATTGTAGGAACATTTTTCTTCCTGCTGGTATTCGGTTTCACGATCAACATCCTGACGTTGTTTGCATTGGTACTGGCCATTGGTATTGTGGTGGATGATGCCATTGTGGTGGTCGAAGCCGTACACAGTAAGATGGAAGAAGATGCCGGCCTTACGGCTAAAGAGGCTACCCATACGGCCATGTCGGAAATTACCGGGGCGGTAATCTCGATTACACTGGTTATGGCTGCGGTATTTATTCCTATCGGTTTTATGACCGGATCATCGGGGATTTTCTATAAGCAGTTTGCCTATACTTTAGCCATTGCCATTATCATTTCGGCAGTAAATGCACTAACGTTAACGCCGGCTTTATGTGCCTTATTGTTAAAGAATAACCATAGCGGAAACCACCATGATGCGGTGCCGGAAACAAGCTTTAAGCAGCGTTTTTTTACCGGTTTCAATACCGGTTTCAACAACCTGACCGGGAAATACATTAAAGGTGTTCGTTTTCTGATTAACAGAAAATGGCTGGCAGCCGGTCTGGTAACAATTGTGAGTGCGGTTGCTTTTCTGATGATGATGAGCACGCCAAAGAGTTTTGTACCGCTGGAAGACGACGGATTTATGATCTACAGCTTGTCGATGCCGCCGGGAACTGCCCTGGATCGTACAACCGAAGTGGTTAAGAAAATTGAAAAAACACTGGACGGAATGGAAGCCTTTGACAACCATACCAGTATTACCGGATTTAACATCCTGAGCAACAGTGCGAGCCCGGCTTACGGTTTAGGATTCTTAAAACTAAAACCGAAAAAAGACAGGGGAGCAGTAAAAGATATTGAAGCCATTTTAAATGATGTGAACGCCAGATTGTCTACGATAAAAGAAGGTTCGATCATGGTACTGCGTATGCCTCCGGTAGAAGGATTCGGAGTAACCAGTGGTGCCGAAATCGTGTTACAGGACCGGACGGCACGTGATCCGGCGGTACTGAAAGCGATGGCCGATAAAGTAATCGGACAGATCATGCAGCAGCCGGGTGTGCAATTTGCTTATACTACTTTCCGTGCCGATTATCCGCAGCTGGAACTGGAAGTTGATGAAGACAAAGCGAAGCAGATGGGCGTAAGCGTCCGGGATCTGTTAAACAATATTCAGACCTATTTTGCAGGAGATCAGTCGGCTGACTTTACCCGTTTCGGGAAATTCTACCGTGTGAATGTTAAGGCAGACGGTATCTTCCGAACCGATGAAGCCGCTTTTAATGAAATATTCGTACGCAATGCCAAAATGGAAATGGTACCGGTTAAAGCTCTGGTTACTCTGAAAAAGGTGTACGGACCGGAATCGGTGAACCGCTATAACCTGTACAACTCCGTTAGTATTACAGCTGTAGCCTTACCGGGTTATAGTAACGGAGAAATTATGGGTAATCTTGAAAAAGTACTGGACACGCTTCCGTCTGATTATACTTATGAATGGACCGGATTGAGTTTAGAAGAAAAATCGGCAGGTAACCAGACGGTAGCGATCTTCGGATTGTGTCTGCTATTTGTATTCTTCCTGCTGGCTGCACAGTATGAAAGCTATTTACTGCCATTGGCGGTATTACTGTCCATACCAACGGGAATATTGGGGGCTTTTGCCGGAATTAAAACGGTAGGACTGGATAACAACATTTATGTACAGGTAGGATTGATCATGCTGGTAGGACTGTTGGCCAAAAATGCCATCCTGATTGTGGAATTTGCATTGCAAAGGCGAAAATCGGGATTATCAATCATTGAAGCCGCGATTGAAGGAGCGAGATCCAGGCTGCGCCCGATTATCATGACCTCACTGGCTTTTATTGTGGGAATGATACCGCTGATGTTTGCCACAGGAGGTACCGCAGTAGGAAATAAATCCATCAGTATAAGTGCTGCGATAGGAATGTTAAGCGGAGTGGTATTAGGTGTTTTTGTCATACCGTTGCTCTTTATATTCTTCCAGTATTTACAGGAAAAGATTTCCGGTAACAACAAAATGAATCAGACTATAAACAGAAACTAATGAAAATAGTAAACAATATAGCGATTGCCTTATGTACCGCCATGATTGCATCGTCCTGTGTGGTGGGTAAAAAATATGCCCGTACGGATTTAAACACTCCGGAACAATACCGGGAACAGCTTGCGGTAACGGGAGATACCCTTTTACTGCCGTGGAAAAGCTTTTATAAAGATCCTTTGCTGGCAGAACTTATCGAAAAGGCACTGGCAAAAAACAACGAAGTGCTTACGGCTGTTAAAAGTATGGAACAGCTGGACCTGGCCTATAAACAGGCGAAGCATTCACTGATGCCCACATTGGAATTTTCAACCGGGGCAAACCGGACCTATCAGTCCAGAAACTCTTTAAACGGCTCGTTAAGCGAGCAGTTTACCGGGAAAAACTATCTGGATGATTATAGTGCAAACCTGAGCCTTTCGTGGGAAGCCGATATCTGGGGCAAGGCTGCTTTGCAGAAAAGAGATGCCAGAGCGGGTTATTTTGCCCAGAAAGAAAACCTTTCGGCATTAAAAACCAGGATCATTGTCCAGGTGGCACAGGCATATTACAATCTTTTGGGACTGGATGAGCAGCTCAAAATTGCTGAGAAAAATATTGAACTATCGGACAATACTTTAGCAATGATGCAATTGCAGTACAAATCCGGGAATATCAATTCGCTGGCAGTCGATCAGACCGAAGCACAGAAAAAAACAGCTGAATTACTCGTACCGCTGGCGAAAACAAATATAGCGGTGCAGGAAAATGCCCTGCGTATTTTGTGTGGCGACTATCCGGACAGCATACAGCGTTCGGGCAGCCTGGATGTGAATGCGCTGCATGATGTTTTTGACGCAGGTGTTCCGGCGGCACTTTTAAGCCGGAGACCGGATGTAAAAGCAGCAGAATTTGCGGTAATGTCTGCTACGGCAAAAACCGGACTGGCAAAAGCGGCCATGTATCCAAGGCTGAGCATTACCCCGCAAATAGGTGTCAATTCGTTTGAATTTGACAGCTGGTTTGATTTTCCGGGTTCGGTTACCAAAAATATAGCGGCGAATCTGGTACAGCCAATTTTCCAAAAACGAACGCTGCGCACGGCCTATCAGGTAGCTCAGCTGGAACAGGAAAAAGCGGCGATACAGTTTAAACAATCGTTTCTGGTTGCCGTTGGGGAAGTATCTGACGCCTTGTCAAAAATAAAATATGCCAAAGAGCGCCTACAGCTGATAGACCAGAAAACGGCTTCTTTGGAGAAAGCGACAAAAGGAGCGATGCTGCTTTATAAAAGCGGTATGGCAACTTATCTGGAAGTTATTACAGCCCAGAATAATGCCCTTCAAAACGATCTGGAAGTCATTAACCTCAAACTGGAAAAGCTAAATGCATCCGGCGATTTGTACAGAGCCCTTGGAGGTGGTGTTAATTAGAATCTGAAACACAAAATTCCTTTTCCGGCATATCCAGTTAATGCTCCTTACTGGGTGTGTCCGGATCAGGTTTTTTGTATATTTATAAGAAATCAGCATTAAGCATCATAACAATTAAAAACAGATGAAAATAATATCCGTCCGGGAAAACCCCGAATATAAAGATAAAGCAATACACTATTTACAGCAGGCATGGCAGGAAGTATCGCCTGTTATATATGAAGACTGTATCACGCATTGTATCCATGCCGAACAGGATTTGCCACAATGGTATTTACTGGAAAAGGATGCGGTGATTATCGGCTGTGCCGGACTGATCACCAATGATTTTATCAGCAGGGGAGAGCTGTACCCGTGGGTTTGTGCTATTTTTATTGAAGCGGCACACCGCGGCAATAACTATGGAGCCTTACTGGTTGAAAAAGCAAAAGAGGACACCCGTAAATTTGGTTTTAAATACTTAAACCTTAGTACCGACCATGTGGGGTATTATGAAAAAATGGGTTTCCGCTATATCGGTCAGGGGTATCATCCCTGGGAAGAAGAATCCCGTGTTTACCAGCTTACTTTATAAGCATCGGTATTATTCCCTGCTGATTCTGGAAATGGAAGAACCGGTAACGGAAGCCGGTTTGGTCCTGTCCTGAATGGCCAGTTCAATAGCCGACAGCAGCAATGCCTTAACTTTTTCGTTTCGGTAATCTTCGACAGTACTCACCGGAATATGCCGGATCAGTTTCCCCGTACCGGTTAATAATTTGTCCGGATCGGGCAGCAATGTTCCTTTATTAAAACCTAAATTCAGGTGACTGGTATAGATGGGCAGCATGCAGAAAGCATCCGAAAGCGTGTCGGAAACGGAAAATACAGTAGTGAGCGCATGCGTATGATACAGCAATTCATTGCTTTCGGGATATAATTCCAGTATACAGGCTCTCAGATCGTGAAACAATTCCTGTATGTTTGTTTCTTTTAACTCCAGAAAATACAGGAAATCAGGATGTACAGGCTTTGCATGTTTCATAATGGCAAAGGGATAAAATTTCCGTTATAGTACTATTCCGGCCGGTTGGAATTCGGCGATATCATGATAGCCAAAAACGGTTATTTCCGGATGTTCCGCAACAAAGGCACGAATGCGGTTTAGTGTTTCGATTCGCAGACCATCATTATCAGCTCTCATTCGGGCTAGTTCATTTACCGGATGTTCCGCATCGGTCAGTTCCACTTTCATATAATAAGCATCCCCGATATAGAATAACCATCCGGATTCGTGTTGTAGCGCCACACCGCAATGTCCGAGGGTATGTCCGAAAAGCGGGATAAGGTATAGCTCCGTATCGGAATTCAGGTTTACTTTACGGGCTTCAAATCCAAACCAGGTTGCTGTGCTTCCGGCATAGGTTACAATGGTTGGGTTATGATCCAGCTGCTGCGGTAAATATCTCGGATTTCCGCTTTTAAAATTTTGATATTCTTCTACTCCTACATGCACGACCGCATTCGGGAAATCGGCAAGTCCGCCGATATGATCCGGATCCAGATGCGTAATCACGCAATGGGTAACCTTGTCCGGATCGAGCCTGAGCTGTTCGATCTGTTTTATGGCGGTACGCGCTTCGTTAAACTGAAAACCCACAATATCAATCAACGGTTGTCCGATTCGTTCGTCCGGATTTTGAGTGTCTAATAACCCGATTCCGGTATCAACAAGATACAGTTCCGCATTATTTTCAAGTAATAAACAGTGTCCGATAACATTATCGTTAACCGGTGAAACAATCTTTAAACAGTTTAAATGGTGCAGCGTCGTCATTTGATTAAAATAAAGGGTTGTAATTTCAGTGTCAAGTTACAAAAGTTCAGGGGTATTGCAGCGGTCTTTGACAAGCCTTTTTCCGGCCGGAAGGGTATGTGGCTGATTTTATGCCTTGTTCAGCCGGATCAGTATATCGAGAAAGGTCGTTACCGCTTTTTTTTCATAAACCTCTTTCAGGGCAATAATCATCGCTGTCCGGATCATATTATTTCCTTTAACAGGAATGGCAAACAGCTCCTTTTCATTGTTAATGGTTGTCTGTGTCAGTATCGTATGCCATTTTCCGGTTCTCACCAATTCAAGCAGCGTGGGAATATCGTTTATTTCAATAGCAACTTTCGGTTGCAAACCGGCTTTTAAAAAAGCATTGCCCATAAACTGACTGGTACTGTATCCGCTTGCCGGAAGTGCCAGAGGAAGTTCGCTTATCTCTTTTAACGAAATAGCCGTTCGCTGGTTAGCAAAAACGGCATCAGACGTTACCAGCGACATTGGTGCGCTAAACAGTTTTTGGTGCTTAAAATGTTTTGCCGAAGGTGTTTCCTGGAAGGTAAGGATGACATCCAACTCGAAGCTGTTTAATTTTTCAATCAGTTCTTTTGAAGTCCCGAAAACAATTTCAAAGCTGATTTCCGGAAACTGCGCGTTAAGCTGAATGATGGCCTGCGTTAGGGTATGCCGCAATCCATAGGTTACGCCAATCAGGATTTTTCCGGTATTCAGGTTGTTCAGGTCTTTTAATAACTGGAAACCGTCATTTGCCTTGTTAAGACTCTGCAAGGCATATTCTGCAAACAATCCGCCGGCTTCCGTCAGTGTTATGCGTTTGCCAATCCTGTTAAATAACGGAACCCTCAGCTCGTCTTCCAGTTGTTTGATTTGCTGCGATAAGGTACTTTGGCTTATGTGTAATGCGGCAGCGGCTTCGGTAAAGTTGAGAAATTCCTTTGCCTTTAGGAAATAGCGGAGTTGTCTGAGTTCCATTTTATAATCGGTTTTATCGATTGATTGTATCGAAAAATAGCGTTTTACAAATATATAAAATCTTAAGAAGTTTGTAGAAATTATTCAGAATGATCAAGAATATGCAGGAAATCGAAAAGCAGCCATTACTCAAAAACATGGTATTAGGTGTCGCTCAAATCTTATTGTGGGGTGGTTCTTTTTTTATTTTGGCAATTCTGGCAGCGCCGATCATGGAAGAAACAGGCTGGTCGCATCAGTTTGTTTACGGTTCTTTGTCGCTGGCCTTATTGGTTTCAGGATTGTTATCGCCGGGAATTGGCAGGATAATTAACCAAAACAGTACTAATACAGTCTTGTTGTATTCGGGTATTGTGATGGGAGTAGGGCTGATTGTTATCGGTTTGTCGGAACATGTTATCTTGTTTTTGTTCGGTTGGATTGTGGTGGGAATTGCCATGGGAATGGGCTTGTATGACGCATTATTTGCAACATTGGGCAAAAAGAAAGGCAAAGAAGCGGGTAAATCAATCTTACAGATTACCCTTATTTCCGGATTTGCGCCCACTGTTTCCTGGCCGCTTGTTTCCCTGCTTCTAAGCCGGTTTGGCTGGCGGAACACCTGTTTTATATATGCGGTGCTGCTCATTATCGCAATATATCCGATACATCGTTTTGTTTTTAAAGCGGACGCAGTTACGGGAAAAACAATATCTCCGCCGGACCTTACAGGAGGGAAGACCAATGCGATATTCCGTTCTGGCGCTTTTTACTTATTGCTGGCAAACTTTACAATTGGTGCTGTATTAATGACCGGAATATCCATTCACCTGATTGCTATTTTACGAGATAACAATATCAGTATGGTCAAAGCAATAAGTCTGGCTGCACTATTGGGGCCAAGTCAGGTAGGTGTCTGGATATTGGATCTGATCCTGTCTGAAAAAGCGCCCATAAAAACGGCAGTGATGTCTGCAATAGCCATTTTACTGGGATTACTGCTCTTTTTCTTAGGTCAGGAAGTAGCTTTCCTGGGCGTTATCTTTTTTGGAATGGGAAACGGAATGCGCTCTATTTTAAGAGGAACATTGCCTTTGTGGCTTTACGGACAGGATAATTATGCCGTAATTATGGGTAAATTAGCCCGGCTACCGTTAATTGCTCAGGCCATTACTCCTTTTATAGGCGGTTTTATCATACAGAATTTTAATACGACGGTATTTTTAAACATACTATGCGGGTTTGCCATGCTCAATATTATTTTAATAATGCTGCTGCAAAAAAGCATACCGCATGCAATATCGGAATAGTGGTATAATATAGAATAAAAGTGTTGAAAATGAATAGTAAAACAATGAATATAGCAGAAATTATAACCGGTTTAAATAAGAACAGCCGGGTGCCGGACATTATGGTAAACCGTTTGGAAAGTTTTGATTTAACGGAAACTGAAAAAGCATTTTTTAAGAAATTCAAACCCGAAAATTACCTGATTATTTACGGTACTCTTGCTCCGGGAAAGCCGAATCATCATATTATGGAGCACATCCGGGGAGAATGGCAGCAGGCAACAGTAAAAGGGAAGCTGGAAAACAAAGGCTGGGGAGCCGAAATGGGATATTATGGCTTCCGGCATGCTGATGCCGGAGAACAAAATGAAATTGAAGCCTATGTTCTTTTTTCAGACGAACTGGTTGCCAACCGGAAATACCTTGATGATTTTGAGGGAAGCGGTTATAAACGGATCCTGGCCAGCTATAAAAAGAGCAATGGGGAGACCGGTGTAGGCTATATTTATGCTATAGCGGATGATTTTTAATAAATGAACGGAAGTAGGAAATTAGCCGTTTACCAATTGGAATGCTGTTTTAAAAGTTCCGGGTTTATGGATCTTTTGATATAAACATAGCGGTAGCGGTTTTTTGCGGTAACATAAAGTGTATCACCATGAACAGTGAATTCCTGTGTCTGTTTTCCAATTTGCCAGCCAAGCTGTCCGGTTTGGGTAATCAAATCTCCGGTAATTTTGCCTTTTTTAGATAAAGGACTCCTCTCCACCCGGTATAAGCAGGATCGAACATGTTTTGGGTCAGTATCGAGTCGTTTCTGTCCAAATGAAACAGGTTGTAATTGCCGTTTCCGTAAAACCGGTAAACGCCATAAATTGTATTGCGGTTGTTATGATTGTTTCGCGCTAAGATATTTTGTTGTTGTACACTGCCGTTGTAATAAACCGGAAGGAACTCTTCATAGATTACGGTGGTGTCAATTTGCGCCAGTATCGATTTGTCAAAACTGGCTTTATTCTGAAATACTTTAGGATTAACCGGAGCTTGTGAATAGCCGTTTTTAAGAATGGTTGTCTGTAAACAACCCGTCAGAAGTATCAAGAATAAAATCGGGAATAGTTTTTTCAAGGTTCAAAGGGGTGTTTGTAATAGGATAAGGTTATGAATTAAAATTAAATATATAATTCTGATGCGTAGTTAAAATAAGGATTATTTAGGTAAAATTTATACCGGTAAAAAAGCCAGACTATTTAAAGTCAGGCTTTTTTACGCTTTAATAGTACGTTTTTTTTACCATGAGTAGATTTGCGTAGTTAAATATTTGTTTCAGTATTACATAACACGCATTTTTGTTATTTACGTATTGATAATAATGAAAAAAATAGAGCAAATTGTCCTATTTAACTATGTTGGGTGCAATTTTCCTTAAAATATTAAAATGTAACAATAAAATATTCTAAATGGTAATAGTATGTTTTTCTCTTTAAAAAATAAAAAATTATTTATAGTTGGTTTTATTGTAACGCTGTTATCCTGTAAAACCTTAATAAACAAAACGAACAATGCTTCGGATGTAAATTACATTCCTTATTATTCACAGGTATATAAGGCAGACAGTTTGTTTCTGACTAATAATTTCCAGAAAAGCTATAATATTTTAGATAGTTTGTTTCAAAAGTACGAGCCGCATGAGACTGAAAATATCAATGAATATTCTACTTATATAGCATGCTCGGTATTAACGGGTAATACCGATAATATTGAAACAAAAATAAGAAAAGGGTATTCTAAATTTGGCGGAATAGGAATTACGCATCCTAAAAGAGATAGTATTGGGAAAGTACTTATAAAATATAATCTGTTAACGATTGAAGAAAAAAGAAATCTAAGGAAAGAATATTTTAAACAATTTGACCCGGTTTTACGAAATAGAATAGAAAGAATGTTTAAGGAAGATGAAGCGGCCAGAGTGCCTGAATTGGATTATGTAACAATGAGGTTTTACCAGAAAAAGCATAAAAAAGAAATAAAAGAGATAATTGCTAAATATGGATATCCTGATTATCAGTTAATAGGAAGTACGGGAAGCTTTGAAGAAGTACCGGTTAATTTTATGATAATATTTATGCATCAAAAAGACAGTTTTAAGAAGAAATACTTAAAAATGTTGTATGACAATATGGTTAATGGAAAATTAGCACCGGAAGAGTATGCCATAATAGTGGATAGAACTTATTTAGAAAAGAAAAAATCAATTTACGGAACAATTATACAACCGGGGTTAGCATATCCTAAAAAACTCGATTCCATAAGAACAACAATTGGTTTACCCAATGTTGATTATCAAATATGGGCATTTAAGAAAAGATTTCCGGATACTTGAAAGGTATTTTGATAGCCGGTTTCATTATTTCTGATGCATCAAAGTGATTTTTTTTACCATGAGTAGATTTGCGTAGCTAAATATTTGTTTCAGTATAAAATAATAAACAATTTCGTAAATCAATTGTTGATGTGATGAAACATATTTGGTTAATTATACCCTTAATTATGATACTGTTGTGTATAGTATATATGCTTTATATAAACTTATATGTTATGCCTGTATTGATAATTATTTCTCAGTTTATTGTAATTTATATAAAGATGAAAAATAAAAGGAATCAATAAGTAGCTCTTGTATATAAAAAAGGTTACGAATAAGATTCTTATTGCTTAATTGAAATTTACAGCTGTATAAAAAAATAGAATTAAGTGAGCTGAAAAATCGGGAAGGCCATGTTTAAAATAATTGCATTTTTTCTATTGGTAATCCGTTAGTTATTCATCACCCGGTATTCATTAGGCGAATACCCCATACGTTTTTTAAACAACCGGCTAAAATGCTGCGGATATTTAAAACCCAGTTCATAGGCGATCTCACTTACAGATTTGTTGGTATCAAAGATCTTTTCTTTTGCCAGATCCATCAGTTTTAGCTGAATATACTCCTGAGCCGATTTACCGGTTTCCTTTTTGATCAGGTCACCAAAATAATTGGCAGATAGATGCAGTTGTGCCGCACAATAGGCTACAGACGGTAAACCCAGTCGCTGCGGTTTATCGGATTGGAAATAATCGTGAAGCAGATTTTCAAAACGTTCCAGTAATCCTTTATGAACATGGTCACGGGTTACGAATTGGCGGTCATAAAAACGAACGCAGTAATTCAGGAACAGTTCAATATTGCTGACGATCAGTTTTTTGCTGTGTTTGTCAATGGCATGTTCCAGTTCAAACTGGATTTTAGATAGGCAGTCCACAATCACTTTTCGCTCCGTTTCCGATAAATGAAGCGCTTCAAATACTTCATACGAAAAAAAGGTATAATCGTTGATATTGCGGCCCAGTGAAGTGCCGTGAATCAGATCCGGATGAAACGTCAGCGCATAGCCCTGCGGCTGGTAATGCTGACCGTTATTTTCAATACCGATAACCTGTCCGGGACCTAAAAAAACCAGCGTTCCTTCCTGGTAGTCATAATAATTACAGCCGTAGCGCATATCGCCGCAATGGATGTCTTTTAAGTAAATGGTATAAAAACCGAAATTCATCCTTTGATGCGGGCGCGGTTCCGATTTAGACAGATCAATCACGCTGACTAACGGATGCAGTGTTTCCTGTCCTAAAAGTTTATTATAATCGCCTACATGATCCAATCTTAAAACTTTGTCCATCACTTTACCATTTTAAACAAATCAAAATTAGTACATTTAAGGATAGGTTTTTTAGTGGTAAACCGCAATCAGTAATATTGGTATGCAATACTGTAATCGGTATAACAAAAGATTGGCAAATAGGTAAGAATTTTGTACCGATGTTAAAAGGAACGCGATACGGAGATTGGTTTCAAACCAATTTTTCAGCGGGTCCCAAAGAAGCGGACAACAGGTAGAATCACTAAAATAACATGTATGCAAAAATAATTTATCCGGTTTGTACTTTTCGCCGCCTTTGTATCCTTTTTACCATCCTGTAACCCTTCAAAAAATATCAATATGAATGCCAACAGCACTAATGAAAAGGCTATTTTTCCAACAGGAGAAAGAGGTTCTGCCGCTTATTTTTCGGGTACCACCCGGGTTAAAATATTAATCCAAAAAGGAGGTGATGTAAACTATTCCATTGCCAATGTACAGTTTGAACCGGCTGCCAGAACCAACTGGCACACGCATCCTGCCGGGCAGGTATTACTGGTAACCGAAGGAAACGGTTTTTATCAGGAAAAAGGGAAACCGGCAATTGCTATTGCAAAAGGCGATACAGTTAATATTCCGGCAAATGTTGAGCACTGGCACGGAGCGGCATCCGGCAGTCATTTTACCCATATTGCCATTACCAGTTATAAAGGGGATGAAAATGTGGTCTGGCTGGAACCGGTAACCGATGAAGAATACAACAGCATACAATAATTCTATAGAAAACAACAAGCAATAAACAGAAAAACAATGGAAAAATTCACCGTAAAAGCATACGGGACACAGGCTCCCGATGCAGCAATAGCACAACTAAGTATCGACCGCAGAACCGTAACGGCTAATGATGTGGAAATCGAAATCCTGTATTGCGGCGTTTGCCATTCCGATCTGCACACGGCACGCAACGACTGGGGCGGTACGATTTATCCGGCTGTTCCGGGACATGAAATTGTAGGTAGAGTGAGCAGTGTAGGTAGCGGAGTAACCAAATTTAAAGTAGGCGATATCGCTGCGGTTGGTTGTTTGGTCGATTCCTGCAGAGAATGCGAGCAATGTAAAAATGATCTGGAACAATACTGTATTCCGGGATTCACAGGTACCTACAACGGTAAAGACAAACATCTGAACCAGCAGACTTTTGGCGGTTATTCCGAAAAAGTGGTAGTCGACCAGCATTTTGTATTAAAAGTGCCTAAAAACCTGGATCTGGCTGCGGCAGCACCGTTATTATGCGCCGGAATTACCACCTGGTCGCCATTAAAACACTGGAAAGTAGGAAAGGACAGTAAAGTGGCCGTAGTGGGATTAGGCGGACTGGGACACATGGCTATCAAATTGGCAAAAGGACTTGGGGCTCATGTAACATTGTTTTCCCGTTCTCCGGAAAAAGAAAAAGACGCTTTGGAACTGGGCGCCGATCAGGTAATCATTTCAACAAGTGAGTCACAAATGGCTGAGGTAGGCGGTAAATTCGACTTAATTATCGATACCGTTCCTTATGTACATGATGTAAACCATTATATCCCAACTTTAAACATTAACGGTACAATCGTATTGGTAGGTTATTTAGGGGATCTTAACCCGATGCTGAACACCGTTCCGATGATTTTAGGCAGAAAATCGGTTGCCGGCTCTGTTATTGGCGGCATCGCTGAAACTCAGGAATTACTGGATTTCTGCGGAGAGCACAATATCGTTTCGGATATTGAGATCATCAAAATGCAGGATATTAACGAAGCTTATGAGCGTATGCTGAAAAGCGATGTGCGTTACCGTTTTGTGATTGATATGGCATCATTAAAAAACTAAAAGGACGGGACATTATAAATAAAAAAAGGAAAGTCACAGGCTTTCCTTTTTTGTTTAACGGGAATCGGAAATTAGAATTTTGAAGCAAATTCTTTTGCGAAATCTTCCGGTTTTATGGCTCCGGTTGTTACGCTGCCCTGTTGGATAAAGTCATGCTGGATCGCTCCGTTTCGCAATCCGGCACCCATTTCGGTATACACTTCCGCAATTTCTTTCGGTACTCCGGTCTGTTGCATACCTTCCAGTGCCTGTTCGTCAGTAAACGTTACCCAGGGTAATGCCGGTTTGGCTATGGCTGCTCCCAGTGTAGCGGCTAATTGCGCCGGAGTTGTTACATCGCTTACAACATAACGGATGTTTTTACCGGTAGATTCCTGCTGTAAAGCTTCTGCCGCAGCCACCGCAATATCCGTTGGATGTACCAGTGGTAAAGTCGTATTGGCTTCCATGTTACCGCCCATAATGTTCATGCCTTTAATCATCGGCACATCATTGTAAAAATTGGTGTAGAAATATCCGGCACGCAGATAGGTAATCGCTACTGCATCCAGTTCGTTAAACAGCTGCTCAATATGATATAGCGATTGGATCGGCCCGTTTCCGTCCGGTAAATCGGCACCAATACTGCTCAGCATCACTACGCGTTTTACGCCCGATTCTTTTATGGCTGCAGCCAATGCTTTACCGGCGTTTACCGTGTTTGTAATGATGTTGCTCCCACCCATATTGGGAGGTGTCATCGAAAAAACGGCATCGGCACCGTGAAAAGCCTGCTGTAAAAAAGCGGCATCACTAACGGAACCTACGGCTGCTTTTGCTCCTAAGTTTTCTATTTCCGCCTGTCTGTTTGCGCTGCTGGTGATAACCGTTACGGTATGGCCTTCGCCAACCAGTTTTTGGGTTAAGGGTTTACCGATATTTCCAAGAGAACCTGCAATTATAATTTTCATGATATTTTGTTTTTTTATTTGTCATACAAAGGTATCTTTGTACTTACTTTTATACAAGTACTTACCCTAAAGTATGTATTATGACAGCAATTAAAGAATCATCGACCATACAGGAAAACAAGCGTTTTGCCCTGGCGGAATGTCCGGTAACTTATGTAATGGAAAGAATAGGCGGTTACTGGAAACCGATTATCCTCTATCATCTTACTTCCGGCGATAAAAGATATAGTGAACTGAAGCGCGCCATTCCGGCGATCACTGAAAAAATGCTGATTCAGCATTTAAAACAGCTTGAAGCCGATAAACTGATCATCCGGGAAGCAAGACCGGTGGTTCCGCCTTTTGTAACGTATCGGTTAACCAATTCCGGACATGCTTTACAGCCGATTATCAGCGCAATGGCCGCCTGGGCATTTGAAGATATGAAAGGGGCTTTTGAGGGGGAGTAGCGGGATGTGAAGAGGCAAATAGACAAAAAGCAAAAGACAAAAAGCAAAAAGCAAGGAGCAAAAGGCAAGGAGCAAAAAAGCAAAAAGCAAATATATTTGGACTATTTAACTTTTGCGGGGCTATGGCTTGTGCTATAAAAAAATGCCCGGAGAATAACTACAATTTTTATCTTTATATTACCTAACACCTGATTCCCATGATAGCGCATTTACCATTTTACCTGAGTTTGCTTGTAGCGATTGTACTGCTCATTATGCTGGCCAATAAAGTAAAGATTGCCTATCCGGTGCTGTTGGTAGTGGCGGGACTGGCGATTAGTTTTATTCCCGGCATACCGGCTTTGCATATCAATCCGGAGCTGATTTTCTTTATCTTTTTACCACCGTTATTATATGAAGCTGCCTGGACGGTTTCCTGGAAAGAAATGTGGCGCTGGCGCAGAATTATTGTCAGCTTTGCTTTTGTGGTGGTGTTTCTGACGGCTATTTCGGTGGCTTTAGTCGCTAATTATTTTATACCCGGCTTTTCGCTGGCCTTGGGCTTTTTACTGGGCGGAATTGTATCACCGCCCGATGCCGTTAGTGCCGGAGCCATTTTGAAGTTTGTAAAAGTACCGCGCCGGGTATCGTCAATATTGGAAGGCGAAAGTCTGCTAAACGATGCGTCCTCCTTAATTATTTTCCGTTTTGCAATGGTTGCCGTGGCGACCGGTCAGTTTGTCTGGCACGAAGCAGCCCTGAGTTTCGGATGGATGGTAATTGGCGGACTGGGTGTAGGATTGCTTACCGGATGGATTTTTATGAAAGCCCATAAATATCTGCCAACGGATGCGAATATGGATATAGTGCTAACGATGGTAGCGCCGTATATCATGTATCTTGCGGCAGAGGAAGTGCATAGTTCGGGAGTATTGGCAGTTGTGAGCGGTGGTTTACTGTTGTCGAATAACCGGCATTTGTTTCTTAGCGGCACTTCACGGCTAAGAGGCGTTAATGTGTGGGAAAGTTTTTGTTTTATATTAAACGGACTGGTGTTTATCCTGATCGGACTGGATTTGCCGGAGATTACCGCCGGATTGGAAGGCGTGAGTATTGCAACAGCTGTGGGGTATGGTGTATTGATCACCGTGGTGCTGATCGTAGGCCGGATTATAGCGTCCTATGGTGCAGTTGTGGTAACGCTTATTGCCCGTAATTTTATTACCGTGGCCGACAGGCGAAGTCCGGGGTATAAAGTGCCGCTGCTGATAGGCTGGACGGGAATGCGCGGAGTGGTTTCGCTGGCAGCTGCTTTGTCGATTCCGCTAAAACTGGACGACGGTTCACCTTTTCCACAGCGTAACCTGATCCTGTTTATCACCTTTGTGGTAATACTGCTAACGTTACTGGTTCAGGGACTGACCTTGCCGTATCTCATCCGGAAAATCAACATGCCGGATCCGGACCAGCACCTGCCGGAAGAGGAGATTGAACACCAGATCAAAAGGCAATTAGCAGAACATGCGCTTTTGCATTTGCGAACCAATTATAACGAACAGCTCAACACGGAGCCGGTACTGCAGCAAATGGCACTTAAATGGGAACATAACAGCCTGATTGCCGATAATGATCAAATGTCGGAAAAATGCAAGGCAGTATATATGGATATCATTAACCGGCAACGGGAATGGCTGCATGACAAGAACAGGGCAGAAGCAACACTGAATGAAGAGATCATCCGCAAGCATTTGATGTATCTGGACATGGAAGAAATGAAACTCCGGTATCTGTAACTACTTACCCTGAAAAAGTAGTTTTGTGGAATGGGTTACCGTATATTGTAATTTCATGCAGAGCATAAAAATCGGAAAAAACAGGCAGAAGAAAACTTAAAGAAGAATAAAGCTTAAAAATAGGCTGATCGCCAGAAGAAAACAGTAAAAGCTAAAACTATAAAAAGGCAAGAAAATATATCTTGCCTTTTTATATAAGCACAACCTTCAATATTAAATTGATGAATCAGCATTGTCAGTTTATCATAAATATACTGGCTGTTCTATTGTAATATTGTTACTACGCTTTTCTAACAAATTCAGACTTTAGTCCCATGGCTCCAAAACCATCGATCTTGCAGTCAATATTATGATCGCCGTCCACAAGTCTAATGTTCTTTACCTTGGTTCCCGCTTTGACCGGCCCGGAAGCTCCTTTAACCGGCAAGTTTTTTATTACGATCACCGAATCGCCATCCTGTAAAATGTTCCCGTTGGAATCTTTTACAACCAACTTACCTTCTTCTGCTAATGCTATTGGGTTCCACTCATGGCTGCACTCTGGACAGGCATATAGCTCATCATTCAGGTAATAGCCATAAGCTGATCCACATTGCGGGCAATCTTTCATTTCTTCAGACATAATCATTTCTCTGTATTAAAAATTAGTAAATATTTTATCTCAATTGTTAGTGTTTAAACTTTCTTTTTAAGTGGTAATACCTTAATATCACGTAGTCATAATATAATGCTGCCAGAAGTACCAAAACCGCTATCAGCAAAGTTTTCAGTGCTAAGGTGTGATACAATACACCACCCAGAAGACATCCCGAAAAGAAGCAAAAAATAATGATCAGCTTCAGGTTGATACTTTGCCTGATCTTCTTATAGCTGAACATATCCGACCGATAAAAGATCAATTGCGATAGTTCAATCCCCAAGTCGGTAAACAGACCGGTCAGATGTGTTGTTCTTACCACAGAATGTGACACCTTGGTAACAAGTGCGTTTTGAAGTCCCATAGCAAACAACAGCAGGCAGGCTATAACATGTGAACTCCAAAAATCAAATCCCAATAACGATACCAATAATAAGATTATCATCTCAATAAACATTGGAATAAGATAAGAAACGGCTAAATTCTTTCTCATAAACATTTCAATAAGTACACCCGTACAAAAAGCTCCCAAAAGAAAAAACAGGATGTATAATAGAAAAATAGTAGCTGTTGGATAATTTTGGAGCACGACTTCTTCTGAAAAATAAGCAAAATGACCTGTTACATTGGTAGTAAGTACTTTGATTGACATCACTCCGGTTACATTCACAATCCCTGCTACAATAGATAGCATGGATGCTAATTTCAGATTATGGGAATAAGTCCGGTTTTTACCTAAGTGTCTAAACATAATCAACAGAGATTACAACCATGCAAATTTATACAATTATTCATCCCTTACCTTGATTAAAGCCATCTATGTTAAAAACAAAAATACCTCATCCTTTTTATGAGGTGTTCCCATTTATCAATCCGGATTTATTTAGCGTTTTTATCCGGTCGATACAATCATCATTAAGAAGCTCAGCCATCAACCAGGAATACTTTTTAATCTCATTACTGTGAAAGGGAATTTACGTTAGGTGTCCAAATTTGTTTTTATTCAACTAAATTGAATGATGGTTCGCCTTTTCCACAACGTAACCTGATCCTGAAAAGTTTATTAAATACAAAATTTTACCTTTGCAGAAAATAATTCCAGATAAAATGAAAGATAAAGTTGAATATATAAGAGGTGATCAATCACTATCAGCTGATTTTAAAAGAGCCGGCAAATTAATCCAGAGTTTTAACACGGCCGATTACGATAATGATACATTAAAGAAATCGATACTTACGGAATTATTAGGCTCCGTTGGAGAAGGAATTACTATTGAACATAATTTTCATTGCGATCTGGGATACAATATCCATGTAGGTAAAAACTTTTATGCCGGATTTAACTGTACGATTCTGGATATGGCCGAAGTACGGATCGGCGACAATTGCCTTATCGCTCCTAACGTGGGAATATACACAGCCGGTCATAATATTCATCCTATAGACAGACACAAGTCGGGAAATGCCCGTCCGATTATAATAGGAAATAATGTATGGATAGGCGGACACGTGGCTATAGTTGGTGGTGTTGAAATCGGAGATAACTCCATCATAGCTGCCGGATCTGTAGTTCTGAAAAATGTACCTTCAAATACCATAGTGGGTGGAAATCCGGCGAAGATAATTAGAAGCATAACAGATTCTGACTTATAGAAAAAGTTCCTTTGAGATCAGTGCCATTTAAAATTCAGCCGTATTTAACAGGGCTGGATTTCTGGTATTGAGCTATACCTAAATTGGTCTTTCACAAAACGGTACTCAAGATCTTTAAAAACTCAAAAACAGATACCTTAGTACGATCTTTTGTTTCAAATTTAATTGCATTATTTGGACATTTCAATTTTTTATTTACATTTGCATAACTGGTTATATAAGTAAATATATAGTTGAGGTTGTAATAATTTAATCTATCAATAGAGATAGCAGAACCTTGACCCAGTTATATTATAACAAAGCATCTCCCGGACAGAAACGGAAGGGGAAAAACATAAAAAGCAAATTAAAAAATACAGTATGGAATTATTTAACAGAACAGGAAAAATGGCGTTGGGCAGCAGACTACGTTTGCTAACGGCAAAAGTAACCGAAGATGCCGCAAAAATTTACGAGATGTATGATGTGGACTTTTCGCCAAAGTGGTTTCCCGTATTATTTATTTTGTCGGAAGACGGGGAAAGAACCATTACCGAAATAGCGGAACAAATCGGGCATTCGCAGCCGTCTGTTACAAAGATCATTAAGGAGATGGCAAAAGCCGGCTTGGTGATGGACAATCTGAAATCGGAAGACAAACGCAGGAATTTAGCAGGATTAACCGAAAAAGGCAAAGAAGTAGCCTACAAAATAATAAACGTACAATCGGCCGATATTGATGCTGCGATTGACGGTGTTATTGCGGAAGCCACACACAACCTTTGGGAAGCGCTTGCAGAATGGGAATTTTTACTGGAACAAAAATCGATCTTTAAAAGAGTACAGGAGCAAAAAAAATTACGCGAAAGCCAAAAGGTGCAGGTCGTGGAATATGCGCCACAATACCAATCGGCTTTTAGAGCGCTTAACGAAGAATGGATTTCCTCCTATTTTGAAATGGAAGAAGCCGATTATAAGGCATTGGACAATCCGGAGGAATATATACTAAACAAAGGCGGGAAAATTGTTGTCGCGCTATACGACGGTGAACCATTAGGCGTTTGTGCCTTAATCAAAATGGAGGATCCGGATTATGATTTTGAAATGGCAAAAATGGCAGTATCGCCCAAAGCTCAGGGGAAAAATATTGGATGGCTATTGGGGCAGGCCATTATTAAGGAAGCTGAAAAATTGGGTGCATCAAAAATATTCCTGGAAAGCAATACCATTCTAAAACCGGCGATCAACCTGTATTATAAAATGGGCTTTCAGAAAATATCGGGACGTCCAACACCCTATAAAAGAGCTAATATCCAGATGGAATTATTGTTAAACGACAAACAGTAATATTCCTCTATTTCGTATATGCTGTAAGGTTTGATGTACTGCCGGTTTTTATCGGTTGTACCGGAGTACTGTTGCCGGCATACAGCATATACAAAAACTGGGCATTAGAGTTATAAAGACTTTTATATTCATAAAAATGGCATGAATACACAAAACGATATAATAGAAAAAACAAAAATCAGGCGGGTGTACCTGTCCGATTTACACCACATTCAATCCCTTTACACAGAAAAACACACCAATTTTTCGGATACGAATACGACACCTCAAAATAGCAGATTGCTGCTTACGGAAGATTTTGGATTGCCTATAGCCTTAGCCGAATATAACAAAGAAGTAATCGGATATGCCGCTGTTGTGATACATGCCGGGAAACAACCTCAAATACAATTATACTTTAAACAGGGATATGAACTAACAGCAATCGAAATTTTACTGAATGACTATGCCCGGAAAGTTTTAAGTTCCCTGAACGAAAGCAATCCAAATGCCGGATTTAAACTTGAAAGCGGTATTGGTAAAATAGTAAGCTGGCTGAATAAATGCCAGTAGGTCTGATTATCGCTGCTTTTTCCGTAAGAATCAATCCATAATAGTTTTATTCTCTTTTCCCTTTAAGAAAAGCATAGACAGCCATAGCATGGCCATGACCTAAGCCATATTCGTCTTTAAGCCAGTCTGTAATTTGTGTTGCCTTTATCTCTTTTTTGATCTGCCCGTTTTCGGTAAATCCTTTTTCTTCGGCTATTGCCTGAAAATCGGCAGTCGTTTTGCCGGTTTTCGCCCGGATATTGTCTAAATACGCTTGAAAGGACATCGTTAATTATTTTTAAGGTTTATAACAGTGCTGCTCTTATGATAGAAAATATAGGATACCATTAAAACGGCTAAAACGATTAATGGGAAAAAGGTCTCAAAATGCAATCCGTCTACGGCAAAATGACTGATGGAGGCAAATAGAAAATCAAATGTAAAACCGGCGTAGGCCCATTCTTTCAGGCGTTTCGGTGCTTTTGGAAGGATAAGTATGATAACGCCCAGGATCTTAAAAGCCACTAAGGCATTGCCAAAATATTCCGGATAACCCAAATGCCGGATACCTTCTTTTGCCAGTGCTGTTTGTGACGTTAGTGCCGGCATTACGCCTTCGAACAGGAAGATTAAAATTGTTGCCGACCAGAAAAGGATTCGGTTTGTTTTTGATGAATTCATAGTAAATGGTTTAAGCGGTTTGTAATTTCTCAATATCAAATTTTGTCATCTGCATAAATGCAGCAATAACTCTCGGAGCTTTTTCCGGATCAGCCATCAGCTGTGCTAAAACAGCCGGCACGATTTGCCAGGAAACACCAAACTGATCGTTCAGCCATCCACATTGATTGTAAACGCCGCCGGCTCCCAGTTTTTCCCAATAGTAATCAATTTCTTCCTGGGTATCGCATTCCAGAACATAGGAATTGGCAGGAGAGAACTCATATTGCGGACCTCCGTTGAGTCCCATAAACGGAAAGCCGTTCAGCTCAAACCGGACAACCATCGGGTTTTCACTGGTTATTTCAGAATTGGGAAAAACGGAACAATAATAAGCGGCTGCTGCTTTGGCCTGACCATCAAACCATAAACAAGGATAAAGTAATTGTGCCATAGTTGTGTTTTTAAAGAATTTGTTTTTTGTCAAAATAGAGAAGCCAGTGATTGCCGAACGGATCGGTAATATCGCTGATCATTACCTCCCGGTCGTTTTGTGCTAAAGGCTGGTGGATATGCCCTCCGGCGGCGAGTTTTTCAGCATAATGCCGGATCTCTTCCTCACTGCTGCAATGCAGGGCTAAAGAAACCGAATTGCCTTTATTCAGCCCGTTTTCAGTCACGATATCAGTACCCATTAAAACAAAGGTTTTGGTAATTAAAACCGCCTGTAAAATGCACTGGCGCATTTTTTCGGGCATTTTTTCCGATAAAGGAGCATCGTTAATGCGCTGGAGCATTAATTTTCCACCCAGACATTCCCGGTAAAAGGACATGGCTTCATTGCAATTGCCGTTAAAAGTAAGATAGGGATGAAGCTGTGCCATATTGTTTTTTATTGTTGCGGTGTGTGATTAAACATCCAGCGAATGCCAAAACGATCCAGGCAGCAACCCCAGTAAGCGCCCCAGAACATATCCTGCAAAGGCATGATATCGGTAGCACCTTCGGATAGGGCATTAAACAATCGTTCCGTTTCTGCCCGGCTGTCCGGTTCCAGATTGATCGTGGTGTTGTTCCCTACAATTAATTGATGCCCCATAGAGGCTAACATGTCTGTACCCATAATGTTGATTCCTCCTAAAACAGGCAGGGAAACATGCATTACTTTGTTAAGCTCATCATCCGGTAAAGGCGGCATTCCTTCATGGGCAGGTATATCTTTGTTATACATAATGCCGCCGTTAAATTCGGTTTTAAAAACAGATTTGTAAAAGGTAAAGGCCTCTTCTGTAGTGCCTTCAAAATTCAGGTAAATAGATACGGTTGCCATTTTTTTATTTTTTAAGGGATTAATAACATTACAAAGTTCCGCAGAAACGGGCAAAATGAAACTGTGTAAAAATGACAACTAAAAGGGCATTTGCGACAAAATGTAGGCTATATTTGTTACAGCATAAATCCTGTTACAATGAAAAACGTTAGTATTTTAGTTCCGGAAACCGCTGTTTTGCAGGCAATAGCAGATCCGCAGTATTTATTTTCGGCAGTAAACCAATTCATGACGGCATCAGGTCGGCAGCCTTTGTTTAATGTACAGCTGGTCGGTTTAAAAAAGACGATAACACTCAATAACGGCCTTTATACGGTCAATACCACCCAGTTGCTGGAGGACGTCGGGAAAACGGACTTAATCGTAATTCCGGCGCTTTTCGGGGATATGAAAACGGCTGTGGAAGCCAATGAAAAAGTTGTGCCCTGGATAAAAGAACAGTATGCAAACGGAGCAGAAGTGGCTTCCCTTTGCGTAGGCGCTTTTTTACTGGCCGCTACCGGTTTGTTAGACGGAAAAAAATGCTCGACACATTGGGGATTTCAAAATGAATTTCGGGAAATGTATCCTGATGTTGAGGTGGTCGACGGCAGTATTTTAACGGAAGAATCCCGGATCTATTCCAGTGGCGGTGCAAATTCCTACTGGAATCTGTTACTTCATTTAGTAGAAAAATATACCGACCGGGCTACGGCCATTCTGGCTTCAAAATATTTTGCGGTAGATATTGACCGCGAGAGCCAGTCGGCATTTGCGATGTTTCAGGGACAGAAAAACCACAATGACGAAGCGGTAAAACAGGCACAGCTTTTTATTGAGGCGAATACACAGGAAAAAATAACTATTGAAGAACTGGCTAATTTAGTCGCATTGGGACGGAGAAGCTTTGAAAGACGCTTTAAAAAAGCAACCAACAATTCGGTTCTGGAATATATCAACCGGGTAAAAATAGAATTTGCCAAACGCAGTTTTGAAACCAACCGGAGAAATGTAACCGAAGTAATGTATGATATTGGCTATACGGATACCAAAGGATTCCGTACCATTTTTAAAAAAATTACCGGATTGACCCCGATAGAATACCGGAACAAATACAACAAAGGGATTAGCGTTTCCTGATGTGCTGCAATAAATAAAGAAAACAACAGTTAAAACAGTAATTACAGCCCGTAAAAAAGAAAGTATGCATCCGGAAAAAAAGCACAGGCAAACCGCTGCCCGAACCATCACATTATTAACCATACTGCTGGCATTCCTTTGCTATGGTTGCGACTCTAAAACAAAGAAATTTGAAGAAAACTACACTTTTTACCGCGCTGTAAACGGTAAGGATACTGCGCTTTTGGCCATCGCGGAGAACAAAACACATTTTTACGGACGGTATGAGATACAATATGAAGGAACGATGAAAGATTCCGGTGAGGTGAGAGGAAAGATTATGGGCGATACGCTGCAGGGCGATTACTATTATAAACCTTATGGCGGCGGCAAATGGAAACGGGTGCCGATTGCTTTGCTAAAAAAGGATCGCAAACTGCTGTTAGGACGTGGTGTAACGATTACCTATATGAACATCCCCCGCTATACATCCGGAGTACCGATCGAATACTCCGACCCGAAATTTACTTTTGAAACGGTTCAAAAAGCCGCCCAGAAATAACGGTTGCCAGTCCGGAATGGACTGTATATTCCGCTATGGCGATGGCTGCGAATTGCAGGATAAATACAGGCGGTAACAGGTATAAATGCCTGTTTTTTTAATAAAAAATAAAGCATCCGGTTTGTGGGATGCTATTTTCGATTACATTTACCAATAAAAAAAGTACAAAAAATATGAAAACAGGAGTGGTAAAATTTTACAATGAAACAAAAGGATTTGGATTCATAAAGGATGAAACAGGACAGGAAATTTTTGTTCATGTTTCCGGTTTAAAAGACAAGATCAAGGAAAATGATGCAGTAATATTTGAAGAGGCTGAAGGAAAGAAAGGAAAAAATGCCATTAATGTCCGTCTGGCCTAATGACTGCTTAAAAAAAATATAGTACTGATTGAAAAGTAATAACCAATTAATTGGTACTATATAATCTGATTTTTCAGCTTTTCCGGTTTTAGAAAAGAGCATTATGCCCTTGCCGGACAAGTATGGTGAAAAACATTTTGTATATTTGCAAACGAAATACGAACAGATAAAATGTAAAAAATAATTTCTTTTTATGGCACTTACAAAACGGTAACCGCAACGGTTCACCGTATTCGCTACACTTTAAAAAAAGAAATTATGATTGTTTTACAGCACATTGCATACGTGCATCCCAATAAAAATCTGTTGTTTTCAAACATCAGTCTTACCGTTAATCATCACGATAAAATAGCTTTAATTGGCAATAATGGAGTGGGGAAATCCACCCTGATGCAAATTATTGCAAAAGAATTGCCACTGGCCGAAGGACAGCTCAAAGTGGATTCCGAACCGTATTATATACCCCAGATTTTCGGGCAGTATAATCAGCTGACGATTGCTCAGGCATTGCGCATTGAGGCAAAGCTGAATGCGCTGAAAGAAATAGTAAGCGGCATTGTTACTGAAGAAAACTATGCAGTGCTCGACGATGACTGGACCCTTGAAGAACGTTGTAATGACGCTTTAAACTACTGGCAGTTAACCGGATTGGATCTGACCCAGAAAATGGAAACGTTAAGCGGCGGACAAAAGACAAAAGTTTTCCTTGCCGGTATCGCAATCCACCAACCCGAAATTGTTTTACTGGACGAGCCAAGCAACCATCTGGACGGTTCTGGCAGGCAGCTTTTGTATGACTTTATTACAACCACAACCAGTACCCTGATCGTCATAAGCCACGACCGGAAACTATTGAATCTTTTAAGCACGGTTTGCGAGTTGAGCAAACGCGGCATAACCGTTTATGGCGGTAATTATGATTTTTATGCCGGACAAAAGCTGTTGGAAAACAAGGCGTTGAACCAGGACATTAACAGCAAGGAAAAAGCCTTGCGCAAAGCCAGGGAAAAAGAACGGGAAATGCAGGAAAGACAGCAGAAATTAGACTCCCGCGGTAAAAAGAAACAGGAAAAAGCCGGTGTTGCCCGGATAATGCTGAACACCTTAAAGAACAATGCCGAAAACAGCACTTCAAAAATGAAAAGTGTCCATGCCGAAAAGATTGGCGGTATTTCGCAGGAACTACAGGAACTGCGTTCCGCTTTACCGGATAGCGACAAGATGAAATTCGGACTTAACAGCGCTGCACTGCACAAAGGAAAAATACTGTTTACCGCTGCCAGTACCAATTTTAGTTATCACAAGCAGCCTGTCTGGAATACAAACCTGAATGTTCAGATCACAAGCGGAGAGCGCATTGCGCTGAAAGGCGGGAACGGTTCCGGTAAAACAACACTGATAAAGCTCATTCTGGGTAAATTGACACCACAAACAGGAACGGTTTACAGGGCAGCCAATACAACGGTATATATCGACCAGGATTATTCTATTCTGGACAATCAGCTGAAAATTTACGAGCAGGCGCAGCGATTCAATGTTTCGGCTTTGCCCGAACATGATATAAAAATGAGGCTCAGCCGCTTTTTGTTTGGCAAAGACGATTGGGACAAACCCGCCGGTATGCTGAGCGGCGGCGAAAAGATGCGTCTGATCCTTTGCTGTCTGACCATCAGTAATGAATCGCCGGACATGATTGTTCTGGATGAGCCAACCAACAACCTGGATATTCAGAATATTGAGATCCTGACGGCTGCCATTAACGAATACCAGGGTACTCTGATCGTTGTTTCACACGATGAATACTTTTTAGAACAGATACATATCGAACGGACAATCCAGTTGTAATGATTTTTGTTGTGATACGGCAAATACTTATATTTATAGCGGATATATAGCGGAGTCACAGTCAGGACTTTCATCGTACCATAAAATAGAGAAACACATGAAAAATTTCGGATTTATTATATACGTTTCCGATCAGAATAAGAGTATGGAATTTTACCGGAATCTTTTGGACAAGGAACCGGTACTGCATGTTCCCGGAATGACCGAATTTGCATTTTCAGAAACCTGTAAACTGGGCATTATGCCGGAAAGCGGAATTGCAAAAATCATTGAAGAAAAAACACAACATCCGGCAAACGGAAACGGAATTCCCCGTTGTGAACTTTATCTTGAGGTTGCTGCAATCGAACCCTATTACAAAAGAGCAAAAGCATTAGATGCGGTATTGGTAAGTGATACGATGGATCGGGATTGGGGACATCGGGTTTGTTACTTTGCAGATCCTGACGGGCATATCGTTGCTTTCGCCGAAGAAATATAACGGGCTTCCGGCCGGTTAAAAAGCTTCGGCTGCTTCAAAGCAGAGTGTTTCTTTGGTTCTGGGATGCACAAATTCAAGGTAAGCCGCATGAAGATGCAGCCTGTTGGAAGCCGTTCCGTATAAATCATCACCCACTATGGGCGCATTCAGGCCCAGTTCGTGTGCGGCATGCATACGCAGCTGGTGGGTACGGCCGGTAAGTGGCCAGAAATGGACTTTGGTTGTCGTTTCATTCCGTTGGATAACCTTCCATCGGGTATGCGCTTTTTTTCCGAATTCGAAACAAACCAGCTGGCTTGGCCGGTTGTCCAGATCACCCCGTAACGGTAATTTTATTTCGCCTTCTTCCCCGGAAATCACTTTGGAAAGCAGTGCCGTATACCGTTTGATAACCGTTCGTTTTAAAAACTGTCTTTGAATGTGTTTGTGGGCTTCTTTGGTTTTGGCCACCACCAGAAGTCCGGAAGTAGACATGTCCAGCCGATGAATGATGAGCGGTTCAATATTTCCGAAGGCTGCCTGAAGCCGGGTATAAACGGAATCCTGGATTTGGATTCCCGGAACAGAGAGCAGTTCGGCGGGTTTGTTAACCACGACAAGACAGTCATCCTCATAAACAATGGTTAGTGTGGTTCCTTCACCTGAATTTTTTAAAAGCGGATTTTCATCCATAGGTACGCCTTCCAGCATGTGGCTCAGAATGGGTTTGCATTTTCCGGTACAGGCCGGATAAAACTGCCTGTGTTTCCGGATTTCCGATTTTGGCGAAGCACCCCACCAGAATTCGGCCATAGCAATAGGTTTATAGCTGTTTAGAAAGGCATATTGTAACAATTTCGGTGTGGCACATTCTCCTGCGGCGGCTGGTGGTTTTCCAAAAACAGTCTCGCTGAAAATCGCCTGCAGGCTTTTTTCCTTTCCGTCCTGGTTCAGGAAGGCATATTGCTCAAAAAGCTGCTGCTGTAAGGCTGCCGATTTTTCTTTGCGTTCTTTCTTTAAGGCTTCAATGCTGTTTTCGAATAGGGTAATTTCAGATTGGGTCACTTCCAAAAGCTGTTTCCATCTGTTCGATAAAACTGTCAGTTCCCATTTATCACTTAAACTCTGTTTGATCAGATCTGCTTCAAAATGAGTGTATTCCTGTTCGCTTAAGACCGGTTGCTGTGCTTCACGGTGTTTTTTCCGGTTTTCTTTATTGCTTTTTAATTGTTTTTTAAAAGCGGTTATCTCTAAGACAGATTGGGCGGTAAACTGCTCAAAATTACTTTTAAGGATACTGTAATGTTCATCCGACTCGATGGCTTTAATCTGCTGGTTGATGCTGTTGAGGATTTCCTCTTCTTTTAAGAAAAAACTGTTTTCGATCAGCATGTCAAAAACCGGCGGAACAAACTTCGGATGATTGTTGGTACCGGCCAGTTTTCCTGAAAAGGCAGCCAGATAACCCAGTTTCCCGTTGTTGTCCTGAACCACCAAAACGCCAAACATCTTACCGATAACAAGTCCCTGTTGGTCTGCTGTCAGTCCGAAATTATGATCCAGCTCCGTTTGGGTTTCCAGATAGTGCTGCAATTCGGCAGCGGCAATTTGGGTTAACTGGTGCGGCTCATAATAGAACGGAAACGTAAACCGTTCCGGTACGGTGATCCCGTTTACTGAGCTATCGGAAAAGTAAGTAATGCTATTTTGAGTAGTGTGCTGCACGGTATTTTTTTGTAGCTGCGAAAATAAGCGTTATTCTCCGGAGATAAGGCGATGTAAAACAATTTTATTTAGCATCTCACTCCGGAATGGACTCCACAAGGATTACTGTACCGGCTTTGTCATAATAGGTACAGGTCATTTTGTCCAGACACATTGCCCATTTCTCAATCCCTGATGCTGCACTGCTGTTGCAAAATGCGGGATAATCGGTTTTACCCTGCTGATGGGCTTTTAATATGGCTTTAAACCGGGCTGCATCAGCAATTGGGGCGATAGCAATAGTTTCATATTTAGCACCGCCTGAAGTTTTATAATCACCGGCTCCGTAATAGTCGGTATGACCGTCGGTTACATACACTTCATAAAAGGTAACACCAAGCTGTTTTATTTCCCGGATATATGCCGGAAAATCGGCACCGGATTTTACCTTGCTGTGTATTGCGTTGATTTGCGCTACTGTAAACATAGTTTGAGGATTTTAGGGTGATACATTTAATTTCCAGGAATAACAATTCTTTGCTGAATATTCGATTCGTCATTGTCATACAAATGTCGGATTATTGGAATTAGTTTTATTGTAAAAAGACATTTTTTCGATATCAATTCCTTAAATTTTTTTGCAGAAGTTCGATACTTTTTTCCGCCATATTCCTGTTGTTACTCTTTGAACCGGATGAATTTTGCGCAAGCATCGTGCATCATCAAGACCATTTTTTACAATGTAAAAGTTTTTTTACTACTCTTTATGCTTTTAAATGCTGATAATCAATGGTTTGGTTGTGTTTTTTGGTTAATCTTTAAAATTATAAAACAAAGTACATTGTTATGCTATGTATTTTGTTTTATATTTGTTCTATGAACGAAGATTTTACAACCAAATGGATATCACAGCTCAAGAAAGGCACTTTGTCTTTCCTGGTGCTGAGTATTTTGAAAGACGGCAAGGAATACTACGGGTATGACCTGATTAATGAGATCCGGAAAAAGACCAAAATTGAAATTGCCGAAGGAACGCTTTATCCTTTGATGAACCGGCTGAAAAAGGAAAATTTAGTGGAGTCAAAATGGGTAGAACAGGACTCGGGTATTCCGAGGAAGTATTATAACATTACCCCATTGGGACAGAATACGACAAACGAAATGAAAGCCTATTGGGACAACCTCAATACAATAATAAACGCAATATGAAATTTAAAGAAATAGTATTCCGGGATCAAAATTCAAAAAGGATTTATCTGGATTATATCGCAAGAATCCAGCAGGCTACAAAAGTGCTGGATAAGGAAAATCAGCAGGAGATTTTACTGGAAATCAACAGTCATATCTATGAAAGTCTGATGGATAATGCCGCCGGTGGAAAAGGGGAGGTTGAGAAATTACTGGATGTCGTGGAAAAACTGGGGCAGCCGGAAGTTTTCCTGAAACCTTTGGTTGCCGAAAAGAAATTAGAAGAAGCAACCAGAACGTTTAATCCGGTAAAAATAATAAAAGCCCTTGCGCTCAATATCGGTAACGGTATTTCCTATGTGATTTTTGCCGCTTTGTATTTGCTGCTATTTGGTTTCCTGTTCGTAATTGTCGCTAAAATTGCCGATCCTCAGAATGTCGGGCTTTTTTACCGGAAGGATGTGGTTTTTATTTTAGGATATTATAGAGAGAAGGGCGTTGATTATACCCAATATGAACAATTAGGCAGTTGGTTTATACCGCTTATGCTGCTGTTGGCAGTAATTTTCTATGTACTGATAACCCTGTTACTCCGCTTAAAAAGAACCTTAAATAAAAAATAGTAATAGTATGATTAAGAATTATTTGGCCTGTTTGTTTGGTTTTTTCGTTTCGTCATTTGTACTGGCACAAGAGATAGACACCCGGAAACTGGATTTATATTTTAAATCATTGGAAGATAATAACAAATTTATGGGCAGTGTGGCGATTTCCCAAAATGGTAAAATAGTTTATACCAAAACGATTGGACTCGCTGCGGTTGAAAACAACCTCAAGGCAAACGAAAATTCAAAATACAGGATAGGTTCGATCTCAAAAACATTCACCGCTGTTTTGATTTTGAAAGCTGTTGAAAACAAAAAATTAGCTTTGGATCAAACCATTGAAAAGTTTTTTCCAACCCTTGCAAATGCGAACAGGATCACGATTAAACAGCTGCTTGGCCACCGAAGCGGTGTACACGATTTTACCGATGATGAGGACTATGAGACCTGGAATACCAAAGCCAGAACGGAAAAAGAAATGGTAGCGGTTATCACTAAGGGGGGAAGCGATTTTGAACCGGACACGGAAGCAGCATACAGTAATTCGAATTATGTACTGCTGACGTATATACTGGAAAAAACCTTTAAAAAACCGTATGCCGAACTGTTGACGAGCGATATAACCAAACCGCTCGGACTGACCAATACCTATTTGGGCGGCAAGATAAACACGGCTAAGAACGAATGCAGATCGTACCGTTTTGAAGCAGGCTGGCAGGCAGAACCGGAAACGGATATTTCCATTCCGTTGGGAGCGGGCGGAATTGTGTCTACACCAACCGACCTGGTAAAATTCAGCAATGCCCTTTTTGGCGGAAAGCTGCTGAAAGCGGAAAACCTTGAATTAATGAAAACGGTAAAAGACAACTACGGACTGGGATTGTTTAAAATACCGTTTTATGAAAACATAAGTTACGGACATAGAGGCGGAATAGGTAAATTTACAGCTGTTTTTTCCCATTCTTCCGAAGGTAATATTGCTATCGCCCTGATCTCAAACGGAAGCAATTACAATAATAATGAGATTCCTCTGGCTATTCTGAGCGCTGTTTACAACAAGCCTTTTGAGCTTCCGGTGTTTAAAACGTATGCCGTTCGTTCGGAAGACCTGGACCAATACCTGGGAGCGTATGCTTCCAGCCAGATTCCGGTTAAAATAACCATATCCAAAGATAACAAAACGCTTATCGCACAGCCCGGAGAGCAATCGCCGTATCCATTGGAAGCAACGGAAAAAGACAAGTTTAAATATTATAAAACGGGTATTGCCCTGGAGTTTAATCCGGCGGAAAATACGGTGATCTTAAAACAGGGAGGAAAGGAGTTTGTATTTACAAAAGCTTAAGAACGGCAAAGCTTTGTTCTCTGTTGGAACAATATAATTATCCTGAAAATTCCGTTTAAAACGGCTTGATCAAAAAAAGTGCAGACCTGATATTGTAAAGGGCTGCACTTTTTTTGTGATATGCATGCATACCGGATTAATTGTCTTTTTAGTGTTTTATATTGCCTAAAATAGTAATATTGTAAACAAAAAAGAACAGGTTAATGATTAAAATCGGAGAGAATATTAGTTACGAAATTTCAGATACACTTTTTGTTTTCGCATTGGATTCGGAAGCAGGAGATGCTTTTGATGATAAAAACAAATTAATTACCGGTATCGGTAAAGTAAACGCAACTTTGGCATTGGTAAAGGAAATCCATAAAAGAAGACCCAAATTAATAGTAAATCTTGGTTCGGCAGGAAGCAATACCTTTGGTAAAGGGGAAGTGGTGTGCTGTACTAAATTTATTCAGAGGGACATGGATGTAAGAGGGCTTGGATATGATCAATATGAAACACCTTTCTCGGGAATCCCCACAGTATTAAATTATGGATTCAAAATTGACAGCCTGAAGGAAGGAGTTTGCGGAAGCGGCGATAGTTTTGAAATGAATCAGCAGGAACGTGAGTATAATATTGTCGATATGGAAGCCTATCCTTTAGCGCTGGTAGCCATGAAAGAAAACATCCCGTTTCTTTGCTTAAAGTATATTTCTGATGATGCCGGGAGTGATGCGGCAGAAGACTGGTCCGTACAGGTACACTTAGCGGCAACAGCATTTAAAACAGTACTCTTTACAAAATAAGCTTACAGGGGGATATTTTAAGTATCCCCTTTTTTACATTTAATCAGAAAAAAAGGCTGACTTTCCTGAATTGCCGTTATCTCAGATAATCCGGCTTTGCCAAACTCGGATGCGATGGATTCCCGGTCATAAAAGAACATTTTGACACCGTCGAAGATCTCATAACGATCGGTACTGATACAGTTGCCCTGCCCATAGGTAGGCGCTTCTTTTGAAATGACCGTAAAGACCATATAGCCATTCTCCGATAGCTGATTATAACAGTCACGAATCAGTTTTTCCCTTTCGCTGCTGTCTAATAAGTGAATCAGGGCATAACAAAATATCCCGTCATAGCGGTTTTTGTCAAAGGGCATATCCGTTACCGACCCGTGATGGATAACCATATCATTTCCGTAATGTTTTTCTGCCATGGCAATTGCCGTTTTGGAGATCTCAATTCCGGTAACGGTCATTCCGTTTTCTTTGAATATCTGCGCATTACGGCCGTAGCCAATTCCGGGTATCAGGACGTTTTTTACCGATTCCCGGACAAAAAACGCTGTTGTCAATACAGCAGACTTTGAAGGTTCAAAGCCCCACATTTCCTGCTTTTCGCCAAAGGCTGCTTCCCAAAATTCCGGTTTTTCGGTTCCATTTGCCATTATCTGTGCTCTTTATGTTATTGGTTATGCAATTTATAGGAAAATTTTAACGGTCTATAGCAACGGTTTTTGCCGGCTTTATTTTTTTGTTCCAGGTTAACAGCAGTAACATAAACAATATAAAACAGATCAAGGCAACAATATTTGTCTGAATGATAAAGGCGTGAATAGCAGCGGGAGCTATTATCGATTTTGTCCGTAAAACGGCAAACGTGAGTATAAAAGAAAAGACGATACAAAAGGCAAAGAAGATCCAAAAACCTCCGTACTGATCGAAGTTGTTAAAAATCAAAAGGTGCCAGACAGCCCAGAATGAACCCGAGAGAATGCTTTTCAGGACGAAGTTTATTTTTCCGAAACTTTCAATCAGATAGCCTCTCCAGGCATATTCTTCCATGATATTGTACACAAAAGCAAAGGAACAGAATAGTAATGCCCATAAATGCTTATCTACACCGTGACTGTTATTGATACCATATACTGTATAACAAACAAACAATATCGCCGGAAATAACAGGCTTTTGATTTTATGATTTCCCAATAAGGTGATTTCCTGTTTTACACCGCTGAATTTATAGAACAGGAGCGATGCTGCTATTGTCATGATGCCGTGATTATAATTAAAGGTAAAAGGAATGTCGGTTAATTTTACTAAAATCAGGTTTAATAAATTGGGAAGCTTCCGGGCAAAATACGTCCCGGTTAGTACAATTCCGTAAAACAATACTATGCGTAACCAATTTACATTTTTGATTTGTGCTGTTAAATTCATGCCGTTTTCTTATTAGAAGGGTACAGTGTACTTTGTGTTATTGGATGTCGTTTTTGTTTGAAAAAAATCAAATGTAACGAATTATTACTTACAAATTGCAGGTTTAATACTACTGAAATGGAATTGAATAAGGGACAATATCACAGTATAATGTACCCATCGTAAAATTTGCCGGAAAGGCTAACGGCTATTATGCTCTTTGAATATTCCTGTAAACAAAGTTAGTAGCAAAATAAAAGGTTGAAATCAGGATAAAGACAATACCAACCATTCCAAAAAACTCTGTAAACCGCATTAGCATACTGGGATCTTTTGCATCACCGTCCATCAGGAACCCGATTGTCGTAATAATTGAAGATACCGCCAGGATATTTAAAATTTTTCTTTTCATAAATATTAGATTTTTAGATTATGATGCTATAAACGTTTTTCGGTACCGTTTAGTATAGTAATCTTAACAGATTCTTTCAGAAAATTCTTTAACGATTGAATGTTGTTTACCCATTTAGTTACCTATTGGTATTTTAGATATTTTGTTAAGGATCTGATTCCTGCGGTTAGCTAAGGTTCCATGCACTTCAATTGTTTCGATATCAAAATCCCATATCCATTCATTCAGGATGTCATTTACGTTGTTCCTGAGCTTTGGAAAATCTGATTTTTCACAGGATATTACATCCGGTTTCTCGATGGGAACAAAAACAAGAAGGTCAATTTCTTCGATTATTTCCTGAGCGGTTGCAAAGAGCGATTGAATATTTCTGCTTCGGTCAATAGCGTGAATATAGGCTAAAAGATCAACCGGGCACCTGTCGAAGATTACCTTATCGTCATCTTCCGATATCTGCTCGACAGCATATTCAAATTGTGCTATAAAATCGTCAGCTTCGGGTATTTCCGAAAAGTCATATCCGGATTCTTCCAGTTCATGATACGGTTCCTTTTTAAGAACATAACCGGGAAGATGCTTTATGAGCTCTTCTGCCAATGTTGTTTTACCGACCCGATGGGCGCCTGCAATTGCTATTTTCATTTTCCTGTTGTTTAGATTCTGATGACCTAAAAATAGCATAAAATAATTTAAATAAACGCTGTTAATATCCGGACGTTTTTTTCGCCCAGGTTCTAATAGTGCGTAAAATAATTTCACTTTTCCTGTCCTGTAGAATACGTACCTTTACAACGTTTTGGATAAAGTATAAGCAAGAGTAAGATCTGGTTTACGCTCAACCCGGAATGGTATAATTTTAATTGAATATAAGTTTTGAAAATATGGAAAATATAACCGTTAAAAAGATAATGCCGGAGGATATCGGCCAGCTTCAGAAAGTTAGTAAACAAACTTTTTGGGAAACCTTTTCCGCCAGCAATTCTGAAGAGAATATGACCAATTATTTAGAGGAAAGCTTTTCTGTGGAGAAGCTAACCGATGAATTGAACAATAAACACTCCGATTTTTACTTTGCCCTGCTTGACGAAAAGGTAATCGGTTATTTAAAACTGAACTTCGGACAATCTCAAACAGAACTACAAGACAATAAAGCACTCGAAATTGAGCGTATTTATGTATTACAGGAATTTCACGGTAAAAAAGTAGGGCAGGTGCTGTATGAAAAAGCTTTGCAGATAGCCGGTCAGGTAAATGCCGATTATGTCTGGCTGGGAGTTTGGGAAGAAAACCTGCGGGCAATCGGTTTTTATAAAAAGAACGGTTTTGTTGCGTTTGACAAACATATTTTCAAATTGGGAGGGGATGAACAGACCGATATAATGATGAAAAAAGTTTTAAAAGCCGATTGATAATATTGCCGGATTAAATCTGAGGGATTGTTGTAAAATTAACCGAACCCTCATTCCGGCTAATCATTCCCTTGTTTTGGCACAGTAGTAGCCAATTATTTCGCAGCAAAAGGCTGGAACGTCGTAGCAACCATGCGGGACGCAAGCAAAAGCGAAGGCCTGTAAAGCTCGGAAATATCTTCATTACAAAATTAGATGTACAGGATCGCACATCTATTGCAACAGCCATTGGCTTACACAAAAGAACCCGATTGGAAAAAAATTATCTTAGGGATTCTGGTAATTGGTTAGATTTAATCCATAATCATCGTTTTTTTTTAAATGACAGTCTTTAGGTTGGGTTAGATTGTTGTATTTATGAGTGATTAAAAAATAATTTTCTTCTATCCAAAGCTAATAATCAAGCTTTGGATTATTTAATTTGGCACACTAATTTTTTTTACGTTACAATTTTTTATATTCATGATTATTTGTAATTTTGTCTCCAAGTTAAATGGAGAAATATGCTAAAGTTGGAAAATTTATGCTCTATAAGATCAGGACAAACATTCAAACGCTCTTGGAACGATTATGACAAAGGCGATATTATTGTATTACAGCCCAAAGATATAGCCGATGGTGAACCCAGTAAAGAGATATTAATGATAAGTGAATACGAAATTCCTTATTTGAATAAACACTTACTTCAAAAAGGAGATATTGTTCTTGTAAACAGAGGTACACGTTTTAACTCTTGGATGTATAACGGAACTCCTGCAAAAATGGTAGTTACGACTGCATTCTATGTCATTACACTTAATACAGATAAAATACTTCCTGAATTCTTTAACTGGTATTTAGGTCAACAAGAAGTGAAAGACTATTTTGACTTAAATGCTACCGGAACTACTATAAGGGGTATTAATAAAAAATCTCTGATGGAATTACCAGTTCCTAATATCCCGTTAAAACTACAAAAGCATATTGTAGAATTAGTAGAAAAGACAAAAGAAGAGCAACGGTTGTTGAGCGAATTGAAGAAAATCAGAAAAACATATGTAGAAAACTATATATGGGAACAAATTAGAAATTATTGATATGCAGAACCGATTAGAAAAAACATTAGATGAAACTCGTAAAATTTACGTTTCCGGTAATGAAAGTTTTCGTGATTTTTGCGATTTTACCTTATCTATTATTACTTGGAATTTGTTGTCAGATGCTCGTATATCCCCCCCTAATTTTAAAAACACAACATCCGATAAATATAACTTTACGTCGGTATTGAAAACATTAAGTCACAACGCAGTGAACATTCATTCTACTATTAATGAAGCACTACACTATTGGAACAATCTTCTGCAGAATCAACAGAAATATGGATTAGCACTCTTAAAATGGGATGACGCTATAACAGAAAATCTTCCAGGAAACAGTTGGAAGCTAATCCTTCAGTTATGGGGGAAGTTTTTCAGTATATTTCCGTCCGATAACCGAGATATTCTTTGTGAATTCTGGGAATATATAGAAAGATATTTTGTAGCTGCTTACAATAATGAGAATGCTTATCTTACACCAGTCGCACTTATTTCAACTATGACACAATATTTAAGGGGTGAGGAAAAAAATATATCAATATATGATCCCTATGCACGTACAGGTAATTTACTAGCTGGAGCACAGCATATTGTGCCAGGAGTACAGGAAATAGTAGGTATGTCTTCTACACGGTTATCATGGAAATTGGCGACTATACGGTTATTGTTTACAGGTGTTCAGTCGAATATTCATTTAAGTAACTCGAGTAAGATAGATGTTAATAATGATACATTTGATATGATTCTCTCCAACCCTCCTTATGGTGATAGTCGGGACAGTATCAGTATATCTGTTAAGGATCAACATTTAGCCACAATAATCCAAAAAACCAAACGCTTAGAAGTTCTTTTTCTAAGTCATATGTTGGACAAGTTGTCCGATGACGGACGGGCAGCTATATTATTGCCTTCAGTATTTTTAACAGGTAGTTCTTCAGTTAAAAGTTTAATGGCATATATATTATATCGAAATATACTTGATGTTGTTGTTGAATTACCGCAAGGCTTGTTTGAGCGTACCGCCATTGCACCTGTATTGTTTTGTTTGAACAAAAAGCGAAAGAAAGATAAAAACATTATTTTAATTAATGCTACCAATGAAATGTTCAAATCAGGAAGACAATTATATCTTAACGAAAAGACATTGACGGCTTGGTTACAGCAAATCCAGGATGGAAGTATACCGAATGAAAAAAATATTATTAAGGTTGCTCCCAATGAAGTAGTTACAGCTGACTACAACTTCTATAAATTATTACATCTTCAGGAAAAAGAAGATAATGGGGAACGTAAACCTGTGGCACAATTGTTAGTTGAAGGCGAACAAATTCAAAATAATTTAGTTTTGGTTCAGCGGGAAATAGCTGTATTAATACAAAACTACAATAACTGATTATGTATAGTTAATAACCATTGTTATGGCTAAAATGAAGATAAAAGATCTTGAAGGAAATCTGAAAGATATTGATGAACTTTTACAGAAACACAATTGTGATTTATCTAGCTATATTGGTGCTCAGAAATCAGTACCTAAAAGTATTAAAACATGGTTATGGATAGCAGGTGTGTTGCATTTTGTATTAGCATGTATGCTTTTGTTAGATATATTTCTTACTCCCATCAATAAAGTACTGATGCTCGGTTTAATTGTTTCCGCTATTATTATTGTCTTTTGTGTATATCTAGAGTTTAGAAATCTACAATTAGCAGTTTTATGTTTTATAGGAACGCTGCTAATTATCTTGATTACGTTGAATGTATATACGCCCGAGGAAGCTATGAAAAAAGTAGAAGAAACGGTGTTAAAGTACTATAAAGAATAAAGGCGAACAGTATTAATAAGTTATTTTATTTGTCTTCATTCTAATTATTGAAACTAAAAAGACAACGTTCATACACAATTAAAAAGTGTTCAACTATCTTTTTCTCACTATAAGAAAATAAATTTCTAATTGTTTAATATATTAATGATTTTTTAAGAGATATTGTTTTTTTAGTTATCACCCCTCGTAAAGCCTTTATTGATAATTGATTATAAATTTAGGTGTAAATTATTGATTTATAGTGTTTTGTAGGTATATTGGGCTTCAATTGCAGAACATCAAGTCTAAAAAACTGGGTAATAAGATTATAACTAGCTTGAAAATGTTCTTACCAAACCTATTTCCATATTGTTGTCATTAAAAAAGACATTATATAAGAAATCTTGTACTTTTCTATTTTGCTACCAAAAAGGAGGTTAGTGATTAATTAATGGATTTACCTATAAGCAATTGGAGCATAATATGCCAATCTCTACCCCGACAATCATATCGGTAGTCTAGTGCCTACACGGGGCAAAGCCCTACGTACTACAACCGAAACTTTATTTGTCTTCCTGTCCAGTGTCAAAGACTACAAAGCTTTAAAGTAGTGTGATTTGGTATCAGGAAGTGGAAATCAATAAAACAGAATATTGCATTGGTATTTTAACATGAAAAAATATACAGAAGTAAATTGTATTTGAAAACTTTGAGTATTTTTATGACATAACTGATACAGCCAAGCAAACATCTAAATATGGATTTTCAACAAGAACTTAACGAAATTTTTGAGATTATAAAAGACACGCTTCCCGCTGGCGTGGAATTTACTGCCTACAGCATTCCATCCTATTCCGGTCATGGTACTAGCGGTAAATCCTACTTTACCCTTGTCGATGGAAAAGCGAACAGAGATGCAATCCCTGAAGCATTGAAAGACGGCTCCGAATACCGAAGGATCGAGATAAACCGACGTATCAACGATGCCAAATTCGATATTACCGTTGCTCAGGAACCGGGACGATTTGTCATTTTCTCGGTTTCAAAAGAAAACGGATATACGTATAGAATCGCCACTCCGGAAGAATTGGTACAACTCACGAAATTAGAACTGATAAAATTCGTTGATCCCGGAACGCGCAAGGAAATTTTTGCCGAAGTCGCCCCGGATAAGAAAACCGGTAAACCGGACGTCGTAGGAAGACAGAAAATCTATTATGAAAACGGAGAAGTAAAGGAATATACGGGCGCACCGATTTCCGATTTCGCGAGAGCCGCTTTCCACGCGCTCGATGAAAAACTGAAGTTCGTGTATGCATTGGTTACTGAAACCGATGCCGTCATCAAAACTTCGCCTGCAATTCCAGGTGTTACGGAATTATATGAAGTCAACGAAGACTTGACGCTCGACGTATCCAAAATCGAAAATATTTACGAATTCCTGGAGTCTTTCAGTGAAGCCAAAATCGAAAAAGGCATCGAAGCACTTGAAGCAAATCCGGAATTCAAAGCAAAAGCCGAAAAACGCTATGGTCAATTGATCAAAACAAGAGTGGGGCAAGACGCAGGTATCGAAAGTTTCGAAAAAGCAGCATTGTCGCGTAAGGAAGTCGAACTGTTTAGCGACTGGCATTTTGCCGAAAATGTGATCTCGCTATCGCGTATGGATGAAGGCGAATGCCGGACTGTTGTCGATTTTATCGGAAGTCTGGTGATGAGTTATCTGGATATCCATGAGTTTAAAGAACAAATGGAAGCTACCGAAAACGAAATGGAGTTGCGGGAGGTATATCATTCCGCTGCCCAAAAAGTCAAAGCTGGAATTTTGGACGAAGCGAATGTTTATGGCGGTAGTTGGTTCGGAGAAATAAGCACACTGCTTGCGAATCATAAGGTCGAAAAACTCATGTTCGAAAAAACACATTTCAAACTCGAAAACAATGATGCGCTTAAGGCGTTTATGTTCTATCTGAATCTTAATAATGGAATCAGCATTTATTTCGACATCTACCAATCCTATCTCTACAACCTTACGGAATTCTTCTGGTTCTCACCAACTTTACCGAGAACGGACTGGGGCGAAACCGACTTTGTATTACCGGAATTCACCCTGAAATTCAGACGAAAAGCATTTTACCGAATCAACGATGACGGTGAATGGCTTCGAAAAAGCCCAAAACCCGCTGGCGTTGAATAAGCAATAAACCAACCACATTTCCGAATTGTTTTCGGAGAACTTAAACAATCGAATTACCCTATGGCTACACAAATGTACGAGGTACAGTGGAACGACGCTGTCCCGGAAAAACCGATATTGACCAAACAAGAAATAATCGCCTATTGCCGTCATTTCGGACAGGCGACACCAGAACTTAATGAATTTCTGACGCGTTTCGATTTTGACGAATGGAAATGCATGCGAATTGCTTTTGATTATGTTTACGGCAAACATTCCGATAAGGACGGTGCTGTGGGTAGTGATGCCGTAGCCTATCTCGGGCTTATTGCAACAACCTTCCTTTCGCGCGAAGGTGAAGCAAAACTACAGGAGTATGTCGGTAAGGAACGTTTTATGTATCCTGAAAACAATCGCACGTCATTTCAGGTTTTCGACGATTGTCCGCTTTGGATTATCCAGGTCGTGAAAAAGGAAAAACAATATGCAGACTGTTTGTTTTTTATGCCTGCCGTTTTCTGGAAAGACGCACAGATGCGTGACGATTCCTATGGATATGAGAAATACACCGTTGGTGAGCATCACAAATGGTATGGCGACTTTGCAAAAAACCAGCGCCCGATTCAGTACTGGCGCAAAAGGATCGGTTCGTATGCACCGAATTTTATCGAACGCGAAGGAACCAACATCGAATTTGAAAAGGCACTTCCTGTTTTCGACAAGTGGCATAACCGCATTGTATATTACGATAACAGCGATTCTGAAACCATGTATTTCCACGATCTTGCCAATCCGGAAATCCGACACGAAGCAAAAGGCTATCTGGTTGATTCGTATAATGGCTATTTTTTGATCACACCGGAGGAGTACCATTTCGGACAAAAAGGCAGCCTGGTGATCACCGACAAGCAATTCAACAAAATTTCGAAGACAAAAACCAACGTCTATAATTCGTTTGAAAACGATTTCTGGAGTGTTTTTCTCGATACAAAAGGTATCGTGATGACCAGGAAAGAGACGAATGAAGAAAGACGCTTTAAATACAGCGAAGTCAACTTAAGCAATAATATTGGCGGGAACAACAGCACGGAACTTTCGATTTGGACGACAGACGATAACACCGTTTGTTTTTTCGAAAGTCGTAATTTTATTACTATCGACAAAGATTTCAATGCCACTACCATTTCACCGAGCAAACATTTCAAAAAAGAAATCCCGGCCTATTTTTATGATTGTTACATTTGGAACAAATCACTCGAACTTTCCAAAAACAGACGGCTGTTCTTTACATACGAAGGTGTCCTGATGGTAAATGCCAACGGAACACTCGAATATTTTAATCCGAAGCTTACTGAAATCACAGGCGAAGCGATTTTTTACAATGGTATTAAAGACGAAGCGTTAGGCGGAATCTGGTTCGTCACAACGAATGACCGACTGGTTTTTACGGATGAAAATTTCGAAAAAGGTTACGTGTTTAACTTTACCGAACAGTTTTCCGATCCGCATCGAAGCGATAATTATTATGCGCAACTCTATTTCGATAACGAACAAAATCTATGGACTTCGTTCTACCGCAATAAACTTTATAAAATCAACCGGGAGGAATTGGAAAACAAACTGAAAACAGCGGTTGCCTATTCTCCAAAACAACTTCAAACATTCTAAAAATCGATGGCTACACAAATTTTTGACGTTCAGTGGAACGATACACCTGCCGGAAAACCGATACTTTCAAAACCGGAAATTGTTGATTATGCGCGACATTTCGGACAAGATACTAAAGAATTGCACGAATTCCTGACGCGTTTTGACTTTGATGAGTGGGTTTGCATGGAACTTTTTGTCGATTACGTCTACGGACGAGTGGATAAAAGCGGTCGAGTAGGAAGTGATGCGGTGGAATATCTAAACATCGTTTCGGGTACTTTTTTTACCGATGAAGCCGAGCTCGCACTTCATAATTACGTCGGATTCAACAACAATAGATTTGAATACAACTACGAAGGATCGCCGCCATTCGCGCCTTTTCCGGATTGTCCGCTTTGGATTATCCAGGTTACAAGTCAGGAAAAATATGAGTCGAGTGCGATTTTCTTTATGCCTGCGATTTGGTGGAAAGATGCCCGTATGACAAGCGAATCGTATGCCTATAGTCATTTTACCGTAAATTCGAGATGGAACAAGTGGTATGGTGAACCTTTTGGGAAAAATCAGCATCAGAATATGTACTGGAGAAACCGGATCGGGAGTTATTCCCCAAATTTTATCGCGCGTGAAAACGGTTCGACGATTCCGTTCAATAGCTATAATATTCATTTCGATACCTTTAGAAATCGGGTGCTTATACAGGAATCGCGAGCTGAAGACTTACGTTATTACGATTTATCCGATTTTAAAACCGAACATACAACGCAGAATTTTCTTAAAGATAGCGAGAACGGATTTATTGAAAGTTCGGCCGACGGTTATCGCTTTTATACCGAGAAAAAATTGTTGATCACCGATGCGAATTTCAATGTGATTTCGGAATCCACTTCTAAAATTGTCAATATTTTCGAAGACGATTTCTGGAAAGTGGTGCTTGATAACAAAGGTGTTTTGATGACGAAAAAAGAATCGGGAGACGAAAAACGCTTTAAATATAGCGAACTTAAACTGACGACTTCGGCATATTCGAACAATCCGGACAGTTTGAAAATTTATGTAAATGCGAACCGTTCGGTGATTTTTTACGGAAACCGAAACCAGCTTTCGATTGTCGATGTTTCGTTTAACGTGGCGAACATGAATTTGGAGCGTCTGTTTAAAAAAGAAATCGCACCGCATTATTACGGAAACTACCAAACAAAGGCGCTTGTTATGCTTTCTGCGGAAAGACAATTACTACTGACCGAAAACGGGGTTTTCGAACTTGGAAAAGACGAAAAACCAAAAATAATCAACGAAAAACTTAAGGAAATCACCGGGGAAGCCTTGTTCTATAATGCTGTAAAAGACGAAGCTTTAAACGGAATCTGGTTTATTGCCGGTATGGATCGTTTGGTTTTTACCGATGAAAATTTTGAGAAAGGTTATGTGTTTAATTTTACCGAGCAGGATCTTTCGAGTGAGTACTTGAATATGTACCGTTGGTGTAATCTCTTTTTTGATCAGGACGGGAATTTGTGGTATTCACTTTTCGGACGAACACTTAACAAAATCGCCAGAAAGGAACTCGAATCGAAATTAAAAACAGCAATCGCTTTCGGAAAATAAAAGTTATGGAAACACAGGAATTATTGCGAACTTTTATAGTTGAGGAAGAAAAGGAACTGAATAGGGAACTGGCGAACCACTCGGGCGAACAAGGCCACAACTTCCTAAGTGAAAATTATTCGGCGCTGGTCAAAGCATTTCCGAAGGCTGTAAAACTACTGGAACCGCAGGAATTGGAGCCGTTTTATTTCCATTATATACGAAGGGGTTTACTTCCGTTAAAAGGAATCGAAAAAACCTATGCGCTTTGGGAAACGGCCTACCGAAAGCAATCCATTTTCCTCGACAAGAAAAAATACGATACTTTTTTTTCCTATTGGACCTCGATCAAAGGTTTGTTTGTTTTTGGATTTGATCATCAATTCGAACTGGATCGAAATAACGGTTATGACGATTATGTCCGATACCGTACCGTTTTCGAAAAGATCAATTCGTATTCGAGCATACCCGGAATGTTATCAAAAGTGAACTTATTTTCGGAATTCGCCCGGGATCAAGATGTGGTAACCCGGATTTCAAAAACCGTTTTGGCGCTCGAATTTATCCAGGATCATTATTGGGACAGAAATCCTGAGCAACAGTACCACTATCTGAACCTGGAGTTTTGGGGACTGATTTTTGTATTGGTTTCCAGTGATTCCGAAGTTGCCAAAGAAACAATTTCAGCATTTAAAAAAGTAGATTTTTTGCCGAAATTTGAGGATCAGATGGAAATCCTGACCCGTTTTGAAACCGCAGCAAGTCAATTCAAAAACAAAAAATAAAGCACGTTTCCTTGATAAAAATTTGCGGATTTAAAGATCCCCATGAAATTGGAAATTTTATAAATGGACTTTGCTGATAGTAGTACTAAACTTTATACAATCCGACCAACCAAAAATAAAATACTATAGAAAAAATGACGCTTGAAAACGCCAGATCCATTCTTAAAAAACACAATCTCGAAGCCGACGGAAAACACCTTTTTGATGCTTTTGGAAATATTGAAGTATTCGAAGCACTTCTGGCCGCCGGCGCAGATGCGAATCACTTTAATACCTATTTTAATGTTCCTATTCTTTCGTTAGCTTATAGTCGGAAAGAATATACGAACTTTAAATTGCTTCTGGAATATGGTGCGAATCCGGATATACCTTCGAGTGTGTTTGAGAATCGTGAACCAATTATTTTCGAGATCGCTTCTCCGCAAAAAGGAGTTGACAGCTACCTTCGACCGATGATCAAAGCCGGAATCGATTTGAATCAATGGCATCCGGAATCGGGTTATACGGTATTGCAGCACGCGGCAAGCCGCTATTATGTGTCGCTTGAAAATCTTGAATTCCTGATCGAAAACGGTGCAGATCCGAACCTGCCAAACCAGGATGGAGTAACGCTTTACGACCTGATCGACAGCGAAAAAATAAAACTTCGGAAACCGATGGTACTCGCTTTGAAGAAACATCAAACGGGTTATGTTGAGCGTCCAATCGAATTACAAATAATTCCGCCGCCACAAATACCAAAACTGGATACACATTTTTATCATTCGCCCGGTTCGTTCCGTGGGATAAAAGTGCTTGACAAGACCAACGATACGCTTACCGTAAGAATGTACCGAACCAAACAGTACGACCTCGATTTTCCGCGAACGCATACCAATTCGCTAAACATCATTTTTTCGCTTCTGGAGCATTCGGAAACAGCATCTGCCTGGAAAGATGCGGCTACCGTATTCGATTTCTGGAAAGATCACGTTGCCGTAGCACGTCACTATATCAAATCACATATTGTTTCGGATTTCGAATTAACTTTTCATGCCGATCTTTGGGAAGAAAGTGGATTTATGGCTTTCGATGAGATATCTGAAGAAAGGCGCGGAAAATTGCAACAGGCTACGATGACAATCACCGTAAACGAACCGGAAATGCTCAAAACGATCGAAGTTGGGAGCTGGGCTAAAATCCCAGAGTTTAACGTTGCACCGCTGTGGTATCTCGAAAATAAGGCAACTGCTCAGTATTATTTCTTTTATATGAGCGAAGGTGGCAGATGGATGGCAAAAGAAGGTACAATCGGTACGGAAGCAAAAGGAAAAGTTATTGGAGGTATTAGCAAAGGTTACTACAAAGAACAGAACAATAGGGCGGAAGCGTTTGTCTTTAAAAAATTAGAGGAAGGTTTTACGCTCGTCTACAAAAATTTTGATACGGCTTATAACCTCGAAGAAGGAATTGAGGAAGCCGTGCGGGAAGTCAAAATCAACGAAAACAAAAATCAGGATTATAGTGAAGATGCCATTAAGGCGATTAAAAGCAAAGACGTGGCCAGGCTTGCGGAAATTCTGAAAAAAGGTGTTCATCCGGATACGCTGAAAGAAGAATATGGAAAACTCGCGCTCGAACGCATCGCTAACGAGTATATTCCGCAGCAAGCCCATCTTGACATGCTCAAACTGATGCTCGAAAACGGAGCCGATCCGAATCATGAGCTGTATGAACACGAACCCTTGTTACAGAAAGTGTGCCGACATGCAAAAAATGAATTAGCGGATGAAATGGTACGTGCATTACTTGATGCCGGAGCGGATATTTCGACCGTCGGGTCTGAAATGTACCAATATACTTCAAATCTGCAAGCCGCTTGCCAGGGTGGTATGTTGTGGTACATTGAACACCTTCTGGAAAAAGGTGCCGATGTGCATTACAAAGATGTGAACGGCCTTTCTGCCTTGAATTATGCCGTGAGAGCGGAACGCAATGCGGTTGAAGCCATCGATTTGCTGCTTAAGAACGGAGCAGACAAAAACGATCTGAATACGTTTTACTATTCCGAAAATATGTTTGAATATGCCGAAACTCCTGAAGTTGTGTATAAGCTTGTCGATTTAGGATTTGACATCAACATGCCGACGCATCACAGTGATTATCCGGCTATTCTGACCATTGCAAAAAGAGGTTCCGTAAAAATGTTTGACACCTTCCTGAAATTAGGAGGAATGGACGAAATGCACCGTGTTCTGGATCGTCTTTATGAACCGCTGGACAGAAACAGTCAATCCACAATCGAGGAACAAATCGAAAAGATGCGATTGTTGCATAAACTGGGATATTCGTTGATTTCGATTACGGATGGCAATCCAATTGAGCGGCTTGTTGACAAAAATCTTAAAAAGCGCAAGAAAATTACCAAATGGGAAGAAAAAGCCCTGCTTGATCTTTGGGAAATGGATTGCGCACCAAGACGTCTGGATCAGCTCAACAAACTATACGAATACGTCACAAAAGTAGATTGTAAGCCGATGATCGAAAAATGCGGACAGTATATTACCGACATTCAAGCCGCATTGAACTAACCCCTGAAAACGATTCAAATGGAAAACTATTACGCCAAAGCCGTCGACTTATCCGGAATGCAATTTGACATTCCGGTAACCGAAGACGGAACGGTTCAGATATCGAGCGTGCTCAAAATAAAATCGCTCGAAACAAATGCACGCAAGGTTTTTTGCCGCAATAATGAACTTCAGACGCTTATTGCGCCAAACGCGGTTTCGGTTGGATGCAACAAAAACAAACTCACGTCGCTGCATCTCGAAAATGCCGAAAACGTGCATTGTGGTGAGAACAAAATCACGGAATTGTATGCGCCAAAAGCTACGGTTGTGAAATGTTATATCAACCAATTGACAGAATTACGACTTGACAGCGCAGTCGAAATCGAATGTTATGGAAACGACGATTTGAAAGTGATCTATGCTCCGAATTTACATAAGATCGATAGGTTTGAAAATCTTGTGCAAACCGAGAATTTTGCTTCGCGCAAAGAAATCGAAATCACAATCAAAAATCATTTTGATCGCAGAGATCCGGAAGGCTACACAACCGAAACATTTGATCTTGAAATCGCACTCGATCTGGACAAACCCAGAACAGTCGATAATGTTGCGTTCGCGATATCGATTTACGATCCGGCAGTGATGTTCGAGGTTTGCCTTATGGAACGCAACGATCAATTCGGTCAGCAGGCCAGTATCGCAGCGCAAATCGAACTTCCTTTTGTGGCAGACAAACCGATGCGTTTTGCTGTATCCGTTCCTATCCGATCATACGTAACCGGTACGAAAAACCTGCTCGACATCATTCGGGAAGCACCCGAAAGCGAACGGGTGTACGAACGGGAGTTTCACATTGACGTGACGTGTTATCTGGAATCTGAAAACACGCAGGACAAGAGTTTTACCAAAACGTTTGCGATCGGCAATCCGTTTGCAGGACGTTATCAATGGGAAACGGACTTGTTTACCGAACCCGCTACAATGGAACAGGACGAGAAATTCCTGCCGGAAGCACTTGCAAAAGTTTCGGATGATCTTGAAGACGCTTTACTGGAGCTTTTCGAATTACACAAAGACGAAATTGCGGAAATAGCCGGTTCTGTGGATGGCATTTCATACGATATCCTGCCACACGAACGCTATGCGGCCATTTCATTCCGGACTACCGAAGACGAGGAAAGATACAGTCCGGCCGATTGGGAAAACTACAGTTTGTTGGAGTACAGCAATTGTAAGTCGGAGAAATTTAAGGTGTTTTCGAAAAGGTTGTTTCAATTGTTTTTTGAAATCCAGGCGAGTTCGGATGATTTTGAAGACATAGAAACACGCATCAATGATTTGTTGTTCACGGCAATTGCCAAAGCCGTGCTGCGTTCGCCGGTTGCCGAAAAACTGAGAGTTTGCGGGATTTCGAAAGCACCGATACTTACGGACACTTTCGACAAAACGGTGGAATACATTGTTTCTGCTTCCGAATACGGTGAAGATCCGTTCAATTACTGTGAATCGGTGATTTCGGATACAGAAACAAAACCTACAGACGGACGCATCCGTCTTGATAAATTCTGATATATGAAACAGCTAAAAACCCGCGAATTACTTTATGACGGAACAGAAGGCGAATCGCTTTATGGCGAAAGCCATTACTTTTTCGGGAACAGTTTTGAGATAAAAGACATTTTGCGATACGAATTTGCCAGACTCAAAAGAAAAATTGAAAACGAAGCCTACGAGAAAATTATTTCGGATGCCGGATTTACAAGTGTAAGCTCGTTTTTTAAGCATTTGGAAGAAACCGGGGAAGTACAGTATCGTTCCCAAAACGGATTGCCTTTGTATTATGTGACGTACCTGCATATGCTATTTGTTTTTTCATTTGGCGAAACCCAACCGGCACGTTACCAGCTGTATTGTGAAGGCGTTTGGGAAATGTACGTGAATCGTTGGGAAGACACACCGTAAGCTATGGATAAAGAAAAAGCCTGTAATACTATTACAGGCTTTTATTCGACTTCATTTTTCGGGTTGTTAGCTTTTAATCATTTTCTTAGTAAAAGAATGACCATCAGGAGTGGTTATTTTTAAAACGTAAGTTCCGGCAGCTAAATCAGCAATATTTAATTGATGGCTGTCGCCGGATGTTTTGATAAGTCTTCCGTTCAGATCCAATACCGTTACTTGTGTTATTTCTTTATTGAAATGTACAGTTGAAGTAGCCGGGTTGGGGTAGAAGTAGAAATTAGAAGCCGTTGGATCATTAACGCTTAAAGTGTTTTCCACACTAACGACATTCCTGAAAGTAGATCCCCAAAGTCCCTGGTTATCTTTTAAGCGAATGTTAAAAACGTGCAGTCCGATTGCATTTGGAACAGGAATTCCATTAGCCAGCAACTTTTCGTAGGCACTATTAAAATTCCCGTCGGCAGCCAGTATAGGCGTTCCGTTGCCATAGCCCGGATCGGTGTCCCAAAAATATTCCGCCTGTACAATTCTAACAGGTTCAGATGTTACTGCAGCTTCTACATTAACAATACTTGTAAAAGTGGATCCCCATAGATTCTGGTTGTCTTTAAAACGGATGTTGAATTTATGCAAACCAACACCCGGCAGATTGATGCCTGAAGTGACAATTTTTTCGAAAGCACTGTTAAAGCTGCCATCGGCGGCTGCAATTGCGATACCATTGCCATAGCCCGGATCGGTATCCCAAAAATATTCGGCTTGCGTTATGGAAACTTGTCCCTGAACAAAGCTTGCCATAAATAAAGCGATCAATATATAAAGTTGTTTTTTCATCTCTTTGTTTCGATATAAATTATTTGGAAAAACCAGAACCTGAAACATTTAATGTTGCACCGGTTGTAATTCTTCGGGGTACGTTTAAATAATTTATTTGCGCTCTGTTGCCTCCGTCAGCCGGCCAATAATTGCTCCAGCTGTTCGAACCGCCTCCGTTTCCGGCATCATTTCTTGTCAAATCCAGATCGGTGTATTCTACTGCCGGAGAACCTGCGTTTACATTGGCACCGCTAACACTTTGATTGTTGGCGTTGATGGTAAAATTTCCCGAGGTATTCGATCCCTGATTGGCAACATTATTTAAAACAAAAGAAGTTTGTGACATGTTGTAGAAAGCCGAAACCGTTGCATTGGAGTTGTAATTGTAGATCAGAAAATCACCTCCAAGTGCCAATACATTATTGTATATCGAAATCGTTCCGGTATTTCCGGTGGTTAGATTGATGGTGATACATTCGCCATACTGACCGCCGCCATTGGTTCGTGTGTCGGCTACATTATTGGTGATTTCATTTGTACTTCCGTTTTTTACACCCCAAATGCTGATTGAACTTTGCGGAAGGAAGTTGTTTAATATTTTAAACGTATAGTTTCTTTGATAATTGGTAATACCGTAATTAACGCTATTGGCGATGATTTCTACGTCATCTGTAGCTAAACTGGTATCTTCGGTATGCGTTACAAACAGCGATCCCAAAAAATTACCGGTACATTTTCCATGCGCTATAATCGTTTCGTTATCTATAGTACATCCGGAGAGATTGGCAGTTGCATTTATTTGACCGGCATCAAAAAAGCCTATTAAAGAATTGAAGATGTTTAAAGTGGTTCTGCCACCGGTTGTTGCGCCGGAAATAGTAATACTGCCTGCATTTGCATTGTGAATGGTGACCACTCTTCCTGCAAGAGGTGTTACGACCACGGTTCCCTGCAATTTGTATTTTTGATAATTGGTTTCAGAGACAAAAGTCAAAGACTTGTTGATCGTCAGGTTTTCAATATAAGCGGCTCCTGCATTTTTTGGTTTGATAATGATCCGGTCTCCGTTTGTTGCTGCCGTAATGGCGGCACTCACGGTTGCATAAGCGCCATTGGCACCATTTTCTCTAACATATAAATCGGCTGCTGAAGCCATTGAAGTAAACAGACCTGCGATGGCAATAAAAAGTAGTCTTTTTTTCATTGTTTTTTTTTAAATTGATTGAATTCGGATTGAAAGATGATAGGTTTTTTAAAAAAAATTACCATTATCTTTTTCACAACAAGCATTAAAAAGTGAAAAAAATAATGGTAAAGAATAGCGCTGTTATTTCTCCAGTTTCATCCAGAAATAGTCATTCCAGCCTTCTATTAGTCTTGTCGGATCGGTATTTTTAGTTCTGTCCTGCTCCGGAATCTGTACGATTCTTTTATCTTTTACAGAAAAGCTGTATTTTCTCGGTTTTGCTTCTCCTTCAATGGTCAGTTCCACTTTGTAAGCTCCGTCCGTAAGGTTGGCAAATTTGAATTCTCCCGGTTTGTCTACTAATTTTAAAGCACATCGGTATTCATTCCATTTGGCTTGTTCTACCTGAGCCACATTCGGAGCACCTGTTCCGTATTGTTGTGCAAATGGCTTGTTGTCTTTTAGCACTTTCACGCTCCATTTTACACTTTTATTGGTTTTTCTGTTATTGGCCGGATTCGGTTGGAATTCTTCATGGTTAAGATAATATCCGAAAACCAGGTTACCGGACTCATCATAATTCATATAAGCATAATTATTCCACGGACCGCGTGTTACATACATTTCGTTCATAGCAGCGTAGGCGTCGGTGTTTGTTAGCTTCTGAATTTCGAAATTAAACGAATAGAACATTTTATCACCCGCGATAAAGTCAAGTCGGTATTCGCCGGTACCCCATTTTTTAACATCAATTTCAGTTCCGCCAACCCATTCGCCATCACGTTTGTATCGGCTGGTTGGTGTATTGTATTTTATTTTTTTGCCGTCGTCAAATTGTTGGAATCCGTCATATTCGAAGTAAGTGATGTATTGGTCCCCTTTATACACTTTAATTTTTAGAAATTCGGCCTGGTCATGAACGGTGTTTACGGTAGCACCAGCAGCAGTTTTGTTTGGAACAAAAGTTGCGGTGTAACCTGTAAACTGAGTTAGTCCACCAGTTCCTATATTAGTCGCATACAATAAGGAATTAAAAGTAACTGCCGGTGTTTGTTTGTACATATTCCAGTCCAGTTTTAAGGAAGATGTTCCGCTGGAAGCACCACCTTTATTTTTTACCTTTTTGGCAACTTTTTCTCCTGTATTAACAACTTCTTCGGCTGTTTTTACGGTTTCAACGGCATTATTAGCCTGATTTGCAGTTTTTTGAATCTTGTTTAAAAGCTGCGCATTGGAGTTGGTATACGCGCATAACATCAGCCCGATGATTACTAATTTTTGTTTCATTTTTTTTCTGTTTATTGGTTGAATGCAAAACCATTTTCCGGAATTACAATGCAATAATAAATCAAAGAAAAATGCGAATTTTTACCAATGTATATCCGTTTGCTTTGGGAAGATATTCGTTGGAATTGGAGAGATATTCGTTTTTAGTAAAATTTATACATGAAGGTTTTCAAGTAAAACCAGAAACTCTTCTTTTTTTCGCACAGAAAGCGGAATGGGCGTTTTGTTTTTCATGACAACCGTATTACCGCCATCCGATTTAATGAAATGGTCGAAATAAGCCATATTGATCAGGTGCGATTGGTGCGTTCTAAAGAAATTGTGAGGCGTCAGCATCGTTTCATATTCTTTAAGATTGGTGGAAACAATGAGTTTTGGCGCATTTATAAAATTAAAGGTGGTATAATTTTTATCGGATTCGCAGTGCACGATATCCTGAATATTGACCGAATAAATTCTATCGGCAGTTTTAAGCACCAGCTTTTGCAAATTTTTTGGCCTTTCAAGATTGCTAAACAAATTATTGAGCTTCATGTCAAAAATTTCACTGCTTAGCGACACTTCCGCCTTTTTAACGGCTTCTACCAAATCGACCGAATCCAAAGGTTTCAGCAGGTAATCTATGGCCGAAAAACGAAAAGCCCTGATGGCAAAGTCTTCATAACCCGTAATGAAAATTACTTTAAAATTAATTGGTTGTAGCTTTTGAAGCAAATCAAAACCGGTTCCGTCGGGCATTTCTACGTCGAGAAAAACAAGATCCGGCGATACCTGCCTGATCAGATTTATTCCGGATGTTACCGAATCTGCCTGGCCAATAATGGCAATATTAGGGCAGTTTGATTTTATGGTGGTAATATTCTTCTTTCGGATTGTTTCAATATCGTCAATGACAACAGCTCTTAACATAGGTAATTAATTTTCGTAAATGTAAGGGATTTCAAAAATAACTTTGGCTCCGACAATATTGGTATGCTGATCCAGGATATTATCGGTTTGTACCAGGAAATCCTGGTTTTTGGTATAGCTGATCAGGCGTTCTTTGGTAATTGTCATTGCCAGTGATTTGTGGTTGGTTAATTTTTTGTCGGTTTCAAATCCTTTTCCGTTATCAGTGACTTCAAAGAATAATTTGGCTTCCTTAAGATAAAAATGAATGGCAATCATACCATTTTCGGACTTGTTGCTTAAACCGTGCTTGATGGCATTTTCGATGAAAGGCTGCGTTAACATTGGCGGTAAAAAGATGGTTTCGGCATCAATAGCATCTTCGATAGAAATGGAAAAGCTGAATTTATTGTTGTATAAAAGTTGCTGGATCGCTAAATAATTCTGAGTCATTTCAACTTCTTCCGACAGCGAAATATAATTTTCGTTGGAGTTTTCAAGAATCTGGCGCGTCAGTTTTGAAAATTTACTCAGGTAATCTACTGCTTCCTTGTCTTGTTTATCCTGGATCAATCCCTGAATGTTATCGATAGAATTAAAAATAAAATGCGGATTCATCTGTGTAACCAACAGTTTCTGTTTGATCTGGTCTTTTTCGAGCAGCGTAATTGCTTGTTTTTGTTTGGTATTTCGGTAATAAAAATAACCACCCAAAAGAAACAATAAAAGTACTCCCGAAAGTCCGATAAGCCAGTTGTTTTTAACTGCCGTTTTCTTTTCGCCCTCTAATTTGATTGCCGCTACTTTTTTGCCCTGAATTAATTTTTGGTTGAGCGCTTTTTTCTCAAAATTATATTGGAGCTGTTGTTGCGCCAATTTATTCCGGGATGTTTCCAGCGCCGATTTCTTTTCATTTTCCAGCTTGATGGCTGATAATTTATTTTGCTGTTCTAATTTAACTTCCGTCAATTTCTTTTGCTGCATTATTTTTTGCTGCAGTTCTTTTCTCTCGAAATCATATTTGAGCTGTTGTTGCGCCAGCTGGTTTTTTGAAGCTTCAACATTGCTCGAATCTTTTATAATGACCGATGCTTCGTGCATTTTAAGGGCTTTGTCATATTGTCCGCTTTCTTTGTAGATTTTATACAATAAGCTGCTCATGCCCGTTCTGGAGTTCAGATTTTTTAACTTTACTGCTAAGGCATAACACAATTCGCCATATTCAGCCGCTTTTTCATAATTTTTTGATTTGTAATAGATTCGGGCAGCATTGCCATATACGCCCTGTCTGGAAACGTCATCTTTGCACAAAGCCAGTGCTTTCTCCAGAAAAGTTTGTGATTCTGCACTATTTCCCAAATCATTACTGGAACTGGCCAGCTGTACCAGCACTAAGGATTCTCCCTGCGGATCTTTGTTAGGCTTTATGGCGTCATAAGCTTTGAGGTAGCTTTTATGTGCTTCAGGAAACCTTTTAAGCCGTGTGTAGGCAACTCCTAAATTATTATTGGTGACAGCAATTTCATGCCGGTCGCCTATACTCAATTTTGAGGCAGGGACGTCATAATAAACCAGGGATTTTTTTAAGTAAACAATTGCTTTTTCCCAATCGTGTTGCGCTAAGCAGGTTGTTCCGATTTCCATGTTCACATATGATATACCCATTTCGCTTTTGATGCTTTCATAATATTTAAGCGCTTCAAAAAAGTTTTCAAATGTTTTGGACCAATCGGCCATCTTTCGATAGTAGGTACCTTTGCCAGTCATGGCCATGGCCATTTCTTTATGATTTTTGGATTCTTTCCAGTATTTTATGGCCTGATCAAAATGTTCCGGTGCTTTATCATTGCCGTCAATGATTTCTTTTTTGGCGGTATTGTAGTAATAAACTCCGGCAGCATTCAAATATTGTTGCTTTACTTTCTTATTAAGATTGCTTGATTTAAGTCCTTTCGAAAAAACAGGAAGCAATTGGTTGTAAAAAGCAATGTGCTGTTTGCTCCAGCCAACAGAGTTATCCATTGCCGTAAGAATAGTGTTTATTCGTACCGTATCGCTGATTTTAGGATTGGCGAGAATGGTTTTTAAGGAATCAATAGTCTTATCCTGAGAATAACAAGCTGAAGAAATAAATAAAAATACAATTACGGTGGCCAGCCAAGTAGTTTTAAACATAACAGAATTTTGGAGGTTATAAATTCGAGGCTAAATGTAAGTAATAAAAAAATAACTTTTTTAGAAATATACTGACAAATTCAATGTTTTAAAGTTAAGTTTTTTGGTATAAAATTTAAAGTAATACCGTTTCTTCCACTGTATAAATTCAATGGAGGTAAAAAATAAAATTACTGTTCGTGTGAAGTTTTGGAAAAGAGGAGTGAGGATATCCATTTAGCGCATTATGTGCAGTATGAGGCAATGATAATGGCTAATATGGGTGTGTTCATATCATGTAATTATTTAACGGCAGTTATTCCGGTTTTTTATTGTTTGCTACTGTAAAAATATTTTTGGCGCTACGAACTTTCATTATGATGTTACTAAATTGTTTCAAACAGCTACAAATATTCATTTATCCTTAGAATTGTGGGATTAAATTTTATCTTTAGCTCAAATAATAATAAAAATCTTATCTATTTAACATATCTACTGTAATGGACGCTAAAAAACAGGAACTAAAGAATACCATAGGCGAAGCCTATAGTCCCTACCTTGAAACCGGTAAAATTTATCATAAAGATGTGATCAAGAGTACTTATGGTTCTCAAAGTAGCGGCATATTTTATACAAAAAATGGTATAAAATATAATCATAACACAAATCTCCCTGCAAAAGAAAGAAAGGAACTAAATAAAGAGCTACGCGAATTAAGCAATAATATAAATGAGCTGCGCGGCATTGCCGACCTTGGAGAGCTTTATAACGACCTGCCTGGAAATACACAGGTACGGTTTACTTTTATTAAAGATGAGCCTGTAGCCATGCAGGTGTATGGCGTGCCCGAGCTTATTTCGGGGCTAAAGGAAGAACTCCTTGAAAATTCCATACAGGTTACGGATCAGGGCGCTTTTAAGAAAGCTGTGGGCATGGGTGCTTTTGTAAAGCAGGCAAACAAGATCAATATAGCGGGCGATTACAGTCTTGAATTTGAAAACAAAACGTTTTCGCTTAATTCTTTTTACGGGTTAGGAATGGACCTGCTGAACACTGCGTTAGACGAGCAGCTGCAACGCATCTGGTTTCGCCTGGAGCAAGATAAGCTTACCGTACAAACCGAACCGGCATTCCCCGAGCATGGGCTGCACCCTATTGAGGATGCCTCAGTAAACCTTGATCCGGCTTATGCCAAAAGGAAAGAAGCGATTACCGAAGCCATACGCCTGCGTCATGAGTTTTTCAGGTCGGTGGGTACATTGCATGACGAAATACTGTACCTGAACATTGGTGGTTTCCGTGATCACAACTGGCCGGGATATACTTCGGGAACAATTGTGGCAAAATTCCGTGTCATTTATACCGAAAATACAACCATTGTAATCACCGACGGTCTTTCGGATATTTATGCCAAAGAGCAACAGGATAAGGAATTGGTTTACAATGGAACAGGGGCGGAATACTATATTGAATTTGACAGCATAGTGCCATTCCGTAAAGTAAAAGACCATTATATGCTGGCTTTGCTGAACAGTGTAACGCAAGTGGCTTTGGGGCACGGTGAATTTAAAGGGCTGATAGAAAAATTTGAGTCGCTCACACTGCAGTTCAACAGCGACAATGTGGAGACGTGGGTGATAAAGGATAATGATTCGAATGATGAGGCGTCTACATTTTTTAACAGCTCGCAGTATGATGCCAATGAGCCATTTGGGACGTTGTTAACAATGGGGTCGAAAAACCTGCCGAAAAGCATTGGACTGAACATTGAAAATATAGTACTGGTAAGCGTGAAGCCATTCGGGAAAGAGTGGTTTAGCAGCGATAAGCTTTCCCATCCTGATGAAGCTGTAAAAACAGCTGCCCGTATGGCTATGATAAAAGGCTTTGAGGAGGACGGGTCGTTTAATACCATACCGGTTTCCTACCGGTAACAATCTTAAGTATTTAAAACTATAAAAAATAACCAAACATGAAAAAATTAGTAGTACTTCTTGCCGTACTTGGCGGCACAGCATTTTTACAGGCACAAACCATAGAATCCGGCAGCCGCAGCACGGCAGGTTATATTAAAAGCGATGGGACAATAGAGAACAGCAGCCATTCAACGGTGGGTTACATCAAGAGCAGCGGTACCATTGAAGACAAGAGTCACAACACGATAGGCTACATCAAAAGTGATGGCACCATTGAAAATAAAAGCCACTCTACCGTGGGCTATGTAAAAAAAGACGGTACAGTAGAGAACAGCAGCCATGGCACTATAGGCTATGTGAAGGACGACGGTACCGTGGAAAACTCCAGCCATGGCACTATTGGCCGTGCAAGCGGCGTAAAAAAAGAATGGGCAGCCGTAGCATTCTTCTTTTTTAAACTTTAGTTATCGGTAAAACATGAGTAAAGCAAAAAAATGGGCTGAATCGTATTTTCAGCGTCTGGATAGTATAATTGAGGAACTAAAAAAACACCCTTTAATTGACCATCTAAGTTATATCCGTTTCAAAGGGCTTTCGGATGAGGAGATAACGGCTATTGAGGCCGGACTTTCGGATGAGGTGTATTCCAATATGGATCAGGGCAGTGAAGTACCGTCATTTAAGATCGATGCATATATGAAGGCTTTTTATAACATCAGTAACGGACTGAACATTGCATGGGATTCGCACATCGTGCAGTCGTCCCTGGATAATAGCAGGGTGATTACCAACGCAGATCAGGATGATTTTGCAGTGGCCAATAATGACCTGTTGCAGGCGGAAGGATTCCTGTCATTGCTGCCCCTGAAGAACCTCATATCTTATGCTGATCTGGACATCTACGGAGACCCGCGGGAAACGAGACTTGGAAGAGAAATGAGCAACAGCGGCAGGCACTTTACCTATCTTGACTTTTATAATTTCTATTACGATACCTGTATCGCTCTTGATCCTAAGGGGAATACGCAAAACAATTTTCTTTATTCGGGTGAAGACCATAGCGCCTGTTACAACGACTATAAGGTTTCTGACTTTGTAATTTATATGGAAAACCTGCTGGCCAACTATTTTTCTGTGTTTTTGCGAAGCAATGCTTTCTACGATACAGATGCTGTTGCGGCCTTCCGGGATAATGATTATGAAGATATCGCGAAAAAAATAGCTTCGGAAAACCAATATGCTTCCATTGACGACGTACTAAAATACCATGTACAGGACGAGGAACTTCTTGAAAAATTTGGTGACCTTGACTTCCTGCAGGAAAAACCGGAAGCTATTTATGAAAAGATAGAAGAACTGCTGGATGTAACGCTGGAAGACGAATTATAGCAACAGTACCTGATTTTGAATTTAACGGAAGGTATTCAAAGTAACCGTTCCCTTAAGAAATGCAATCAGATAATTGAAGGCCCGGATCTATATGTTCCGGGCCTTAAAATTGTCACAATGATAAAAAAGATACCCAATGGAAACTACAGAAAAACCCTTTGAAATACGTTTTTATAAAGAGGCATTGTTCGACGAGGAACAGCTATTCATGGAAGTCAGCGCTGGCTGTCTGGGTGATGAGGTGAGTTGCCATGTTACACTGGATAACTATCCTGCCGAACAAACCGATAAGACCTCTGGAACGCCTTCCCTTAGCTGGGACATTCCCATAGGTTCTTCATTTTATGAAGTGATGAAAGAGGCTTTAACCGGATCTCCCGGCGAAGAACAGGAGTATTTAAAGTTTCACCTCACTATTCAATTCAGGACAGCCGATACCCCGAAAAGAATGTTGGAGGAAAAGCATACTATCCGTATCAAAAACCCGCTGTCAGGAGTAAAAAGAGAAGCATGGCCGGAGTGGAATGAACCGCAGTTTGACCTGCCTGAAATGCTGGATAAAGCGCCGCAACAGGATGATTTCGTTATCAGCGTTTCCCCGCAATATACCGGGGGCGATAGTTGGGATTTCCTTGATGGTACGGGACATTTTGTAATAATGATCCTGACCGGCATAGCACTTAAAAAGTGTGACGTCACCGCGCAATTGATGCAGGAATGGCAAAAAGAAAAATTGACGGTAGCAGTAAACCCCATGGACAAAGCCCATGAGATTACGGTTAACCTTTCTGCCAATCTACTCGACCAGGTAAAGGATCTGGGTACCTTCAGCCACGGCGAAAACGAAAAATTTGATTACTTCTTTGAACTGGAAATAACCGACGCAGCGGATAAAAAGCACAGGCGAAAGGTATCGGTACAATTGCCAAACCCGTATTATGAAGGGATACAATCCGAAAAACAGATTGCACGCGAAGCACTGGCTGAGGTATTTCAAAGAAAATACGGTGAAGACATTGCCGAGCTGAAAATAGGAGGGCAGCCGGGCTGGTGGGCCTGGAGGAAAGACGATGCACGCTTTCAATATGGCTGGAAAGATGAGGTCATTGTATTGTACCGCTACTTTGGAGCCGTAGATTATGATGCTGACGAGGATAAGGTATGGGAAGCGATGTGTGAACTTACGGAATTTGCCGATGGTGCCGGGGATTTTGTGTATGTAGACAATTACTTCGTACTAAAATATGAATTCAGCCCCGAGTGGATGGACGCGGACGACCTTGAAAAGAAGCTTGACGAGTTTGAGGAATTCGCCGGTTCGGAAGAGCTAACGAAGTTTCTCGCTGCGTATGCGGAATAACGTTAAATTATATTGCAAACAGAGATTATGAAAAATATACAACTTGCAAAGCTCGATAAATATAAGGACAATCCAAATTATGAGCTTATTGACGGCAACATATACAAAGATATTGAAGAAGATCATTACGTTTTTGCCCTTAGCTACGAGCTTGAAGGCGAAGAAGACTCACAATACCCGCTGGAAGACATACTGGATAAATTCCTGCTGCATGTGTCCGATTTTATCGACGAGGACAGTTACTATACTAACAGGGAAGTTACCCTTGAACTGGGCGGTGACCTCGATGATATCAAAGAGGCTATCGATTCGATCATCGGAAAGCGCGTATACAATGAAGAATATGATGATAATGATGGCGTTACCCGTGTGAAACTGGTGATAGCATAAATACGATAGACTTACAGCTAAAAAATAAAACATGAGTTATAACGACGAACAATACATTGCGCATTACAACCTGAAACAGCAGGCAATTGAAAATATTCTGGGACCTTCGGCAGAAGTGATCGGTCATGCCACTATTCCCTTCAGGGTCATTGCAGGCATGACACTGGGATCTGTGGACATGCACTATTTCCCCAATCATCTGGAAGGAACCGGATTTACCACAATGGAACTTATCCAGACAGACGGAACCGGTCCAGTGCCCAATAAAAACGGAACCTATGAATTGATAGCTTTTACAAAGCAGCCGTTCAATGACATTGACCAGGATCCGCCAACTCCATTCAACATAATGGAAAGACGCATTTGCGAAAACTTTACACAAATCGCAGCTGCGGCACAGGAAAAGACTTTCAATCCGTATGAGATATGCCAGATATCCGGAAACGACGGCAAGCCAAGATATATTATGTTTGATATGTATGCGGAATTTGAGGTAGAAAACCACAAGCACCACTTGCTGCTTTGTATGGAGATATTCGAAGAAGAACTGGCTACCGTAGCAAACTTTGGACATAAAGGATTTCTCGAAATGCTGAAAATGATAAAAATTTACCCTTACAGCGACCTGGACAGGAACTGGGTGGGCATTAAAAAATAATTCCTCTGAATTTTAAAAGATGAAAGAACTTATACTATCGCCATCAAAAAAGAAATCTAAAATAGAAGGTTTTCCCAGTCTAAAAAGCTGTATGACCGATATAAAGGGTTTTAACAAAGTGCTGCTGCCTATTGTAAGGCTCGACGGCGGTGTGGTTAACGAAAAATGGGAAGGTATTCCGTTTACTTTTATTGTCCAGAATGTGGATGTAAGCCGTATGGATTTCCAGCTGGTAGCCGGCAAATATCAGCTACTGGCTCCGCTTAAGCTGAGGAAACTGGAAGCATATGACGAATCGGATGTAAAACGCGAGTACCTGCAGACTACGGTAGACAAGATCGAAGAGATCAGTTACAGGCAGGTAGACCAATATAGTAACGACGGAGTGCTGCTGCAATCCGGGTCGTTTAGTTATAATCCCAACAAGCGTCTGGTATATGATTATGCTGAAATTAACGGGACGTCTATGCCGGTTACCAAGACGATACAGTATTATCTGGGCAATGGGGAGTGGCTGGACTCGGAACTATATACGTACCATTATGATGCCGCTGGCTTTTTGGAAAAAATTACCATGCACCAACCGGCACAGGAAATAAAGATGACTGAAAAAATACGGTATAAAAAGACCCGTAAGGGTTTCACGGCATACAAGGAACTGGCACCACACCTTCTTCCGGCAACAGATGAGAAGCTTGGCGTTACCTACACAAAGGTACCTTTCTCCGCTGTCTTTAGAGAGGATGAAACCGATTGGAATGTTAACTTTAGTACAAATGGCTGGTATATTGGTGGTAAAAAAGACGAGAATTACAGTACCGATCAGGGAAGACTCATACACCTGCATGCATTTAACCATTTCTATGATCTGAATTCCGGATTCCTTGAATATACCTGTAATATTGAAAATCAAAAAGATATAGCTGTAAAAGTCAATGAAATCGATGGGTTTCCGGATACCATTGAATATACCTTCAGTTGCCCTGAGGCAAGCGACGAAGAGGTGTTGCAATATCCCGAAAAAAGCGATACAAAAGTTGTGATGCAATTGCAATGGGCGGGCAAATATACGTTTGAGCATCTGGGCCATGAGATACAGGTAACCAAAGAAAATCAGTATGGCACTGTACGTTTACGCTTTCAGGACAATATACATTGCAACAAGTTGTAATGATGATACGGCTTCAAAGCTATTTGTGGTGGTATGATTTTGAACAGGATAAGATTTTCGACATGCTTATGAGTATGAACTGTGCTATTCCTATGGAGTTCAATTTTATATATACTAAAGTCGAAAATGGTATAGAGCGTGTTTTACAGGAGGTAGAAATTAAGGAAAACAGGACCGAAGGAAAACTGAGATTGGGCAAGCCGTACTGGCAACAGAGCAATGAAACCCCACGCGACCCCGACGGGCAAAAGATGGCATTTGTAGCGCAGCTGGACCACAGTAACATGTTCGGGACGCTGTACCTGTTTTATTCAGAAAAGCACCAGCTTGTATCGCAGGTATTCCAGTGTACATAATGAATAAAAAACAATTCCTGTACAGCCCCTGGAGCTGTACAGGAATTGTTTTCCTGAAGTCCGGAATTGCAATGCAGAGAAGTTCCGGGAAACACCGCAATACATTTTAGCCTGTAGCGGTTATTAACGGAAAAACCTTTGTTGATTTTGATTTTATAAAAAACGCCCGTTAAATACGGGCGTTTCTATTGGCAGTTTTAATTTTGCTTTAGCAGGGCAATATCCTTGATGTGAAAAAGGCTTTCGTACTTAGAAGCTTCATGTCCCCATTCGTTCGGTCTGGAGAAGGTAAAAGAAATAGCATCAATGGAGATGTTGGTCCAATTGTCCGGACTGCTGAAGTCAAGATCCCTGTGTCCGTTAATGTGATTGATTGTGAATACACCCACTTTTGTCTGGCCAAAAATGTCATCCGTCATACGCACTACTTTTTTATGCATTTGACCCAGACTGTATAGGGCAAGCACCTCCATACCTTCCAGCTCAAACTCCACCTCGTGGTCATCCGAAAGGATCAGTTTCCGTTGCTCTGGCGTAAAGCTGATTTCGTCATCTTCGCCTTCTAATGCTATGCTGTCATTATAAATGCTCGGGTTGTTTTCCTCTTCGTATTCCGGTTCCTGTCTGCGTTCATTGTGGTATACTTCTATTTCCTGTGTAAGGGTAGGGTCGAACAAGTCTAATGTTTCCTTCACATCCACTTCTCCTTCAAGGAAAAAGGTGATACCATTTGCTTTCGCACTGGCAGGCGTTTCGCCACCCCATTCGGCCAATGCGGCAGGAACGTCCATATCCATGATGAAAAAGCCGAAAGAAACCTCGCCATCGCCTTGCAGCGCACATGGAAATTCTTTTACGAACTCACCGTTGCGTTCTGTACGGCCACATTTTTCAACGTTGCTGATGTCAGTTCCCAATACGATCTTCTCTTCTACATTGTTTACGGTACGCTTGGCATAAAAAGTACCTTTCGTGCCCAGGATGGTCACGGCATCTTTACCGGCTTTCACATTTATAGTGGCCTTAATCATCGGGTCGAAATACGGCCATGGATTCTCAATCCATGTATATTCCAGTTTCACACCGGTGACACCTACCATGCTTTTAATCTTGTCAAAAAGTCCCATAATTATTTACAAAGTTTAATTTCTTTTCCGCTATCTGAATCTTCAAATTTTTTGTACAACTTACCGTCCACATGTACTTCATATCCAGCCTTTACAGGTACTTTTATTTTTTCGCCTGCTTTGTATTTTGATGTTGAGGAAGAGCCCTCCGCACGCACGCGCACCTCGATCTCTTTCGTGCAGTTATTTACCAGATACACGTCGAAGTAGCCGCCAACAGTTTCTATGACCACCGAGGTTTCTCTGGTCGCGGCAGTTACCGCCTGTGATACCATTACGGCCAGCAGTACTGTGGCTGAAATTTTTTTAAATGTGTTCATATTGCTTTGTTTTTTAAGGTTATAGACGGGGTTGTTTAAGTCAAAGGAACTAAAGTAATAATAAAAACTATTCCTACAACACTGCTACAAAAACTTATTCATTATTTCTTAATTTATTAAAAGAATCATATCCCGTGTGCTATGGCTCTTGATGTAAAGATACTTTGCAAACAACGGCATGTTACCCTTTCAATAATTTCCTGCTCAGGAATGTCAGCAGTCAGGTTCTTTATTGCCGGATAGTTGCTATAATCCCAATAGCTGGATATTCTGACAGCAAATTACCACTTAATGTGCAGCTTATATTTGTAAATGATTATTCGTTGGCGTTTATTGAAAGTTCGTAGTTAATTGTAATAAAATCGTCATGTTAGTCATCGGTAATGTAGTGTATTTCCAACTGTGTCCTTACACCGGTAGTACCCTCTTCGAGGATGACATTTTTTATCGTTACAGGTGCGGCAAGTCTTTCGGCGGTTATGTTTATAGTCCACGATTCCAAAATGCGTTGTAGTTCACCCGGCTTTAACGGTCCGCCGGAGTCGCTTACCCCAATCAGTAGCTTGTTGTTTTTGAGCAGCAATTGTACGGTAACAGAATGTTGGCTGGTACCGGTCAATACTCTATTTACGGCATTGGCAAGCAATGGCTGTGTGAGCATAGGAGGGATGTAAATGGCTTCGGTATCGATGCCATCGTTGTCAACGGTAAAGCTAAAGCCACCTGGATGGAGTAGCTGCTGAACCGTGAGGTAGTTGGTTATCATGGCGATCTCTTCATCCAGCGAAATATAGTCGCTTGTACTGCTTTCCAGTATCTGGCGGGTCAGACGGGTGAATTTGGAAAGATAGGTAGCAGCAACCTCCGGCTTGTCTTCCCTGATGAGGTTTTGTATGCTTTCGATGGATGATGTTATAAAATGGGGACTCATTTGCGTGAGGAGCAATTGCTGGCGTAGCGTGGCGCTCTTTTTGGATAGCAGCAGGTTTTTCTTTTTGTTGAATCGGTACAGTACCAGTGTAACTGTAACCAGAAAAAGGGCTACAGCTACCGAAACGCCTATTTTTACGTTATTGCGGAAACTCACCTGTTCCTGTTTTACCCGTTGTAGTTCGCGCTGTTGTTTAAGGAGCTTGTTTTGCGTTTCTACCCTTCCGGTTTTAAAGTTAAAGGCCATCATATCTGCCGTGCTTTTTTTCTGCGCGGTATTGTACTGTTCTTCGAGCGCTTCGTGTTCCTTCAGGTAACGGTAAGCCGTTTGAAAATTGTTCCTGGCAAAGTACATCTCACTAAGGCAAAAGGCGGCAACCGACAGCTGATCGTTGTTATTGGTGGCAGCGGCATCGTGGTACACTAGCTTTAACTGATGTTCTGCTTCTTTGTACTTTTTGTTGACGATGCACATTTTGCCATACTGTATGCGGCTATCGTTCACTTCCTTTTTGTCATACTTTAGCGCAGCCTGCAACGCCATCTGGAAATAACGTTCAGCAATAGCAGCGTCATATACTGTGGTATAAGGCTCGATATAGCATTGCCCCAGCGAATTGTAAATGTTATCCAGGTTGTGCCGCTCCAGTATTCTTTGCGCCAGAACCAGCGCCTCTTTGAGCATGGGTATAGCCAGCGCGGTATTTATTTTCCGGTATACTTCTCCTTGTCGCCAAAGGGCCAGTTCCAAGAGTGTATCTTTTTTTAAAGGCCTTAAAGCCTTCACGGCACTGTCTGCATAGATCATGACGTTGATTACTATTCCACGCTTCCGCCAGCATGTTTCAAGGTTCATCAGGCCTTTGGCAATGGTTTCCTTATCGTCCTGTTTTTGGAGTACTTCCACACATTCTTCGCCAAGTTTTATCGCGGTTTCATAATTGGCGGTTTCGGTATACAGTGCCGAAAGGTTGTACAGGCTCTGACCTAGTTTTTTGTCGAGCCTGTGCATCCGGCAAAGGGCTATGGCTTTCTGGAACAGCGATTCGGCCTTTTCAAAATTTCCTTTTTCATGGTAGGTTGTACCCAAACGATTCAGGATGTCGATCTGCACTTCAGGCGAAGTTTTCCCGTGATTATGCTGCGCAATCACTGCCTGCGGCAAAAGCAACAGGAAACAGGTAACGAAGTATAAGATACAGAATTGCTTCATGCAAGGTTGTTTTTTATTTTGTACGGAATCGGGAAACGGCTTACAGTGCCTTTTACAATGCCGTTATCGACTATGTTGGCTATTTCAATGGTTCCCTGCATGGCATTGAGCCTTTCGGATGTAATTTTTGTAGCCATAGACCGATGTCCTTCTCGTGTTTTTCCGGTAAGCCCTTTTCCGTTATCTGTTACCTCAAAGTAAAGTTTGTTGCGCTTTTTGTAGAATCGGACCTGTATCCAGCCATCTGATTTTTTTCCTGCGATTCCGTGCTTTACAGCGTTTTCGATAAATGGCTGGGTGAGCATCGGTGGAATAAAGGTTGTTTCGGTGTCAATCCCATCTTCTGCGACGATTTCATAATCGAAATTATTATAGAGCAGTTGCTGTATAGCGAGGTAATTGACCGTCATGTTGAATTCTTCTCTGAGACTGGTGTATTGCAGCGAAGAGTTCTCCAGTATCTGGAGGGTAAGCTGTGAGAGTTTCGAAAGGTAATCGACAGCTTCGTCATTTTTATCTTCGTAAATAAGGTTTTGTATGGTATCTACGGAGTTGAAGATAAAGTGCGGATTCATTTGCGTAAGCAGTAATTGCTGCTTCAGTTCGTTGTTTCTGTTGGCTGTGATGGCTCTTTTCTGTCTGAAGTAAAAATGGAGGAATACCAGAAGAGTGACCAACACGATAATGGTAAATATAAAACCGAGCAGGAATACGTTTTTCTTTACGTTCGCCTGTTGTGCCCCGACTTTTTGTATTTCGGCGGTAGCCTGGAGGAGGCTGTTTTGCAGTGCCAGCTGTTCGGTATCGAATTTTACCGAACGGGCTTCGGTATTGGTGAGCATTGCCTCGTTCATTAGTCCCATTTTGGCTTGTACGGCTTCTATTCTATAAGTATATGCCTGTTCATAGTTGCCCTCTTTTCCATATAATTCTGCCAGCAGCCGGTTAGCCAGAACATAATCTTCGCTTTCCTCGTTTAATGGCTTTAGGGCAATGCATTGTTCCAAAAAGGACTTCGCTTTTGGAATGTCGTTACTGGAAAGGTAAAGTTCCCCCAAATGTTTTAAAATACTCATCCGGATGTCCACATACCGATTTGTTTTTTCATGGGCCAGTGCCTCGCGGTAATACCGCTCTGCTTGCCGGGGATTGCCAAGCATGGCATGGTAAAAACCTAGCTTGTCCTTTATGTAGGCCTTTGTGTTATAAAAGCCTTTGCCGGATGTTACGGCAAGGGCTTCGGATAGTGGTTTTAATGCTGCGGCATATTTCTTTTGACGGATAAAAAAATCGGCATAAAGTACCTTGGCCGTAGCAGTGTTTTCTTTTTGAGGCGCGTTTCTTCTGAGAATATTCAGCGCTTTATGGTGGTAATCGGCAGCTTTGGTGTAATCTTTTTTAAATCCGAAGAGCTGCCCCATTATGCTATAGCAATATGCAATGCCAATGGAATCGTTAGACTGGCACATTCCTTCAAATGCTCTGGTGATATGATAAAAGGCCTCGTCATATTGCCGGGATCTTACATAGGCTTGTGCGGTGCGGTATGCCGACCTGTCCCGAAGCGGCCTGTTGGCGATCATAAAGGCGACATCCACATCAATTTGGGCCACGGCGGCCTTGTAGTTCTGTCCGGCTCTGCTGTAGGTATCGGCTACGTATTGTAGCGAGTCGATGTGTTTATAATTCTGAGCATGAAGCAGGCTGCCCGCACCGAAAAGGCTGCAGTAAAACAGATATAGCCACTTGATTTTAAGGTTTTTCATTATTTCAGGCGTTCCTCGGCTTTTTTACGGCCCTGGCAATTACGGCCACACGCTGGCAATACTGCTTCATGGCAGTAATGTTTTTTATTACTTATTTTATCAATGTCGGCTATAACAATGGCTTGCGGCATATTGTAGTTTTACGGTTCCAATGAATAACCTCTTTCCTGAAGCTCTTCAACTTCTGCGTCGGTCATTGTGGCTCCTTTCTCTTTCAGTTGGGCAAAGAAGTCTTTATTGTTGTAATAGGCCATTCCCAGTATACTTCTTTTGTTCAGACCTATAAAATCCTCACTCTCAACAACAAGGTTCAGGTCAGATCCGGCATCAATGAGCTTTTGGATAATAGTGGGGGATACCCCGTGTTTGTTTATTGTATACGCAAGTGCGCTCCATCCCAGGCTGTCTGTTTTATTAGGATCCGCACCACCATTAAGCAGCGATTCAACGATTCGTGCATAGATAGCTGTAGCGTTATGGCAGGCTTCTGCAATTACGGTAAGTGGTGTCTTGCCGTCTTTCGTTTCATTAAGGTCTACCAATCCGTTATTTGCCATAATGTCTACTATCCTGTCATAGCCCTTTTCGGGAAACCATGAATCTTCAAAATTAAGCGCCAGATAAATTGAGGGTGCATTATCCTTAGTAACGGCATTCATCAGTTCCTTTATTTCATTAAAATTCCGGTCGTCTATCGCTGATGTTAACTCATTATGCATTTGCTCACGCGATATAACAGCTGGAGGATTTCCGGTAGTAATTTTTTCTGCTGCCTGGTCGGTTGGTTTATTTTTTTTGAAAAAATTAAATAAGCTCATAATTGTAAATTTTGAATTAGTTTGTTCTTGTATATCCTTTACCCAGTTTTTCGTTTATCAGTTTGTCGCGCTCTTTTTCGGCTTTTTGTACGGAATCCAATTCTTTTATATTTTTCTGTCCGGCAGTTCCTGTTTTTCCGTAGGTAATATTTAATGAGGCACCATCCTGTACAACCTGCCAGAACTTATCGCTTTTAGCATCTTTATAGTGTAGTAATACCGCTTCGCCTTGTGCAACGTTTATTTCAGGCTTATAATATGAGGAAAGGTTCCATGCTGCCGACTCATAGATCATCTTTTCCCGAAGGTGGTGCAGGTATTCCACATCGGCAACTTCAAACTCCAGAGTGTACAGGTTCTTTTCAAGCTTCCTCTTGACAGGTTTTGATAGGATTACTTTGTTGGCAGCATCGATTACTTTCAAGGGTTCATTATCAAAGTGAACATAATACTGTCCATCCGACATTCCGCTGCTTGAAACTTTCCTGCCATATTGCAACGCAAGTTCCTCGTTGTGTTTTTGCCAATAGTCACGGTCATTTCTTTTTTTTCCTTCTTCAGGGGTGATTTCAAGCTTCACACCGTTATTATACTGATGCATTAAATCATATTCCTCCTTTCGCGGATGTTCCGTCACCAGTTTTTTCCATTCCTCTTTAGGAATCGGAAGTTTATTGAAATAAGGTCTTTCAATGTCCCCTGTTTCAAGCAGTATTTGCAAAGCAAAGTCTTTGGAACCGATATCGCTCCCCGCATCGGGGTGGTCTACGCGAACTTCGGCTATTACTTTGGTATCTTTTATGCTCTTTATTGTGATCGTGTATAGTGTTGCCATTTTGTAATTATTTATATTGCTAAGGTATAAAAAGAACCTGTCCTACAGTTTCTTAATGAAAGTTCGGCGGGAGTAAATGTATATTCGATTTTAAAAAATTACATTTCGTCCATACGGCGTAAAAACGCCTCACGTTGTTCGTTTTCCAGTTTTTCGTAGGTATCGGCTTTCGCTTCGTCCTGCGGCACACCCTCACCATAGCGATACATCAGGCCAAGGGTTTCTGTAGCCCGTACATTTCCAAGCTGCGAAGCTTTATCATACCAGTTTACCGCTTTTTCCATATCCTGCGGCATATTGTTTCCGGTGGCATAAAAAGTACCCATATTGTAGCATGCCCTGTCGCTGCCAGCATTGGCCGCTTTCAGGTTCCAGTCTGTAGCTGTTTCTGAATCTATTTCGGTCCCGATGCCGGTGGCGTAATATACATACAGTTCAAACATAGCATCGGCGTTGCCCGATGCGGCGGCTTTTTGGTGGTAGTCCAGGGATAATGCATAATCCGAAGGCAGCCAGAATTCGCCATTGTAATACAGCAATCCCAGTTCGTACAGCGCAGGACTATAGCCTTTTTCGCCAAGTTTTTTATAGATGTCGACATATATCCCGAGGGTTTCTTCCCCAAAGAAAGGTGCCGATTTCATCGACTCAAAATAGTATTTTGTATCGCTGAATAGTTGTTCGCTGGTGTATTTGTCAAAAGCATCATTGCTGATTACCGCTTTCAGTTCGTCGTGATCAATATGTTCCATGTTTTTTGATTTAGGTACTAAGGTTATAAACATACAATTTTTTTCTCCATAGCGCTGCCTGATAATCGCCCGGGGAGGATAAGGTTTTGGCTAATGATAGAACAGGAGATAATAAATGTAAAAAGCCCGGCAGGTAACCACCTTACGGGCTTTTTAATTTTCTGTAAAAACGATTACTTTAACGCTTCGAAATTTTTCTGCAGCTTGTTGTATTCTTTTCTGTCCGATGGGGAAGCTACCAGTGCTTCAACCTTTGGAAGCTGTACTTCAGCATCTGCTTTACGCTTGTGGTAAACCAGGAAGTCACCGTAGTTCCAGTTGTTAAGGAAATAGGATTTAATAGCGATGCTTTCTTTGTAATTGGCGTCAGCATTGGTCAGGTCTTTATTCATAAGGTAGCATGAAGCCAGCTGATCATGCAGGAACGCTTTGTCGGTATCATCCCATTGCTCGTTAAGTGCATTCTTATACACATCGATGGCATCCTGGTATTTGCCTTTCATAATAAGCTTTCCGGCATTATTGATATAAGGTGTTGTTCTGCTGCTGGTTTCAGGAAATGACGAATTGTCTGAAGAAGCAGAATCAGCCACGCCGATCTCTCCGTTAAAAACAGAATTCTTCAGGTAGTTAACCAGTTTTTGATCAGAGTCGGTTTCATCAAAGAAATTCTGTAGCGGCTTGTAGTTCCCTTCGTTAAGCGGTACACTAACAAGAGTTGAATTGCTAAGCTTGTCATAAAGCGGATCGATAAGCTTATTGCCAGAAATATTCATTTCAGCAAATATCTTTTTCAACAAATCCAGCACCGCGATAAGGTGGGCTTTTTGCTCGGCATTTACCTGATCGTTAAAAGGAATTACAAATGCTTCTCCCAAAGTCCTTAAGGCAGCATTGATTTCGCCCGCATCAAATTTTTCCTTTGCTTCAATCAGTTTTTCCGGTGCTTTCTTCATGTTCTTTTTTGCAGAAAATAGCGAATAAATAATGAAGAGTGCGACGGCACCTCCTCCGATGTAAAAATAATTCATAATTTTTGGATTTAAGTCAGATGGTTAATTAGATGGTTTTTAAACGTCATCAGGTTAAAACGATGAACCTCACAAAAATAGAATTATTATTTATATAACCAAATGCTTACAAAAAAAATCATAAAAATTTTACATTGAAGGTAAAGCTTAATGAAACAGAAGGTAAAATTTATGCCAGAGAACGAAGCTGCGATGAGCAAGTGACTTGTTTAGCTATTATTAAAAACGCTTCATAATGTTTTTATGAAGCGTTTTGGTTACCTGTATATTTTTTATTGGGTTAGATTGTTTAAGGATTTTATATTTATTTTATAATGCACTTGCCATAGGAGTAGGTGTATTAATCACAGAAAAAGCTAATCTTCCCATGTTTATAAAAAAATATAGAATTACCCTTTTAATGTTTTTGGCTTTAAATGGTTTTGTTAGTAAGGCACAAAATAAAATTGAAAATTATATCAACGTTTATGATGGTATGTCGGTTGAGAAATTTGACGGTACTAATGTTGATGAGAATAAATATAATGTAGATAATAAGATATATACAAATGGAACAAGACTGACCTACACGTATTGTTATGAAAAAGAAGGAAAGCGTTATTTAATTGGCAAAGGAGCTGCTGTACAAAAAGGAGATTACAAAATATTTGACTGGAAATTTGTGCCGGCTGATAAGCATGATAACGAAACAGTTAAAAATATTATTTTACAAGCGGTACCGGGCAATCCTTTTAAGGATAGTGATCCTGATTATAATCAAACGGCTATTCGTTACGAATATGTAACCTATGGAGGCAAACCATTTTCAAGAGAAATTACCGGTGCAATTGAAAACGATATGAACTGCTGGATACATCCGCCGCGCAATAGTTTCTTCCGTATTTTAGAAACCAATCCTTTTCCTTACATCAAAGCTCCTTATGTAGTTGGGACTAAGTAGAACTGGAAATTAAAAAATAAGAGATGTGTGGTCTGACAAAAGATGGCTTGAATGGAAAGGCGACATTGAAAATACCTATGAGTATGAAATTACAGATAAAAGGGAGATAGAAACAAGAGTAGGTAAGTTAGATTGCTTTGTAATTAAATCTATTGCAAAAAGCCGGATTGGGAGTAGCGAACTTGTTTCGTATTTTAATGAGGAATTTGGTTTTGTAAAACTTGATTATAAAAATATTGATGGTTCTGCAACGGTACTTGAACTTGAAAAAACAAAATAGCGGGCTTGCAATAATAACATAAAAACCGCTTCGTAACTTAATACGAAGCGGTTCTTTTTTTAATGACCGTTAAGAGAATAGATTACGTTACTACTTATTCTTTAGGGTTACTTTTTTTTATTTCGTACTTTTTGCGCTTTGCGATTTTTTAGCATAGCCAAATAAGCCTTGTTAAAGCCAGAAGTACCTAAGTTTGCATTTGGTTGATCAGCCTCGTTGTTTGATTTTTTTGACATAATAGTAAATTTTAACTGTTATTTTGTCAAAGTTATTTGTATAAAGTTTTGGGCAATGATTTAACAGGCTGTTTTTGCAGTAGTTGCAGTATTTTTAGTAAAGTTTCTTATATAGTACGTTTAAATACAAAATTGACTTAATTAAAAGGAAAGATTTATAGTTGTCCAATTGATTCCGATCCTTTACCGGAATCCATAAAAGATGCAATCGTAAAGGAATGCCGGTTATCCTTAAATAAGAGAATCAGAAAAAACAGACTAAGCCTTATTGATCATCAAAGTAAATTAAAGGAAGCGGAACTGAAATTATCAGCGGTAGAGGAGAAGTGGATATTGGGAGAAATCAGCAAGGATGTATATGAGAAATGGCGATTGGAGTATGGCAGCCAAATTTCAGAACTGAAAGCCAAAATGGAAAAAGAATACATTTTACTGGAAACTACTGGTGGTATTCTTGACCGGAATTTAGACATGCTTACTGATATAAACAAGATTTACGAAAAAGCTACTTTATTACAAAAGAGGGAGTTAATTCGGTTGTTGTTTGATGATAATTTGTGTTATCGAAAAGGGGAGTATCATATTGTAAATGATAAATTACAGAACTAAGGATTAAAAATAGTTTCCATCAAAGTCTTATTAAATAATACCTGACTTTTTAGCAGTCCATTTTACTTTCTTTTTATTAAAGAAATAGAATAGGACAATCCTTTATTTTTTTATACATTAGCATAATATGCATATTAAATAACATTAAATGAAAATCAATCGGCTAAAAATTGTATTGGTAGAACAATCTAAAACTAGTAAATGGCTGGCTAAGGAATTGGGAAAGAGTGAAAGTACTGTTTCTCGTTGGTGTACAAATGAAATACAGCCTTCGGTAGAAACTTTGGCAGAGATTGCTGAATTATTGAAAATTGATGTACGGGAATTATTAAATTCAACAAAATAATTATGAGCCTTATACAACAAGGAATAGGTAAAAAACTGATTAAAATATCAGAAGATCAAAAAACGATAACCTATATTCATCAAAATAAAAATAGAAACTATAACAATCCAGAAGAAAAAGTTCAGGCAGAAGCTTTTTTAAAATTAGTATTGCAGTACAAATACAAACCAGAACGTATAAAACAATATGTATCTGTAACTATGGGATCGGGTATCAAAGAGGCAGATATCGTCGTATATAATGATGACGCTTGTGAACAACCACATATTTTGGTAGAATGTAAAAAACCGAATGTAAGTCAGCAAGAATTTTTACAGGCTGTAGAACAAGCGTATAGTTATGCCTATGCAATGCCTAACGAGGTAAAGTATGTGTGGGTAACTAATGGCGACAATAATGAATATTTTGAAGTAGATAAATCTAAAAATACCCGCATTACCCAGCCTGATATACCTCAATATGGAGTTAAAAAACTAGCTCATTATAAATTTGTGTACGATGCCGAGAGTTTGAAACAAATAGAAGGTAAACAAGATTATTTTGATTTGATAGAAATTGGTGAGGACGATTTAACGCGAAGATTTAAACAAGCTCACGATGCACTTTGGGGTGGCGGGCAACTCAATCCCTCAGAAGCATTTGATGAATTGGACAAACTTATTTTTTGTAAAATATGGGATGAGAAAAAGGATAGAAAACCAGGACAACCTTACGATTTTCAAATCATAACCGTAGATACAGAAGCCGTACCTAGTTATACCAATTTAAGCCCTTCACAAATAGAAGCCGAAAAAAGAAGAATAGAAAACCAGCAACTAAAGGAGCGTGTTGAAAGTTTGTATGAAGAAGGAAGGAAAAAAGATAGAGAAGTTTTTAGAGATAACATACGCCTAAGTGCCGAAAAAATAAGAACCGTAGTAGGCTATTTACAAGATGTAAATATTGGTGAAACAGACTTAGATGCAAAAGGACGAGCTTTTGAAACCTTTATGGGTACATTTTTCAGAGGAAATTTTGGACAGTATTTTACCCCTCGACCTATAGTAGAGTTTACAGTGAAAGTGTTACCCATTACCAATAATTCTTTAGTGTTAGATACTTCTTGCGGTAGTGGCGGCTTTTTGCTGTATGCCCTCAACAAGGTACGTAAGCAAGCCGATGAGTTATATCCTAATCATAAAAATGATGTAAGGCAAAGTCAAAAACACCGCAAATTTTGGCACGACTTTGCTGAGAAAAACCTCTATGGAATAGAAATAAATGAGCAGATTTCTCGTGCTGCTAAAATGAATATGATTATTCATGACGATGGACATACCAACGTCATCACATCTGACGGATTGCTCACACCCGAAGCCATCGAAAGAAATACCGAAAACAAAGGATTTCAATACAACAGGTTTGATTTCATCATTACCAATCCGCCTTTTGGTAGTATTGTAAGACAAACAGAAAAAGCTTATCTCAAAACCTTTCAACTCGGTAAAAAAGAAGAAGACTGGTTAGCTGTAGTTGCTAAACCCGAAACGTACCGAGAAAATCAAAGTACCGAAGTATTGTTTATAGAACAATGTTACCGCTTTTTAAAACCAAATGGTTATTTAGCCATTGTGATACCAGACGGCATACTAACCAATAGCAGTTTACAATATGTGCGTACCCATATAGAAGAAATCTTCCGCATTATAGCGGTAGTTTCTCTGCCACAAACGGCATTTGCGGCTAACGGTGCAGGGGTAAAAAGCTCGGTATTGTTTTTAAGAAAATATAACGAAAATCAAACAGAACAAATTAGAAGCATCAAACAAAAAACACGTTTTAATCTTTTAGATACTAATCAATATAAAACATTAGTTGAAACTTGGGATAAAGAGAAAAAACAAGCTATAAAAGAACTGGAAAAGCAATACAAAACCGACTACCCTGAAAAAGATAAAAAGGAAATTACGGAATTAATGCAGGAAGACAAAACCGAAATTAATAGCCGATTTGCTGACCAGTTACAGGAATTAAAAGAAAGCCTACAACTGCAATATCAGCAAGAAAATGAAAGACAATTGCCCGACTATCCCATCTTTATGGCAATAGCCGAAGATATTGGCTACGATGCTACAGGTAAAAAAACCAATGTAAATGAGCTGGACACTATTGCAACAGAGTTAGAAAAATTTATTAACGCAATTGAAAACAACGAAATATGATATTGAGAGGTGTAATAGAAAATATATTTGGAGGAGCATTATCGTTCAGAGGGTTTGCCAAAATATCAGATTTAGCAAAACTATCCAAAATAGAAGACACTTATCAGCGTCCGGTTGATGTTGAAAGAAGCAAAGCTATCTTGGAGTTTTTAAAAAATAGCGAGTTTAGATTTTTTTCGGAAGTAACCTTGTGTCTCAATTTCAATGACGGAAATGCTATTACAAAAATTCTTAGCGGCACAAAAGGATTAGTTGAAGAAGATATTGATCTTACTGTTATTAATAAAGATTTTAAAGATTATAAGATTTCGGATAAATTCGACAGTCCCTTGCTTCGTCGAATAGCTCTTGAATTTAAAACAACTGATAAAAAATATTTGAGCCGTATAGATGGTAGTCATCGTTTAAGTGCTATAGATATATTACTTGCCAGTGCAAAAGAGGAAGATAAGCAGATCTTAAATGGTACTGTATTAGATTATTATGTGCCATTTAATATTTTATTACAGCAAAAAAATGATGAGTCCTTACGATTAGAGACGGCATATTTTCATTTAATTAATTCAAAATCGGAAAGACTTACATCCGAGCAAAATTTAAAATCTATTTTAGAAGGAAATTTATTTTCGGATGCTCAACTAATTGAATTGTTAGGAAAAAATGCACTACAAACAAAACAACTTTATAGTTATGTAAAAGATTATCAATTTCTAAGTATAAATAGTTTAATTGATAAATCCCTAAAAACTTTTTGTTTACAATGCAGCAATCTTTTAGTAGATGAAAAAGCAAATACAATTCAAAAGAGTATACAACAAATAGACGCTATTTATGCAGATGAACCCAAACTATCTGCCAACAAAAATGTAAATCTTTTATTAGCTTTTATTTATATTAAAGTAAAAGAAAAACCAGAAGTTTTCAAAAAATTCCGCACTTGGATATTGACTAATCAATTGTTTGATATTCCAGAAGTGAATACTCAAACTATTATTGATGTTTTCATAAAAATGCACGAAAAACGTTCTTACAATGTTTTCGTTGCTATGCCTTACTGGAGCCACGCCGAAGTGACCGAATATAACAAATTGTTTGATGAAGTATGTAAAGAAGTAACAAAAAAAGCCGATACAACAGTAGAGCTTACTCCGATAATGCGGTTTAGTGGCAAAAGCCAAAGGATAGATAAAAGATTGATTGATAAAATAATAGAATGTGATATTTTTATAGCCGACATAACAGGTTGCAATCCAAACGTTGTATTTGAAGTTGGTTTTGCAGAAGGGCAAAATAAACATATGATTTTGCTAAAAGCAGAAACTGACCCAAGTGTACCTCCATTTGATATGGACAAATTGCAATATATACCTTACAATCGTGACACCTACTACAACAGTATTAAAGGTATTGCAGTTAGAAATATTTTGAGTTTACTAAAATCTGAATTTAATATCCTGTAATGTATAACCTCCCCGCACATACCAACCCCAATAAAATATTCATCATCAATCGTTCTGAATTGGTTGATAGATGGGATGGAGATATGGTATTGTACAATAAAATATTACATAATTTTAAGTATAATATTGTCTCTTTAAAAAGTTTACTAATAAAAAATCCGCAATATGGAGCAAATGAAAGTGGTGTAACTAGAGCATCCTTTCTTGAACCAAGATATGTTAGAATAACAGATATTGACGAATATGGGTTACTTAAAAACGAAATTGGAGTAACTGCTCAAAATATTGAGAGTAGGTTTATTCTAGATAATGATGATATACTTTTTGCTCGTAGTGGTAATACTGTTGGGAAAGCATATATACACAAAAAAGATACTGTAAATTATGATTGCTTTTTTGCTGGTTATATGATACGATTTGTTGTTGATAAATCTAAAATTTTACCGGATTATCTTTTTGCTTATACTCAACTAGGAGCATATAAAAATTGGGTGAAAGCTATTCAAAGAACGGCAGGGCAACCAAATATAAATGCTGAGGAATATAAATCTTTGCAAATTCCATTGCCTGGCATTAATATTCAGAAAGATATTGCTTCAATATTTCAATCTGCCTATACACAAAAGCAAGAAAAAGAAGCCGAAGCACAACAATTATTAAACAGTATAGACACCTATCTATTGAGCGAGTTGGGTATTACATTGCCCGAAAAGGACAATAGCCTAAAATCTCGAATGTTTACAGCACAATTTAGTAAGATGGTTGGAGGGCGATTGGATCCTTTGTTCTATAATTCTGACTTATCTCTTTTTGAACTTGGAAAATATCTCTCTAAACCATTAAGGGATATTGTAAAAGCTTTCAAATCGGGAATTGGAGCAGGAAAACAAGATCAAACTTTGGATGGAAATGGTTTAATTCAAATTAGGCCCACAAATATTGATGAAAAAGGGAATTTAATATTTACAAAAAATGTCTATTTACCTTTTCATTTTCGTGGAGACAAACTGAAATATGATGATGTATTATTCAATAATACTAATAGTCAAGATTTGGTTGGTAAAACAGCTATCGTGAAAACAAATGAAGAGTTATTCTATTCTAACCATATAACTGTTTTAAAAGCTAATTTGGAGCAACTCGTCCCTGATTATTTGCATTCAATATTGAATTTATTTCAAAAAGAGAAAATATTTTATTCTCTATGTACAAACTGGAATAATCAATCGGGTATAGGTATTGACCTATTGAAGAACCTTAGAATTCCTGTCCCGCCAATAGAAAAGCAAAACGAAATTGCCAATCATATAAAAGGCATACAAAATCAGGCCAAAGTTTTGCAACAAGAAGCCGAAGCCATCCTTAACGATGCAAAAGCCGAAATAGAACAAATGATATTGGGCTAAACACTATAAACCATGATACCACAAGATAAAATAAAACAGATTCAGACTATTTGGGATAACTATGTAGCATCCAATAAAAGAGTATTAGATACCAAAGGAAATGAATTTGACAATATAGATGAAGCAAGACTTAACGCAATTGTAGAGCTGAAAAAATTTATTGAACAGTTTCAAACTGGAATAATCAATGTATTTGAGTTTAAGACGAATGTAGATAGCTTTAATAAAAGAAATAATCTTTGGGGCTTCACAGCGACTAAAGGTCAGATGTTTTTCAACCAGTTAGTTAAAAATAGTGAATCTGATATAGAAAAATTATCTAAACTGCTTAAAGAATGTCTTTATCTACCTTCCAATTTAACAGAAGCCCTTTCAAAGATAGAGGCGTTAGAAAAATATAGTCTTGGCATATCATCAAAAGTTAAAGATAAAAGAAAAGCTCCTAATCCTGGTTCTGTTGGTTATTTTCTGTCTTATTTTTGGCAGATACAGGATAATAGAGCTTGGCCAATTTTATATACTTCTCTGATAAATGCATACAAAGAATTGGAGTTTTGGCAAGAAAAAGAAAATCAAGTACAGACGTATCGTTTTTTTTATGATTTAAACGAACAGATAAAAGTTGTTTTAAAAGAATACACAAGTAAGGAAATCAATAACTGGGATGCAGAACACGCATTTTGGAATTTTAAGGGCAATCCTAATAAAACAACTAACACTACTACAATTAAAAAGAATAAACCTATTGTTGTTGAGGAAGAAGAAAAAATCATTGCTGTCAATGCTTCATTTGAGTTATCAGATTATCTAATCCCTAAAGTTTCTAAATTAATCGAATTAGGAAATGATAATGAGAAGTCTTCATCTGCTAAAGGGTTTGCGTATGAAAAATTGGTTGCCGAAATATTTAAACAGCTAGATTTTGAAGTAGAAATTTTAGGTCAAGGTACAAGAAGAAATCCCGATGCTATCATAAGATACAGAGAAGAAAATACTGTTTTTCTGATAGATGCAAAAGCATACTCAAATGGATACAGTTTAGGTGTAGACGATAGAGCAATTAAAGAATATATCAATCACTATTGTCCAAAATTGCAGAAAGAAGGTTATAAAAAAATAGGTTTTATTATTGTAAGTAATTCGTTTAAATCCAATTTTGACGGATTTATTAATGAAATTACCTGGAATACAGATATTAAGAGGTTTATACTATTATCATCAGAAGCATTACTATACCTTTTAGCGTATAAAACAAAAGATAGAATCCCTCCGGCAACTATTATTGAAACATTAGTAAGTCTTGGTAATCCAATCGAATCCAAAAATATTATAGAGGAATTTGATGATGTATAAATTTTTTAATACTACCCTGTATATAGAAAAGGGATTTAATAGGTTTAAACTTAGCCTATGAAATTAGTTTCAATTTATGATTAATACATGCAAGGTGTTCGATTCCCTTTCACTCGTCATGAAAAAAACTATTTGTAATTTGCTAATATATTGTAAATTAGATATTTGAAAGTCTAAAAGAAATTTTGATGTCGAACCCCTGTAAAGCCTATATTGATAGGGGGTTATAAAGAAAAAAAACCTTGTAAATTATTGATTTACAAGGCTTTGTGGAGTCGGAGAGAATCGAACTCTCGTCCAAACAAGCAATCGAAGAGCTTTCTACACGTTTAGTTTCCGATTAAATTTTCGACAAAAAGCAAGGCCGGAAACCGCCACTTTTTGCTTAGCTTTATGAATGTCAGAACGGATTTAAAGCATTACCGTTCCTAGGTTTACTTTTACGGTTCCCCTGAACAAAACGCCATAAACCAAGGCTTTTTAGAGGAATCCAGCTTTCTCGTCTAACGAGAACTAGGCAAATCGTACTATAATTCGGATTAAGCAGCTAAAGCGTAATTATTTTCGCCGTTTATAAGTTTGAAACATGATATTTACGAGCTGTGTCCCGGCGCTCGACGTGCTTACTGTCCAATTCCACTCGCTGTCAAAACCAGTCGACCCCAAGTAGTAGGAAAATACTATAATGAATATAGCAAAAACCAGACCGCAAATATAAATCATTAAATTTTCAATTAAAAATAATTGCAACACTATTCTTTAAATGTTACATTTGGGAACTATTTATTAAAAACAAACTAAACAATCCCTGAGAAGTTACATTATTAACAGTTTTTGACCTGTTTAAATGTTAATTTTTCAAAAGCTACTTACGATAAAAATGAAAATTGGACTTATCAAGGAACGAAAAAACCCGCCCGACAGACGCGTTGTTTTTTCTCCTGCAGAATTACTGAAATTAAAAGAACTTTATCCGCAGACAGAAATTAAAGTAGAATCATCCGATATCAGAATCTTTACCGATGCCCAATATGCAGCATTAGGCTTCGAAGTAACGGAAAATATGAATGATTGTGATGTATTAATAGGTGTAAAGGAAGTACCTGTTGATGCTTTGATTCCGGATAAAAAATATTTTTTCTTTTCGCACACCATTAAAAAGCAGCCGTATAACCGAAAATTATTAGTGGCTTGTCTTGAAAAAAATATCCGTTTGATCGATCATGAAACAATTGTAAACGAAACCAACCACCGCCTGATCGGTTTCGGAAGATATGCCGGAATTGTGGGAGCTTACAATGGTTTTAGAGCATTCGGAATCAAATACGAACTATTCAACTTACCCAAAGCAGAAACCCTGGCAGATAAGGCCGCTTTGATTGAACGTTTAAGAAGACCTTTTTTACCGCCTATTAAGATTGTCCTGACCGGTCACGGAAAAGTAGGAATGGGAGCCAAGGAAATTCTGGACGGTATGAAAATAAAACAGGTTTCCATTGAGGACTATTTAACAAAGAATTACTCGGAACCGGTTTATACACAAATTGACGTTTTGGATTATAACAAACGCAAAGACGGTCAGCAATTAGACAACCAGGATTTTTACCACAACCCTCAGGATTATGTATCCGATTTTGAACGCTTCACAAAAGTATCGGACATTTTTATGGCCGGACATTTTTATGGAAACGGCGCACCGGTAATTTTGTCACGGGAAATGCTGAATGCACCGGACAACAGAATTAAAATCGTGGCCGATATTTCCTGTGATGTGGAAGGGCCTATTGCCTGTACCTTAAGAGCATCCACGATTGCAGAACCTTTATACGGTTATTACCCGAGTGAAGACAAAGAAGTAGAGATCACACATCCGGGTGCTATTGTAGTAATGGCGGTTGATAATTTACCTTGTGAATTGCCAAAAGATGCCAGTGAAGGATTTGGTGAAATGTTTTTGGAACACGTTATCCCGGCTTTCTATAATAATGACAAAGACGGAATCTTGCACCGCGCTAAAATTACCGAAAACGGGAAACTAACCGAACGATTCAGTTATTTACAGGATTATGTAGATGGCGAAAAAGTAAGCTAATAAATATAAGACAGTGATTATAATAAAAAGCCTTTCATGACTATGAAAGGCTTTTTATTTATCAGCACGACATTGCCCTTTGCCAATTGTCCTTTGCCCTTTGCTTATTGCCTTTTACCAATTACTCACCCCTTTTTCAAAAAATCCACCAAACCTTTAAAATAAGTATTCTGGTCATCATACATACTCATGTGTGCCCCGTTGGAACAAAACAGATAACTGCCTTTGGGCAATAATTTCGACATTTCTTCCATGTGTTTCGGATCCATCGTATCATATTGAGCGCCGATAACCAAAGTCGGAACGCTGATGTTTTTCAAATCCTTTTTACGATCCCATTTTGCCAGTTTTCCGGATATTCCAAACTCGCTGGGTCCCTGCATCGTTACATATAACGACTGATTTATTTTGGAGAAAGAACGGTTCATTGGTTCCGGCCAGTCATTTACCGGTAATCTGCAAACGTGTTTCGTATAGAAATTAGGCAGCAGCAGCTCCATATAACGCGGATTATTAAAATCTCCTTTGGCTTCAATATTGCGGATTTCCTGCAATACTTTCGGATCCATCTCTTTAGCCAGTACATTTTTGGCATAGAGATCATATTCCGGAGCACTCGACATCATATTGGAAATAATAAGCCCTTTCAGATTGTTCTGGTATTTTAACGCATATTCCATGGCCAGAATTCCGCCCCAGGAATGTCCCAGCACATAAAAATTATCCTTATTGAGCTGTAATGCCTGCCGAACCTGTTCGACTTCCTCTACATAACGGGGAAGATCCCAAAGCGTTGTATCCTGGGTAGCGCTGGAATTTCTGCAGCCTAACTGATCGTAATAAATAAACTCAATTCCTTCTTTTGGGAGGAAACTCTCAAAACACTCAAAATATTCATGGGTCGCTCCCGGACCGCCATTTAACAATAGTACTTTAATCTTCGGATTATTTCCGATCCGTTTTGTCCAGATATTAAACGTCCCTTTAGGTGTTGTTATCGGAATAACCTGTACACCGCCGTTTTTTATACCGCTGCCGGTATCTTCAAAATAATCCAATGCAACAGTACCGGCTGCTGATTTTTCCATTTTAGTACAGGACGTAAAACCTATCAGTAACAAGGATATAAAGGTGATTATTGTTGTTTTTCGCATGATGATATGATTTAGAAAGGATTATAAAGTTATTAAAAAAGAATCAGATTTTACGCGTTATAACCCGCTTCCGTTTGTAAAGAAAATCCATTAACAGTATCTTTACCCTATGGATTCACTCACACAGATAGTATTGGGAGCAGCCGTTGGCGAAAAGATTCTGGGAAGAAAAATCGGAAACAGAGCCATGCTGTATGGCGCTATTGCCGGAACAATTCCCGATCTGGATGTCCTGGTCGGCAAACTGTTCGATCCGGTCACAGCGGTAGCCATACACCGCGGATTCAGTCATTCGATACTCTTCTTTTTATTGCTGTCGCCCTTATTAGGCTGGCTGATATCCAAAAGAGAAAAAGACAGTAAAGTTTCCGTAATGAACGGAGCCGGCCTGGTCTTTTGGGCCTTGTTCACCCATGCTTTACTGGATGCCTTCACCACCTGGGGAACGCAGCTGCTATGGCCGTCGACGTATAAATTTGCCTTTAAATCAATTTTTGTCATTGATCCGTTATATACCGTTCCGTTTATCATCTGCCTGATTGCCGCAATGCGGAAAGAGCGAACCGATTACAAGCGTACCCAATGGAATATTTTAGGACTAAAGATCAGTACCGGCTATCTTTTAATTACGCTGCTGCTAAAAGGAATTACCTATTATAAATTCCGGCAGGCATTATTGGATGCTAAAATTGAATATGCACAAATGGAAACCAAACCGTCACCGTTCAATACCATATTATGGACTGCCAATGTGGAAACTGCAGATGCCTATTTAATAGGGGACTATTCTTTCTTTGACAGCCAGCCCATTACTTTTAAAGCCTATCCTAAAAACCATCAGCTTTTAGGAAGTCTTTCCGGTACTACAACAGTAAACCGGCTGATTGCCATTTCGGAAGGCTGGTACACCATTAGTGAAAAAGGGGGGAAGCTTTACTTTAACGACCTGCGTTTCGGACTACTGAATCCGGATGAAAACAATCCGCAATTTGCCTTTAGTTACGAACTGTTACCGGAAAACGGAGCATTAACCGTTAGGGAAGTACCCAAAAGTAAAAAAGACGGTATGCTTTTACTGCAAAAGTTATGGAATAGGATAGGAGGCAATTAAAGGTATCCTATTTTTTCTTAACTTGTTTTCTGTAAATAGTCAGGAAAGAAACAGCCGATGAAAAAAATCACACATCATTACGGTATTGGATTGGACTGGGTGGAATCGCTTGCGAAGCAGCTGGAAGGGGAAGTAGAAGGTAATTTTATGATAATTCCGGAGCATATTCACACGGGACAGCGTTACTTCCTGAATTGCGGTCCCGAAATAACAGCACTCTATATTGATGTGGTGTACCATACGGAAATCCATTTCCGCCAACAAAACCTGACCGATGATTTTATCGGGATGTATTATAACCTTACGGAAGGTGAAGCTGTCCTGCTTTCCGATGATATTGCCAATCCTATCGGGCGTTGGAATTACAACCTGGCCATCGTTGACGGAGCGCTCTATTCCGATTATATTGTAAAGGAAAACAGCCATACCTTTGCCCTTTGTATTTTTATTAAAAAGAGCCTGATAAAAGAATACATTAAAGACAACCCTTCTTTGCGGGAGCATGTCGATACAATAATGGATACCGAAAAAAATACCATTATCCGGTTTACCCGAATGAGCAGTGAAAGTTACCACCTTTTGAACGACTTGCGCAATCAGCAGCTCGAAAGCCTTTCGTTTCCGTATTATCTGCAGGGAACCATTCAAAGCCTTTTGGCCGATTATATTGAGAAAATGACCATCAGCGATATTGTCATCGAAAAAGTAAATGAGGACGACCTGAACGGTATTATAAAATCACAGTCTTTCCTGATTGAAAATTTAGACAGTGTATTTCCGGGAATTGAACTGCTGGCAGCACAGGTTAACATGTCGGAATCCAAATACAAGAACCTTTTTAAAAAGATAACCGGGATTCCGCCCAATACGTTTTTCCTGAATAATAAGCTTTTAAAATCAAGAGCACTGCTGCAGGAAAAGGAACTGACAATTTCGCAGATTGCCGATGCGCTGCATTTTGCCAACAGTTCCTATTTTATCTCAAAATTCAGGGATTTTTTCGGAATGTCGCCCAAAGAATATTCGAAACAACTCTATTCATGAAAGAAATTAACCATACCTATTCCCTGAAACCGGATTGGCAGTTCGCTATTGCGGCACAAATAGGCGCGCCGTTAATTGATAATAAATGGATTGTACAGCCGGAAAATTTAGGAGCAGGCGGAAGCTATTTCCTGGAAGTGGCTCCGGGGTTATCGGTAGTGGTACTGGATCTGGTATTCAACCAGCCGGTCCGGATTCGGAGGGATCGTTCGGAAGAAGACTTTTATATCATTCATTACGACTTTAGCGATGAAATGAATGTGATGAAAATCAACGACGAAAAACATAAAATCGGGTACCGGTCTATTTTGGGACTGGGAGTTATTGATAACAGGATCAGCAATGTTTTTGAACCGGTTGTCGGAGAACGCGTTTTTGCAATTCGTTTGCTGGTGGCTAAAAAAATACTGGATTTTCCAATGAAAAGCGGAACCGGTAAAGGAAAAAAGAATCCGGAAAAGACCCTGTATTTTTACGACCATGTAGACAGTAAAAGCAAAGTCATCATGCACCGCATCAAAAATAAATCCTTTTCCGATCCGGCTTACGATCTGTACCTGAGAGGAGTGGCCTTTAAACTGCTGGCCAAATTTATGGACCGTTATGCCAATCTGAAAACGATTAACCGGATAACGGAAAGTGATGTAAAAGCCCTGTCGGTAACCAAAGAATATTTAATGAATAATGTACTCGAACCATTTCCGGGGCTTGATTTTTTATCGGATATAGCAGGAATGTCCGTCTCAAAATATAAAGCGCTATTTAAAGAAGTCTATCTTGATGCTCCGAATAAGTTTTATATCCGGGAGAAAATGCTGCTGGCACAGGAATTACTGAAAAGCGGCGCTCATACTACTTTATCGGCGGTGATGCTCACATTAGGCTACAACCGACTGAATTATTTTGCTGCACAATACCACCGTTATACCGGTAATCATCCGTCTGATGATCTTAAAAAAGAATAAGAGTAAAGATATTTTGTTATTTTAAAACGGTATTTTGTCTTATTGTGTGATTTTTATAACTTTTTAGTGCAGTTTTTGCCAGGTGTTTGTACCAATTTTGCAGCGTCGATAACTGACGTTAAAAAGAAAGTATATGAAACACACGGTATTAAAAGGACTGCATATAGTGATGGTTTTATTTGTTGTACTGAAAAACCTGTGGTCTGGTATGGCAATAATGACGGAAGATACTGCCACAGCATCATTTTTTCTGGAATTGGGCTTTTCGAATGATGGGATTATGATGTTAGGGATGCTGGCGGTTGCCTGTGCCGGTTTAATACTGATACCGCAAACCTATATAATCGGGAATCTGATAACGGCTTCGATGACCTTTCTGATCATCTGTTTTAACCTGCTGGAAGAAAATCTCTGGGAGGCCATTACAGAAGTTCCGTTCTTATTACTCATCGTGGTCATGGTAAGGCTCAACCACCCCTATATAAACCGGTATCAATGGATAGATGTTATGTTTGAGAGGGATAGCTGATTCCGGAACTAAAATCGATTTTACCAATACTGAAATCGAAACAATCCATTTTATCGTATAGCGTTTTAGCACCGGAATTTGTATTTTTGAGCATCCTAAAAAGTAAGCCATGAAAATTGTAATATCACCAGCCAAATCATTAGATTTTGAAACGCAGTTACCCACAAAACAATATACCGAAGGAAATTTTTTAAAAGAAGCCAATACGGTTCATAAAGTACTGAAGAAAAAGAAACCAAAAGAACTTTCGGAATTGATGGCTATTTCTGAAAAATTAGCCGATTTAAACTGGCAGCGCAATCAGGAATGGGCAACCCCGTTTACACCCGAAAATGCCCGTCCGGCGGTATATGCTTTTAATGGTGATGTTTATATCGGACTGGATGCCTATTCGCTTCCGGAGGAAAAACTGGAAGTATTGCAGAACAAACTCAGGATCCTGTCCGGTTTATACGGTTTACTGAAACCATTGGACCTGATCCAGCCATACCGACTGGAAATGGGAACCAGACTGCCAATAGGAAAAAGCAAAGATCTGTATGAATTCTGGAAAACAAAGCTTACCAAAGCCTTGAATGCCGAGCTGAAAAAAGACGAATTATTCATCAATCTGGCGAGTAACGAATACTTTTCTGCCATCGACAAAAAAGCCTTGAAAGTACCGGTGATCACTCCGGAGTTTAAAGACTATAAAGACGGCAAACTTAAAATGATCAGCTTCTTTGCCAAAAAGGCGAGAGGAATGATGGTGCGTTATATTATTGAAAACAATGCCGAAACCATTGAAGACCTGAAAGGCTTTAATTATGAAGGATATCAATATGATGCGAACCTGAGCAAAGGGCATACCCTGGTTTTTACACGTTAATATTAAATCGGTATAAATTAGGTACTTGTAAGTGATTTAAACAGAATTTTCGTAAATTTAGTCAACCAAAACTATGTCCCTATGAAAAAACTATCATTTACCCTGGCTATGGCCTTGGTTTTAGTGCTTGGAGCGTGTACCGCAACGAAAAAGGCGACTGCTTACGATAAAATGACCGGTAACAGCTGGCAGCTGGAATATATAACCGGCGTCAGAATTGCTTTTGAAGGCCTGTATCCGGAACAAAAGCCGCAGCTTTCATTTAATCAAAAAACACAGGAAGTAAACGGAAATACAAGCTGTAACCCGTTTTCGACAAACTATACGGCTAAAGATCCTGATTTTATTAAAATTGAAGCACCCAAAGCGATGACCATGCGTTTCTGTGAAGGAGAAGGAGAAAAACGCTTTTTGGACATGCTGCAAAAAATAAACAAATATGATGTCACACCAGACGGAAAACTGGTTTTACTGATGGATGATATTGTAGCGATGCGATTTATAAAAAAAATAGACTAATTGTAAAGGAGAGCAGGTATGAAAAGCAGATTAATCCTCTTAGCATTAGTAGCGATAGCAGCAACAGGCTGTAAAAAAGAGGCAACCAGAGAAAAAATTGAAGATAAAGATATTTCAATGGTTCCGACTGTCCAGGAAGATTGTTATGCCTATAAAAAAGACGGCAATACAATTTATATGCGCCTTAAAAAAGACAATACAACTACAGTTAAAGGCGATCTGGAATATGCATTTAGTGAAAAAGATGCCAATAAAGGAACTTTTGAAGGAACCGTTAAAGGCGATACTTTAATTGCCATGTATACCTTCACTTCGGAAGGTGTGGAAAGTAAAAGAGAAGTCGCTTTTCTGATAAAGGATAAAACCTTAATTGAAGGATATGGAGAAGTGGAAGAGCATGAGAGCGCTGTAGCTTTTAAAAACAGGTCTAAATTAGTATTCAATTCGAATATGCCGCTCACAAAAGTGGACTGTAAGAAATAAAAGAACCCCGTTTTAAAACGGGGTTCTTTTTTTATAAATGTTCATTCTGGATTAATGCATATAAAAATACTCCTCATAATCGCGGAGTGTTTCACGGGTCATTTTGCGCTGGTCGCGTGATAATTCCCGCAAAGCTTCGACACCTTTTTTAGCACAACGCTTTATTCCCGTTAGGCGGATCGAAAAATCCATCAGTCTGGAAACATCGTCAGGGCTTAACTTCTGCTTCAGTTCCTCAATATAGTTTTTGAATTCATAAACAACCTCGCGATTTTGTTCATAATCGGATTTTAAATCGTCTAATAGTTCATTTATCTCTTTCTCAATATCATTACAACGATCTTCACTCTTTTTGCTGAATTCTTCAAGAATCTTTTTTTCTGAGTTGCTAAATAATCCCATAGTAATAGTTTTTTGTTGTGTATAACTATTTTAAAATCAATGATTTGATGTGATATAAAGGTACGGTGTTTTTTTGAAAATAAAAAGGGAAATTTATTTTATAACGCAATGATAATATGCCAATAAAAAACGCTGGAAATATAATCCAGCGTTTTCTACAACAAATTAAATAACCTTAATTAAAATTAGTGAACATTTGACATGTCTACTTTTCCGGAACCTTTTCGGATTAAGAGTACAAAGGGTACACAAACCAGAAACAGGATGCCCAGATACATAAATACGTCCATATAGGATAATACAGTCGCCTGTTTCATAACGGAATAATCAATAGCCTGATGTGCTTTGTTAAGCGCTTCACTGCTGCTGAATCCTTTGGACATGAATCCGGCCTGTAATTGCTGAATACGTTGCTGTACTTCAAATTTGGCACCATCCAGGTTGGCAATTAAATCCACGCGGTGCCCTTGTGTAAAGCGGGCAATAAAAGTGGTTATAATGGCAATACCGAATGAACCGCCCAATTGTCGCATCATTCCGGTAAAAGCGGCTCCTTCACCAATGCTTTTCCCTTTCAGGGTGGAAAGTGCCAGAGTGGTAATCGGAACAAACAGTAAACCTAAACCAACACCACGCAATATCAATGGCCAGAACATATGTTCGGTTCCGGTATCGGGAGTGATGACATTATGCATCCAGAAGGTAAAACCAAAGAATAACATAAAACCAACAGCAACCATATAGGATTGCGGTACACCGCGCTGAATCAGCTTACCGATAATCGGCATCATAATCCCGGTCATGATCGAACTCGGAATCAGTAATAATCCGGCATCGGTTGCCGTCCATCCCAGTACAGACTGGGTATAGATCGGAATGATAAAGGTGGAACCGTATAATCCGAAACCTAATATAAAACACATGATGGTTCCCACACGCAAATTACGATCCTGCAGTACTCTTAAATTAACAATAGGATGTTTGTAGGTTAACTGTCGCCAGATAAATAAAAGCAATCCAAAGAACGATACAATACTTAATGTAACAATCAGATTATCGGCAAACCAGTCATCCTGTTGTCCGTGTTCCAGTACAAACTGAAGCGAACCGATAAAAGAGGCCAGAAATACAATTCCCCACCAGTCTACCTGGCTGGCTTTTAGTTTCTCACCGTATTTAGGGCTTTTCACGAATGAAAGGGTCAATACGGTAGCAATGATTCCCAACGGAATATTGATATAGAAAATATACGGCCATGAAAAATTATCTACTAAATAACCTCCTAACGGCGGACCTAATGTTGGCCCTACAATCACACCCATTCCATAAATAGCCTGTGCCATTCCTCGTTTTGCAACGGGATAACTCTCCGTAATAATGGTTTGTGCTGTTACTAGCAGCGCACCACCACCCATACCCTGGATGAAACGGAAAGCAACAAGCTCCCAGATATTAGTCGCATTACCACAAAGGAAAGAGGAAACGGTAAAGATAATAATGGATGCGGCGAAATAGTTTCTGCGTCCGAATTGCTGGGACAACCAGCTGGTCATTGGAATAACGATTACGTTAGCAATGGCATAAGCGGTAATTACCCAGGCAACATCGGTCAGAGTAGCCCCTAAACTTCCTCTCATGTCGTTTAGGGCTACGTTTACGATAGTAGTATCGACAATCTCCAGCAGCGCACAAAGTACGGCAGTGATTGTGATAATGACTCTTCTAAAGCCATATTCTACTAAATTATCTTCTCCTGCTGCTTCCATATTATTTTATATGTACGTCCACTTCTACGTTCATTCCCGGACGTAATAATTTTACTTTTTCGGCATCGTTATTTCCTGTTAATTTGATTTTTACAGGTAAACGCTGAATGGTTTTTACAAAGTTTCCGGTAGCATTATCCGGAGGCAGGATTGAAAAACGGGCTCCGGTAGCCGGTGAAAACGAATTGATTTCCCCTTCAAATTTATAATCAGGGTAGGCATCTACTTCAATGATTACTTTTTGTCCGGCTCTCATTTTGTTAAGCTGTGTTTCTTTAAAATTAGCCACAACCCAGGTTTCCTGGTTGTTAATGATATAGAACAATGCCTGTCCCGGTTGTACCATTTGTCCCGGCTGGATATCAATGCTTGAAACCTGTCCGTCAATAGCTGCTGTAACTACAGTGTAACCTAAATTTAAGGCTGCAGCATCAAGAACCGCCTGTGCTCTTTTAATATTGGCAGCGGCAACAGAAGTCTGTTTGTTGGCAACAGTTGTTTTAGAAACCACAGCATCACGTTGGTGTGCACTGGCATTGCGTTGCTGTTGTAAAACTTCAACTTCTTTTTCGGCCTCTTGTTTGGCTGCTAAAGCCTGCTCATACTGTTGTTTTGTTATCGAATGATTTTTGTAAAGATTCTCGTAACGCTCGAAATCGTTTTTCGCTCTTCCGTAACGGATTTTAGCAGCATCAATGTTTCCTACATTCGACTGGATTGTCGCATCGGAAATAGAAATATTGGCAGCAGAAGCACTAACATCGGCTTTGCTTACTTCCAATGAACTTTCAGCACTCGCTAATGCCGCTTTGGCTTCTTCCACTTTTACTAAATAATCTTTATTGTCGATTACAAATAAAGTATCTCCTTTTTTTACAAAGTCATTGTCTTTTACATAAACTTTGGCTACATAACCCGATACTCTTGGTATAATAGGGTTCATGTTTTTTTCAATTTGAGCATCATCAGTTTCTTCGTGAGCCTGTGCATGCATATATTTAAAGATTCCGTAAACAGTTCCTAAAACAACTAAGGAGCCCAGAATGATTATGAATTTTTTATTAGATGGTTTCTTTTCCATGATCTTAAAGAAATTAGTATTAGTTTTTGGTAAGGGTTGCTGTTGCTGTTAATTTTCCGCTGGCTGCTAAAGCATCATAGTATTTTTCAATACTGTTGGCTTTCGAAAAGGCCAGGTTTATTTTGGATTGCAGCTGTTCTACATCGGCTTCCAGCAAATCATTGGTATCCGAAAGACCGTTGTCGTATTTGTCTTTTACAATACGGTAATTTTCGGTAGCCTGTTCTACGGCTTCCTGGTATACTTTGTTTTGTTTGATTGCCAGCTGGTAGTTTTCATTTGCCTGTTGTGTTTCCACTTTTACGCGGTCGGTCATGATCTCTACAGCCTGTTCTGCCTCATGCGCTTTGCTTTTGGCGGCTTTTACTTCTTTTCCGTTTTTGAAAATAGAAGACAAGTCATAGGAAACACCAACACCAAAATTCATCGCATTGGTTACCGTCATCACATTTTGCAGATCCAAAGCAATATAACCGCCCATCAGTGAAATAGAAGGGTAGTAGCTCCCTTTGGCAACCTTAACATTCGTTTCGGCAGCTTTGTGTTGCGAACGCATGGCTTCAAGGTCATTTCTTCCGGTTAAAGCTTCGTCCACACTCGCGTTAAAAGAAGCATTTTTTTCAAAAACCGCTTCATTCGGAACAACTTGTGTGCCTTCGGCCAGTTTTAAAAGTGTAATCAGCTGATAATTCACCGTGCTGACATTTTTTTTCGCTTCTTCCAGGGCAATTTTGTAGTTCGAAACCTGTAATTGTGCTTTTAATAAATCATTACGGGCAATCAGTCCGTTTTGTTCCATTGCTGTAAAATCTTTTACACGTTGCTCGGCACTTTTAATGTTTTCGGCAATTAAAGATGTGCTTTCCTGCGCTTTAAAAAGGTTTACATACAATTTTACAACATCCAGTGCCAGCTGCTCTTTTGTATTCTTAGCAGTATATTGCTCCGCCTGATAAAGGTTTTCTGCAGCTTTGATGTTGTTCTGGATTTTAAATCCGGCAAAAAGGGGTAGGGAAGCACTAGCTTGTCCTAACATTAACTGATTCACTTTTGGTGCAGCTCCCGATTCTTCTCCGCTTCCTCCAAGTTTTAGCTTGACGTCGGCGTTCGTTAATCGTTGGTATTGACCGCTGATTTTTAAATCAGGGTACTGACGATTTTTGACCGTTTGCATTTCAAATTCCTTTGTAGCGACTTTGGTGTCGGCTAATTTTGCTTCGGTACTTTGTGTCATAGCCAGTTGTATCGCTTCATCCAATGACATTTTCTTTTTCTCCTGAGCTTCAGAAGTGAAAACGCCAAAAAGGAAGAAGGCTCCCAACCAGATGGAACTATTCTTCATAGGTTAAAAGTGCTTTAATTGTTTTCTGAATGTGTTTTGTTAAATCATTTTTGATGTAGTGGTCGTATTTATCATCGGTGTCAAGACCTAATAGTTCGGCATAAAAAGTTTTATTCATCTGGAAATGAAAATAGGTACCCATGATGGTTGGAGGAATCAGAGTAACATTAATATCCTTTTTAAACTGTCCTAAATCCTGACCTTCTCTGATAATGTCTTTTAGCGCTTCAAGATTGTATCGTTTAACCTCATTAAAGGATTCGCAGTTAATTTCCCGTTTCTTCGAGCTGATCTCAAAGTGAATGATCTGATACATCCCTTTATTTTTATTGATGCGGGTAATGTATAGCTCGATTAGCTTGTCAATCTTTTCAAAAGGAGTAAGTGCTTCTTTATACAGGTTTTCGATTTGCAGACGCAAGCCTGCTATTCTTCCAATGATTAAAGCTTCCAGTAGTTTTTCTTTGGAGCCAAAATAGTAAGATATCATGGCAACGTTAATGTTCGCTTCTTTGGCAATGTCTCTGACGGAAGTGCCGTCAAAACCATGTTCGGAAAACAACCGTTCTGCTACCGACAGAATCTCCTGTTGTTTATCGTTAAAATCAGACATCATTTACATTGTTAAAATGAGACTGTAAAATTAAACACTTGTTTAAATTAAACGTTTGTTTAGTTTTAATTTAACGTTATTTTAACTAAATTAAAAAGAGGCTGATGCTACGCTGTTCCTATGATTGTAGAAAGAAATTACAGGCTATAGCCTTGAAAATAAAACAAAAAGGGCAGGGCAGAATGACGGAAATAATTTGTTTTAAGTGCTGCACATATTCCAACTTTTTTATACTTTTACCCACCGCAACTGCGCTAAAAGCAAGAACAGTTTTTCAAACGAAAAACTGCTCTTTTACAACCGGATAAAAGCTTATCCGGAATCATAAATAAAATCGATAGCTATTCGCTAATTTGTTTTAATTCAGTATTTTGTAATGCATTAGTTAAATGATACTTTTAATAAAACTTTCAATGCCGTCTATTTTGTTGTGGTTAAGGTAATTGACGAAAGCACTGCCGATAATGGCACCTTTTTGATGTCTGACAGCCTCCGAAAACGTTTCGGAATTACTGATTCCGAAACCGACAATCTGCGGATTTTTCAACTTCATTCTGGCGATTCTTTCAAAGTAATCTTTTTGTTCCGTGCCAAAAGCATTCTGGCTTCCGGTTACACTGGCACTGCTCACCATATAAATAAATCCGTTTGAAATACTGTCGATGTATTCGATGCGCTCAACCGATGTTTGAGGTGTTATTAAAAAAATATTGATCAGTCCGTTTTTCTCGAAAACGGCTTTGTAATCCTGATCAAAAACGGTCACCGGAAGATCCGGAATGATCAAACCGTCAATGCCGATTTCGGCACATTTTTCACAGAATTTTTCAACGCCATATTGTAGAATAGGATTGAAATAGCCCATAATCAATAACGGAATCTGTACTGTTTTCCGAATGTCTTTTAGCTGTTCAAACAGTAAATTGGTTGTCATGCCGTTTTCCAGTGCCTGTGTGGAACTGGCTTGAATTGTTGGCCCGTCGGCTAAGGGATCACTAAAAGGCAATCCGATTTCAATCATGTCAACACCGCTTTTTTCCAGATTTTCAATAATGGAAACAGTGTCGTTGCGATTCGGATAACCCGCTGTAAAGTATATAGACAATATTTTTTTGTCTTCCTGAAGTTTTATATTGATGCGATTCATTGTTAGATACGGTTTTTGATTTTTGAGGGTTGTTATGTGAGGTTTGAAGCAAGAAGCAAGAGGCAAGAAGCAAGAGGCAAGAAGCAAGAAGCAAGAGGCAAGGGGGTTTTCTATAAATCAAATTTCATACTTCTAATATCATATATCTAAAATCCTACCTCTAATATTCTCTAATATCCAAAATATCCTATATAGGTGTTTAAATCCTTATCGCCGCGACCGGACAGGTTAATCACAACGATATTGTCTTCTTTAAATTGTTGCTGTTCCAAAACGGCAAGGGCGTGGGCACTTTCAATTGCCGGAATAATACCTTCCGTTTTACACAAATTCAATCCGGATTGCATGGCTTCATCATCGGTTACCGCGACAAATGCTGCGCGGCCGCTTTTAAACAAATGGGCATGCAACGGACCGACGCCGGGATAATCCAAACCGGCTGAAATGGAATAGGGCTCCGTGATTTGTCCGTCTTCAGATTGCATCAGTAACGTTTTGCTGCCGTGTATAATACCGGTTTTACCTAAAGCGGAAGTTGCAGCACTTTCTCCGGAGTTGATCCCTTTTCCGGCCGCTTCCACAGCAATTAACGTAACCTTTTCATCGGCTAAAAAGTGATAAAAAGCACCGGCTGCGTTACTGCCGCCGCCAACGCAGGCAACTACATAATCCGGATTTTCCGTGCCTTCCTTTTCGAATAACTGCTTTTTGATTTCCTCCGAAATAATGCTCTGAAAACGGGCAACCATGTCCGGATACGGATGTGGACCCACAACCGAACCGATGATATAATAAGTGTCAACAGGATTATTGATCCAGTCACGGATCGCTTCATTAGTAGCATCTTTAAGGGTCCTGGAACCGGATTTTGCCGGACGTACTTCGGCACCGAGCATTTTCATCCGTGCCACATTCGGAGCCTGGCGTTCAATGTCGATTTCCCCCATATAAACAATACATTCCAGTCCCATTAAAGCACAAACGGTAGCGGTGGCAACACCATGCTGTCCGGCTCCGGTTTCGGCTATGATCCTGGTTTTGCCCAATCGTTTGGCTAATAAAATCTGCCCGATCGTATTGTTTATTTTATGTGCACCGGTATGGCATAAATCCTCTCTTTTCAAATATACCTTTGTTTTGTATTGCTGTGATAACCGTTCGGCAAAATACAAAGGCGTAGGACGACCTACATAGTCACTCAGTAATTGCTGTAATTCTTCGCGAAAAGAAGATTCCTGAATAATCGACAGGTATTTTTCCCGTAATTCGACTACATTCGGGTATAGCATTTCCGGTATGAAAGCTCCGCCAAATTCACCATAATAACCCTGTTCGTCTGCCTGATATGTTGTTTTCATGTGGTAATATTGTTAATCGTTAAAATTGCTTCTTCACAAAGCGTTTCGTTTTTTAGTCCGGGTGCCATTTCTAATTTACTGTTGAAATCTATCGCATAAACCGGTAATCCGGTTTCCAGTAAAAGGGAGATGTTTTCCCAATCCGCTACGCCTATACCGCCGCTAAGGAAGAATGGTTTTGAGGACGGATACTGCTGCAGGATGTTCCAGTCAAAAGCAAAGCCGTTTCCGCCGGGTAATTTTCCTTTGGTATCAAATAAATAGTAATCGCATGCCATATTATAAGCTTCGAGTACATTGAAATCAAAAGAGGAATCCATTGAAAATGTTTTGATGATTTCAATACCCGGAAGTGCTTTTAGTGCCAGACAGAAGTCGGCAGATTCTTCCCCGTGCAATTGTACCGCCTGTAAATCATATTGCTTCACTTTTGCCGTTATTACGGCTATTGACGCATTTACAAATACACCGGTTTTTTTAACTGTACCAGCAATTTCCGGAACAACGGCATCGAAATAACGCGCTGATTTTTCATAGAAAATAAAGCCCAGATAGTCCGGTTGTAACGCTGCAATTGCCTGTATGTTTTCGGAATGTTTCATGCCGCAGATCTTTACCTGAATCCTGTTTTTCATACCGTTACATTTATTTGATTTATAAAATCTTTACAGGCTTTACCTGAATCATTACTTTTCATAAAGTTTTCACCAATCAGATAGCCTTTATAACCATAAGGTTGCAGGGCGTGAACGGCTTGAACGGTACTGATCCCGCTTTCGGAAACTTTTACAAAATCATCCGGAATAAAGGCTGCCAGCTGTCTGCTGTAATCCAGGCTCACCTCAAATGTTTTCAGGTTACGGTTGTTCACCCCAATTATGTTCAGGCTCGGCATCACTGCTTTTTCCAATTCTTCCCGGTTGTGTATTTCCAACAGTACTTCCAATCCTAAACGCTGGGCAAATTCGGAGAGCTTTTTGATTTCGGCTCTGGACAAAACAGCAGCGATCAATAAAATAAGATCGGCGCCATAAGCTTTCGCTTCCAGTATCTGATATTCGTCAATAATAAACTCTTTTCGCAATAAAGGAAGGTTTACCGAAGCCCTTGCCAGTAACAGATCCTCCAAAGAACCGCCAAAATATTTCCCGTCTGTCAAAACGGAAATACCACAGGCACCGGCATTTTCATAACCTTTAACGACTTCTTCAACACTAAAGCTGTTATTGATAACCGACTTTGAAGGCGACCGCCGCTTGTGTTCGGCAATTATCCCTGAAGTACTGTTTTTTAAATTATGGCTCAAAGAAAGGGGCGTGCGTTCAAACAAGGCGGCAGCTTCCAGTTGGGAAACCGGGATTATTGTTTTCTTTAAGGCCACTTCGCGGCGTTTGTCGCTGATAATAGCATCTAAAATGTTCATCTTTCTTTTAATTATTGCTGATACGTTGTAATTTTTTCAGGCTATCCAATGCTTTTCCGCTGTTTAAGCTTTCCTTAGCCAGTTCAAAACCATCCTGTAGTGTAAGATTGTTAACCGTTGCAATCGCCAGACCGGCATTGGCGCAGACCACATTGTTCTGGGCCTCGGTTCCTTTTCCGGAAATAATATCCATAAAAAGCTGAGCCGATGCTGCAATAGTCGTTCCGCCTTTAATGTCGGCAGCCTTTAACGGCTGTAAGCGGAAATCTTCCGGTTTTAAAATTTGCTCCCGCTGTTTGGAAATCACTTTGGTATTACCGGTTAACGATATTTCATCATAGCCGTCGAGGCTGTTCAGGATGGTAAAATTGATCGTGGTATTCTGGTATAAATAGGCATACATACGCGCTAATTCCAGGTTAAAGACCCCAACCAGCTGATTCTTCGGAAAAGAAGGATTAACCATTGGTCCCAGCATGTTAAAAAATGTTTTTACGGCCAGTTCCTTGCGAATGGGGGCTACGTTTTTCATAGCCGGATGAAACAGCGGTGCATGCAGGATGCTGATATTGGCTTCTTCCATACAGTGCTGTAAAAAGCCGGTATCGTTACTAAAACGGATGCCAAGGCTTTCCATGACATTGCTGGAACCGGAAATGGAAGAAACCCCATAGTTTCCGTGTTTGGCGACTTTTATTCCCGTTCCGGCTACAATAAAAGAAGCCAGGGTGGAAATATTAAAAGTATCTTTTCCGTCACCGCCGGTTCCGCACAGATCAATAGTGTTGTATGCGGAAAAATCTACCGGGATGCAAAGCTCCAATAAGGCTTCCCGAAATCCGGCCAGCTCGTCAATACTGATGTTACGCATCATATAGACCGTTAAAAAACCGGCAATCTGGCTCGGGTTGTATAAACCGTTTGAGATATTGACCAGTACGTTTTTTGCTTCTTCTTTCGAAAGCAGCTCCTGATTAATTAATCTGTTTAATATTTGTTTCATGATTTTTAGGTATAAGTTGTGCCGGGCTTCAAATTTTTCAATTTAAAACCAAATCGTTTTTGATGTAGTATGTGTTTGTTATTTAGTTATTTACCCAGTTTTTAAGGATGGTTTTTCCTTCCGGGGTGAGAACACTTTCCGGATGGTATTGCACGCCTCGGACATCGAATGTTTTATGGCGCAGCGACATGATCTGACCGCTATCGTCCACAGAGGTGATTTCCAGTACTTCCGGGAAATCATCAGGATTAACAACCCAGGAGTGATAACGACCCACTTCAATATTTTCCGGTAAACCGTTAAACAGGGATTCGTCGCCAACCGTTATCGTCACCGGTGTTGCCACACCGTGATACACTTTTTCCAGGTTTATCAGGCTTCCGCCAAAGACTTCTCCGATAGCCTGCTGACCGAGGCAGACACCCAAAATACTTTTGGTAGGCGCATAGGTGCGGATCACTTCTTTTAACAGTCCTGCTTCATCGGGAATTCCGGGACCGGGAGAAAGTAAGATCTTGTCAAAGTTTTTGATCTCCTCAATATGAAACGCATCGTTGCGATAAACCGTTACTTCACAGTCTAAATCTTCCAGATAATGTACCAGATTGTAGGTAAAACTATCGTAATTGTCTATAACTAATATCTTTTTCATGAGGTTGTCTTTTTGATAAATGTTGCTGTTTGCCTTTTTCTATTGCTTTTTTAATTAAATCGTTTCCGCTACATCAAGCGCCTTGTTGAGTGCTCCCAGTTTGTTGTACACTTCCTGCATCTCATTTTCTGCAACGGAACCGGATACAATTCCGGCACCGGCCTGGTAGTGTAATGTATGATTTTTGCTTAAAAAAGTACGGATCATAATTGCGTGATTAAAATTACCGTCAAAATCCATAAAACCAATAGCCCCGCCATAGAAATTTCTGGATATATTTTCAATTTCTTCAATCAGCTGCATGGCTTTGTGCTTTGGAGCGCCGCTTAACGTTCCGGCAGGAAAAGTATCGGCAACCGTTTGCATCGTTGTGGCATTGTCCTGCAGGTTACCGGTTACTTTGGAAACCAGGTGTATCACATGGGAAAAGAACTGGATCTCTTTATATTTTTCCACTTTAACGCCGTGTCCGTTCCGGCTCAGATCGTTTCGGGCAAGATCAACCAGCATTACGTGCTCACTGTTTTCTTTCGGATCTTCCGATAATTGCTTGGCGAGCAACGCATCATGTTCGTCATTTCCGCTCCGTTTAAAGGTTCCGGCAATGGGATGGATCTCTGCCTTTCTGTTCTTAACAACCAGCTGCGCTTCCGGTGACGAACCCATGATTTTGAAATCGCCATAGTCAAAAAAGAAAAGATAAGGCGAAGGATTGATGTTTCGCAAAGCTCTGTATACATTAAATTCATCGCCTTTGAAGGACTGTGAAAACCGTCGGGACAATACCAGCTGGAACACATCGCCGCGATAACAGTGTTTTTTGGCAATGACAACGTTTTGTTGGAATGCTTCGTCGGTAAGATTGGAAATGGTTTCTCCTTCTTTGGCAAAAGAATAACTGGCAAAATTTTTAGCCTGCAACAGCTGTTCTATTTCGGATATGTTGTTCTGGTTTTCAGTGCTGTGGCAGAAAATATAGGCTTCATTGTTAAAGTGGTTGATCGCAATGATGTTCTGGTATATCGCATAATAAATGTCCGGAATCTGTAAATCACCTTGCTTTTTGGTGATGTCCACGGCTTCAAAATAGCGAACGGCATCATAGGCTATATAGCCAAACAAACCGTTGTTGATAAACTTAAAGGCATTTTTTTCTGTTTGAAACTGTGCAGCAAAAGCTTGAATAACTTCCGGAATACTGGTTTCTTTCTGAATGGCTTCCGTTGTAAGGCTTCCGTCCGGATAGGATTTGACAATGTTTTCCTGCTGAATTTTAATACTTGCAACAGGATTACAGCAGATATAGGAAAAACTGTTGTTATTAGCATGATAGTCACTGCTTTCCAGCAGCAGGCTGTTGGGAAACTTATCGCGTATTTTCAGGTAAACGCTCACCGGAGTTATCGTATCGGCAAGGATTTGTTTGTATGAAGTATGTAGTTTATATTTTTTCATGATTTTTGAATAAGAAATATTAGAAAACAAAAAAGGCTTGTCGTGATGACAAGCCTTATATCTATTTTGGTTTTAAAAATACAGATAGGAGGTTTCGCTCACGATATTCGACGTAAGTTACTCCACCACCAAGTATTGTTTAAAATTGTGTTCATGTTTTTTATTTGTGCTACAAAGGTATAAAAATGATTTTCATTTATGCAAGAGAATTTTAAATAAAATAACAAAAATACTGTTTAGAGTGTGTTTTATAACATTTTAAAGCTTATCCTTGACGTCAGACAAAGGCTTTCCTTTTAGCTTTTGGTAGTACAAATGTTTGGGACTGCCAATAATCTGGGAAGTGTAAATACCGGTATGACCCGAGAAAAAATAGGCCACCACACAGGCAATGGCAATATAGATACCGCTGTCAACACCAAAAAGCTCTATACCCATGATGGTACAGGCAATAGGCGTATTGGTTGCTCCGGAAAACACTGCAACAAATCCCATTCCGGCCAATAACGCTATAGGAAGCGGTACAAACCAAAAGAGCGCATTGCCCAAAGCGGCACCGATAAAGAACAATGGCGTGACTTCACCGCCTTTAAACCCGGCACCTAATGTAAAAGAAGTAAACAGTATTTTTAATAAAAAATCATAGGAATCCAGCTGCTGGTCAAATGCGTCAACGATAGTCGGAATACCCAAACCAATGTATTTTGTGGTTCCCATGCCGTAAACTGCCAAAGCAATAACAAGACCACCAATCAGCGGACGTAAAGGCGGGAAAGGGATATTCTTTTTAAAAATTGTACCCCAAAAATGAGTAGCTTTTGAAAAAAACATTGCGGTCAGTCCGAACAAGATTCCGGCGAATAACGACCATAACAGGTTTAAAGCGGTCATTTCCGGTATGCTGGGAATACTGTAATGCGTATGATTCACATGCCAAGCCAGGCAGCTGTAATGTGCAATGACTGCCACCAATACACTTGGTAAAATCGCTTCATAGCGGATGCGTCCCAGGACCATTACTTCCAAAGCAAAAACAGCTCCGGCAAGCGGTGTCCCGAAAACGGAGGCAAATCCGGCACTGATTCCCATAATGAGGATGATTTTCCGGTCATCGTTATTCAGTGAAAACCAACGGGAAAACTGGTCGGCAATGGCACCGCCCATTTGTACAGCTGTTCCTTCACGGCCGGCAGAACCGCCAAAAAGATGGGTCATTAAAGTGCCGAACAAAACCAAAGGCGCCATCCGGAACGGGATGATCTTTTTAGGGGAATGAAACTCTTCCAATAGCAGGTTATTGCCCTTAACAACACTTTCGCCCAGATAATGATAACTCAGCCCGATAAGCAATCCGGCTATGGGCAGCAGACAAATGATCCAGACATGATTTTCGCGGTAATTGGTAACCCGGTCTAATGAAAGCAGGAAAAAAGCCGAGACGGAACCGATGATCGTACCGATAATCACCGCAAGCAAAAGCCAGCGAAATAAAAAAGCCAGTAAAGGAAGTTGCGGAAAATTGGCAAAGTGTCGGTTAAAAGAGTGTTTATCCATAATTGTCTTGATTACATGCATCTATAGTGGCATAAGCCATTCAATAGACGTCATCAGCTTTTTAAGGCGGTTCAAGGCAGACATCATTGCCGTATTTGTGTTACAAATGTAAAAATAAAAACAAGAATGGTATTTTTTTATGGTCTGTTTTTTTATCCTGAGCAAAGGAATTCGGTATATATCCCAAAATTTTAGCCTAAGTCCAAAACGAACTACCGTTATACAAAGAAAAGATGAACATTATTGCGGTTCAGCTTTATGCCGGAAAGAGGAACATTTACATGCATGCAATGACACAGCCGGAGTGCTCACAGTTTATCCTTTTGCATTAAAAAAGGATAAGGTTCAGGGTAAAATAATCGTTTCGAAACAGCCGGCTGTATTGGAAATCGATCCGGATGTAAAGAATATTGATACTTTTAACGAAGACAACCGGAAAGAAATCGATTAAAATTTTGTTAAAGGAAAATTTATGAAAATAGACGCTAAAAGCTGATTTTTATACGTTTTTCAAATGAAAAAGACTGTTTTTGAGATTCCTTTTGAGAAAAATTTATTTCAAAAAATATTTTTTATTTGGAGCGTAATTAAAAAATGTTATAAGTTTGCAGTGTTCAAAACAGAATAAAAAAATGAAAAATCAGGTTTTATGTATGGCGATGTGTATGTGCTGCTCAGTTTATGAGGAGGTACCTGCTATTCGTTAATGTCAATAAAACATTTCCAATATCAGTAAAACTCCTCAGGCAATTGAGGAGTTTTTTTTTACGCTTAATTTTTCTAAAAACACAAAATAAAATAAAGATGAACACGACAACGGCTATAACAACATTACGAACAGCATCTGCAGCTTGTATGATGATGATGTGTTGTATGCGAAATTTCGCAAGAGGCCGTCTGTCATACTATTTGCTGTAAAAAATAGTATTCCGTAATAGAAGCCTCTTGAATTCAAGAGGCTTTTTTTATACCCATTTATCACGATTGCAAACAAAACAAACAATGAACGAAACGATAATTAATACGCTAAAACAAGGGAAGAACATTGCCGAAAGCCTGAAATTCCTGTCTGAAAACATCACCGGAAAGATTGTTTTTTCTACCAGTTTCGGTATTGAAGACCAGCTAATCACCGATGCTATCTTTTCACAGCAATTGCCCAACATAACGGTTTTCACGCTGGATACGGGCAGACTGTTCCAGGAAACCTATGCCACCTGGGATAAGACAATATTGCAATACGGTAAAAAAATAAAAACCTATTACCCGGATGCTGCCAACCTGGAAACATTTGTAACCGAAAAAGGGATCAACCCTTTTTATGAAAGTATCGAACTCCGGAAGCAATGCTGCCACATCCGGAAAGTGGAACCCTTAAAAAGAGCCTTGAAAGATGCGGAAGTCTGGATCACCGGATTGAGAGCCGAACATTCCCCAAACCGGAACAGCCTGGAAATAGTACAGTGGGACGAACAATACCAGCTGTATAAATTCAATCCGTTACTGCACTGGACCACGGAGGAAGTAAAGGAATATGTCACCCAAAACGCCATCCCGTATAATGTGTTACACGACAAAGGATTTGTAAGCATTGGTTGTGCTCCCTGTACCAGAGCGATTAAAGAAGGAGACGATTTCAGAGCCGGAAGATGGTGGTGGGAAGATACTTCTAAAAAAGAATGCGGATTACACAGTTAAAATAAAACAGATAAACAAATTGAATATGAGTAACTCAAAAGAATATTTAAACCAATTAGAAGACGAAGCCATTTACATTCTTCGCGAAACAGCGGCACAGTTTGAAAAACCGGCTTTATTGTTTTCCGGCGGAAAAGACTCAATCGTTTTGGTTCATTTGGCTCTGAAAGCCTTCCGTCCGGGGAAATTCCCGTTTCCGTTAGTCCATATCGATACCGGGCATAATTTTCCGGAAGCCATTGCTTTCAGAGATTATCTGGTGAATCAGATTGGTGAAAAACTGATTGTAGGCTCGGTTGAAGACAGTATCAAAAAATACAATCTGAAAGAAACCCAGGGACGTTTTCCTTCCCGGAATGCTTTACAAACCTATGCTTTGCTGGATACCATTCAGGAAAATGAATTTGATGCCTGCATTGGCGGTGCACGGCGTGATGAAGAAAAAGCCAGAGCGAAAGAGCGTATTTTTTCCGTTCGGGACGATTTCGGACAATGGGATCCCAAACTGCAGCGCCCCGAATTATGGGATATTCTCAACGGAAAAGTAGCCAAAGGACATAATGTCCGTGTGTTCCCGATTAGCAACTGGACAGAACTGGATGTCTGGAACTACATCCAGAAATACAACATCGAACTGCCGGAGCTGTATTTTGCGCATGACAGGGAATGTATCGTTCACCAGGATAAACTGGTCGCTACTTCAACGTTTATTCAGCCGCTGCCAACGGATACCGTGGTGGTCGAAAAAGTACGCTACAGAACGGTAGGCGACATGACCTGTACCGCAGCGGTTCCTTCTGAAGCCGCCACAGTACAGGATATTATTGAAGACATTATTCAGACAAGGATCAGCGAACGCGGACAAACCCGACTGGACGACCAGCTTTCGGAAGCCGCGATGGAGGACCGTAAAAAGCAGGGCTATTTCTAAAATGGTCTTGCAGCTAACGAACTAAAATATAAGCAATAAGGATTTGTAAATCCGCAAAAAAAAAACAGCATGAACACCTTAAAATTTATAACAGCAGGAAATGTAGACGACGGTAAAAGTACCTTGATAGGCCGGTTGCTTTATGATTCCGACAGTATACATACCGACCAGCTGGGAGTATTGCAGCAACAGACAAAACAGGAGGGAGCCACTATCGATTTGTCGTTAATCACCGACGGACTGCGTGCCGAAAGAGAACAGGGAATCACGATAGACGTAGCCTATAAATACTTTTCCACCAGAAAAAGGAAATTCATTATAGCCGATGCACCCGGCCACGAGCAATATACCCGGAACATGATTACCGGAGCTTCAAACTCCGATTTGATTATTATTCTGGTCGATGCCCGCAAGGGAATTACGACCCAAACCAAACGACATGCCAGTGTGGGATCCTTAATGGGCATTAAAAAAGCCATTATTGCCATCAACAAAATTGACCTGGTGGATTATTCCGAAACGGTTTTCAATACGATTAAAGCCGGTTTCGAAAGCATAAAAGGAAACCTGAACTATGATGAGGTGGCCTATATTCCGGTTAGCGCTTTGGTTGGGGATAATATCGTCGCAAAATCGGCGAAAACCCCATGGTTTGAAGGCGATACCTTGTTGAGTACGCTGGAACATATCGAAATACCGTCCAAAGAAAATTTAGCGACCCGTTTTCAGGTACAATGGGTTATTCGTCCCAAAGACGAAGAAAATCACGACTACAGAGGATATGCCGGGCAGATATTAAGCGGAAGCTACATAACCGGAGATACGGTAAAAGTACTGCCATCCGGAATTGAAACGACTATCGTAAAGATTGAAAAACACCAGAAAAGCATTGACAGCGCTAAGGCGGGTGACAATGTGGTTTTGCACCTGGCAGACAATATAGACATCAGCCGCGGGGACAGTATTGTGAAAACAACCGAATTACCAACAACTTCCAACGAACTTAAAACCTGGGTATGCTGGCTGGATAATACGCCGCTGCAAATTGGAAAAACTTATCTGCTGCAGCATCGTTTCAGAACCGTTCGGGTAAAAATTCAGGCTGTAGACCGGAAATGGAATGTTAACGAATGGCAGTTTAACGACACAGCAGAAGTGAAACTTAACGATATCGGGCAAATTTCATTACGGGCAAACCAACCGTTATTCTTCGATGCTTTTGAAGAAAATTCCAAAAGCGGTAATGCCATTTTAGTTGATGAAACCACTTTTAATACAGTGGGCGCCCTGATGTTTTTAGCATAAAGTATGGCACATCCGATTTACAATAAGAACAGGCAGAAAATCCGGAAGTTACCGGATAAAGCCGAAACGGAAGCCTGGGTGGAACACATCTTCCAATGGCTGTTTTCGATAGGAGAAGACTATTCCGATGCCGATTTTTTTACCGCCCGCGAAGCAGTGTTAAAAACGGAACTGGAAAAAATATTGAACAGCATTTTGACGGATCATGAAACAAAAACAGTCGTAAAAGACTTTTTTAACGCTCTGGAAACAATTCACAGCTGGCTGGAAGCCGATCTGGAAGCTGTTTTCAACTTTGATCCGGCAGCGAAATCCCGTAGTGAAGTATTGGTGGCCTATCCCGGTTTTTTTGCCATTGCCATTTACCGGTTGGCACACCAGCTCTGGAAAAGCAAGGTTCCGGTAGTACCCCGGCTGATCTCGGAATACGTACACAGCAAAACCGGAATTGACATTCATCCCGGAGCGAAAATAGGAGAGCGGTTCTTTATCGACCACGGAACCGGTATTGTTATAGGCGAAACCACGATAATCGGGAATGATGTGAATATCTACCAGGGGGTAACACTGGGAGCCTTACATGTCAGTAAGGCTAAAGCCGAAGAAAAAAGGCATCCCACTATTGGCAACAAGGTGATCATTTATGCCAATGCTACCATTTTGGGCGGCAATACCGAAATAGGGAATGATGCCATTATAGGAGGAAATGTCTGGATAACCAATTCCATTCCTAAGCAATCACTGGTATACCATAAAAGTGAAATCGTAATTAAAAACAAAGCACCGTTTCCGGAGCCATTGAATTTTGTCATATAAAACAACAACAAAACAACAAAACAATAAAAATGAAAGCACATAATATTTTAGAAACGATAGGGAATACACCCGTTGTACAACTTCAGAAACTATTTGAAGGGAACAAAAATGTATGGATTAAACTGGAAAAAAACAATCCGGGAAACAGCATCAAAGACCGTATTGCCTTGGCAATGATTGAAGATGCCGAACAGAAAGGGCTGTTAAAACCGGACAGTGTGATTATCGAACCTACTTCCGGAAATACCGGTATCGGACTGGCATTGGTGGGCGCTGTAAAAGGATACCGTGTGATTTTGGTCATGCCGGAATCGATGAGTGTAGAGCGACGAAAACTAATGGAAATCTATGGAGCGGAATTTGAACTCACGCCAAGAGAAAAAGGAATGAAAGGCGCGATTGAAAAAGCGAATGAACTGGTTTCTCAAATTCCGAATGCCTGGTCGCCGCAGCAATTTGACAATCCGGCGAATGTAGCGATCCACGAAAAAACAACTGCTCAGGAAATCATCAGTGATTTTCCGGAAGGAGTGGATTACCTGATAACCGGCGTTGGAACCGGAGGACATATTACCGGGGTTGCGAAAGTTTTAAAGGCAAAATATCCGCATATAAAAGTTATCGCGGTAGAACCGGAATTGTCTCCGGTACTAAGCGGAGGAGCGCCGGGACCGCACCCGTTGCAGGGAATCGGAGCCGGATTTGTACCGGCTGTTTTCCAAAAAGAATTAATAGATGAAGTGATTCAGATCGGTAAGGACGAAGCCTTCGAATATGCCCGTGCCATTGCTAAAAAAGAAGGAATACTGGTAGGGATTTCTACCGGAGCCTCTTTAGCTGCCGTGGCTAAAAAGCTGGATGAAATTCCCGATGGCGCGACCGTACTGACCTTTAATTATGACACCGGGGAACGTTACCTGTCCATCGAAGGATTGTATTAATCCGTAAACAAAAGAAAAACCAATGAGTATAGAAAACAAAGGGAAAGTAATATTGGCCGGAGCCGGTCCGGGCGATCCCGATTTAATAAGCGTAAAAGCACTGAAATATTTACAAACAGCCGATGTCATTCTGACCGACAGATTGGTTTCGCCGCAAATGATAGCCGATAATGCAAAGAAAGCCGCGATAATTATATATGTAGGAAAACAATGTTCGAAAGGAATACACACGCCACAAAGTGACATCAATACATTAATGGTGGAATTTGCGAAGCAAAACAAACTGGTATTGCGACTAAAAGGTGGAGATGCTTCGCTTTTTTCGAATGTTTTGGATGAACTTGAAGTGTTGAAAGCAAATCACATTCCGTATGAGATTGTTCCCGGAATATCGGCTGCTTTTGGTGCTGCTGCCTATACCGGAATCCCTTTAACAGCAAGGGAACACGCCAGGGGAGTACGCTTTTTAACCCTGTTCGACCTGAGTACGGTTACCGCGCTGCAATGGACCGATTGGGCAACGACAGATGACACCCTTGTTTTCTATATGAGTGGACAGCGGTTGCACCAGCTGGCGAACTATTTACTGACAAACAATATTGATGTAAACAAAGGAATAGCTGTTGTCCAGCAGGCGACAACCCCTTTTCAGAAAACCAGGGTTTTTTCCTTTGAAGAACTAAAAACAAAAGAATTGCCGGCATTTGAATATGTCCCTACTTTATTAATAGTAGGAAATGTGGTCAACCTGCACCGTCATTATGCCTGGTTTAAGGAACAATCCAAAGCAAGCTCTTATTTCGATAACCATATAATAAACTTACAACATGCTGGCTGAAAATAAATTAGTAGTCTTAAAAGATCTGGTAAAACAGTATTCCCGGGAAGAAATCATCTGGACAAGCGGTTATCTCGCCGGTATTCTAGCGCAGCATGAACCACAGCAGCAACCGGAAATCATAGCGGAAGTTGTAGTCAAACCAACCATCATTTATGGAACAGAAACCGGGAATTCTAAAAAACTGGCATCACAATTACAGGCGGTATTAAAGAAAAACAAGATACAGTCCAAAGTAGTGGATGCCTTTCAGTATCCGGTTGAGAAAATTGAAAAAGAAGACTTTGTGATTGTGATCATGAGTACTCAGGGAGAAGGAGATCCGCCACAGAATGCGATCAAATTTTTTGATAACCTGAGCAATACGGCTGCAAACCTTTCCAAAACCAGATTTACCGTTTTAGGATTAGGCGATTCTTCTTATCCGTTATTCTGTAAGGCGGGTGAAGTTATAGACGGACAGTTTGAACGGTTGGGAGCACAGCGTGTGATTGCCTTTCAGAAAGCCGATGTGGATTATGCTCCGGTTGCCGAAAGCTGGTTTGCCGAAATCCTGAAAGTGCTTCAGCATACGGGAACAGCAACAGCTTCCGAACCGAAAAAGAGTACCGCCAATGCAGCTTCCCATAAAAAAACGTATGAAGGGATTATAACGCATAAAGTTATTTTAAACGACCGGGATTCAAATAAGGAAACCTATCATATTGAGATCGTATCCGAAGCAGAAATTACCTATGAACCCGGCGATGCCATAGGGTTTTACCCTAAAAACAACCCGAGTGAAATAGCCGCAATAGCAGCTTTTTTCGGAGCCGGAGAGCAAGGCCGGGAGCTTGCCGGTAAAAATATCAGGGGATTGTCTAAAAAATCATTGGATGCTATAGGGCAGTTGTTGAATGTGGCTATTACAGAAGATAAAGCCGATTTACTGGATATCCTGGAAAAATATCCTGCTCAGGAAGCGATTTCATGGGATGCTTTGATTGCACTGCTGCACCCGATAGCTCCGCGTTTGTATTCCATTTCTTCTGCATTGGAAGCCCATGAAGGAGAAGTGCATGTTACTGTAAACCGGAATACGTTTACCGTTGACGGAATTCAGAAAACAGGCTTATGTTCCCAGTTTTTAGCCGATTATGAAAAAGACACCCCAATAAGCTTTTATATTCATAAGAACCAGAATTTCAGATTGCCGGAAGAAGACAAGGACATTATTATGATAGGACCGGGAACGGGGATTGCCCCATTCCGAAGCTTTCTGGCACACCGCGATGCTACTGGCGCGGAAGGTAAAAACTGGCTTATTTTCGGAGAACAGCATTTTGTTTCCGATTTCTATTATCAGACGGAAATACAGGAATGGCTGGCTACCGGCGTACTGACAAAACTGGACACGGCTTTTTCCCGGGATCAGAAACATAAGATCTATGTTCAGGACCGGTTAAAGCAGCAGGCAAAAGAATTTTACGAATGGCTGTCCAACGGTGCCTATATATATGTGTGCGGACAAAAAGACCCGATGAGTACCGATGTGGAAAACACCATACTGGAAATTATAGCAACAGCAGAAAACATCAGCATTCCGGAAGCGAAGCAGATATTGGAAAACCTGGAAACGGAAGGACGCTATCAGAAAGATGTGTATTAGAACAACGTATAAAATAATAAAATGAGTAACGATAAATTATCCCCGATTGAAGCCATAAAAGTAAAGAGTGACGGACTTCGAGGCACATTAAAAGAGAGTTTAACAGACAACCATACCGGTAATGTTCGTCCGGACGATGAAGCACTGGTGAAATTCCACGGAATGTATGTTCAGGATGACCGGGACAGAAGAGCAGAAAGAGCAGCGAAAAAACTGGATAAGCTGTATTCTTTTATGATCCGGCTGCGTATTCCGGGAGGAGTGATCACTGCTGACCAATGGCTGGCTACCCATGAAATTTCGGAAGAATACGGAACCGGAACTTTAAAAATTACAACCCGGCAGACCATTCAGCTGCACGGATTGCTAAAACACCAGTTACAGCCTACTATCCAGGGATTCCTGCTGGCAAAACTGGATTCCATTGCTGCCTGTGGCGATGTAAACCGGAATGTGACCTGTAGTTCGCATCCGCAGGTTTCGCCTTTGTTTCAGCAGATATATGATTATGCCGATAAGATCTCGACATTGCTGCTGCCCAAAACACAATCGTATTATGAAGTGTGGATAGACGGAGAAAAGATCTACGAACGTTCCAGCGAAGCCGATCCGCTGTATCAGGATCGCTATCTGCCAAGGAAATTCAAGATTGCGATTGCGATTCCGCCATCGAACGATGTGGATGTATTTTCGAACGATATCGGATTGATTGCCATCATAAAAGACGGTCAGTTAAAAGGATTCAATATTGCCATTGGAGGCGGTTTGGCAACCACACACGGTAACCCAAATACCTATTCGCGCCTGGCAACCATCATTGGATTTACCGATACCGAAGCCAAAACACTGAAAGCCGTTTATGAGGTGCTGACCATTCAGCGGGATTATGGCAACCGCAGCGACCGGAAATTATCCCGTTTAAAATATACGGTCGATAAATTAGGAGTCGATAATTTTAAAAAAGAACTGGAAAAAAGAATCGGATTTGCGCTGCTTCCGGAAGAAAGTTATGCGTTTACGGAAAGAAATGACCGTTACGGATGGCAGGAAAACTATGAGAACAAATGGTTTTATACCTTGTTTGTGGAGCATGGTGTGATAAAGCCGTATCAGAAACAATTTCTGCATGAACTGGCGCAATTGCAAATATCCGATTTCCGCTTTACCTGTAACCAAAACCTGATTTTGGGAGAGATTTCCGCAGCCAATAAAGAAAAGGTTACGGCACTGATTGCGAAATATAAAATTGAAGAGCAGGATAGTGCGATGCGAAAAAGCTCGATGGCCTGTGTGGCGATGCCTACCTGTCCGTTAGCCTTAGCCGAAGCACAGCGCTACTTACCCGAATTGGTCACTAAAATCGAACCGTTCCTTAAAAAATATGATCTGGAGCAGGACGAGATCAGTATCCGGATGACAGGATGCCCGAATGGCTGCGGCCGGCCTTATTTGGCCGAAATAGGCTTTGTGGGTACCGGACCGGCGCAATATAATTTAATGCTTGGTGGCGACCGTTTAGGAAACCGCCTGAATCAGGTTTATAAAAAGCAACTTACAGAAACAGAAATATTGACGGAACTGGATGGTCTTTTTGACCAGTACACAAAAGAGCGTATACAGCATGAAACATTCGGAGACTTTACCCACAGGAAATTTTTTGCGGTTCACTAAACGATCCGGTTCGGTCATCGTCCTGTTTGTATCCTGTTCGCTATTGGCTCAAAAATCGGTTACGCATCAGCAATTGCTTTGGTATGGGTATTATAACACTTTAAAGATAAATGAAAACTGGAACGTGTTAAGCGAGGTTCAGGAAAGGCAGTTTTACAATCCCACCGCACAGCATCAGCTGGTTTTCAGGAGTAATGTTCAGCGGAAGCTGATTGAAAACTGGAATGCTTCGGCCGGAATGACGCTCTTTTTGCAAAGTCCGCAGGATCCGGAAGCGGAGAGCAGCCTGATCGTTCCCGAATTGCGTCCGGATATTGGTTTTGACAATAAGCAAAAGTTCTCTTTTATGACAATTTCGCAACGCTATAAAGCCGAAGCCCGTTTTTTTCACGATATGGAAAATAATGAACTGAGCGGCGGTTACCGCTTTTCAAATTTCCGGTTCCGCTATCAGCTGGGATTTGATATTCCGGTTATCCGAAAAAAGCACACCAGAGAAGAGATGATAACGGTTAAGGTAAAAGATGAGGTGATGTTTAACGCAGGCAGTACCATTGTAAAGAATGTTTTTGACCAGAACCGTATTTATGCCGCAGTCAATTACCGGCTGAATCCTGCCTTTGCCGTGGAGGTTGGCTATATGAACTGGTACCAGCAACGCACTTCCGGAACGGAATATTATGACCGTGATATTCTCAGAATATCCTTGCTTCACACGATATCTTTAATAAATAAATAAACATGGAAAATACATTATTTCCAATATTTTTAAAAACCGATACCTTCCGTTTCCTGATCGTAGGCGGTGGGAAAATTGGTCTGGAAAAAGCAGAAACACTATTAAGGCAGAATCCGCTGGCTGCCATCCGGATTATTGCCCGGGAAATCAGCAATGATTTATGGGAATTACTAAGAGAATATCCGCATATCGAATGGGAGGAACGTGCTTTTGCCGATGGAGATCTGGCAGCTGCCGATTTCCTGATCATTGCTACGGACAATACCGGATTGAACCGCGAAATCAAGGAACGGGCCAATGAGAAAGGGATCCTGGTAAATGCCGCCGATCAGCCCGATCTGTGTGACTTTTATCTGGGTTCGATAGTGAATAAAGGCCATTTAAAAATTGCAATTTCCACCAATGGAAAGTCACCGGTTTTAGCCCGTCGTTTGCGGGAACATTTGCAGGAAGCCATTCCGGAAAATATTCACGACAGTATTGAAAATCTGAATGCTTTCCGGGCGAGGCACAAAGGAGATATACAAACAAAGCTGGCTTCCCTGAATCAGGCAACGGCATTGCTGGTTAGCCGGGATAACAGTAAAAAAGAAGGGAAGCAGTACAAAGAGCTGACTTTTGAAATAGCGGTTGTTTTTCTGGCTGTTTTCTTTGGATACGGATTGTCCTCGGTAATTTCGGTACATGACCTGAATGGTTATATCCGGGAAATTCCGCCGGCTTTTTACGGGATGGTACTGGTTGGTTTCTTTGCGCAGCTGGTTGATGGTGCTGTCGGACTGGGCTATGGCGTGACCTGTGCGACCAGTATGATGCTGTTTGGAATTAAGCTTCCGGCCATTAGTGGTAGTATTCACACCGCCGAAATGTTTTCCAGCGGAATCAGTGGTTTTTCCCATTATAAATTCGGGAATGTCAACAAAAAACTATTGTTATGGCTGGCTATTCCGGGTGTTGTTGGTGCCGTGAGCGGCGCTTTATTGCTCATTTATCTCGGGAACAAATACGAAACGGTTACCTATGCTATTTTAGCATCCTATACGATGATTATCGGGATACGGCTTATTATTATTGCTTTTCGCAAAAAGATTGTCCGAAAGAAAGTGAAACACACGGGATTATTAGGTTTTTCCGGCGGACTTTTTGATGCATTTGGCGGCGGCGGCTGGGGACCTATTGTGACCTCTACCTTATTGGCCAAAGGACGAAAATCCAGCTATGTGGTGGGTACCGTTAGTCTGGCTGAGTTTTTTGTAACGCTGGCGGCTTCCATTACATTTTTTGCTTCTTTGGGCGTAAGCCACTGGTATATAGTGATCGGTTTAATTGTGGGCGGTTCCATAGCCGCACCGTTAGCGGCGCGATTAGCCGGTAAACTGCCGCAAAAAACAGCAATACTGGCAGTTGCCTTTTTAGTGATTATATTCAGTATCCGAATGCTGTTTAAGATTTTTTAAACGCAAAATAAATCCAATAAAAAAGAGGCTGTCATCTGACAGCCTCTTTTCTTTTTCATAGCAAAGTTTTGTTCGGATATTAGAACTGTAAGCTTACAGTTAAATCAAACTCATCGTTGATCGCTTTATCTCCGATAGAACTGAAGATAGAACCAGAGTTGTACTCAATTCCGTATTTAGTTCTGTCAATTTTGAAGCTTGTTGTAGCTGTGTTTCCTTTTACAACGATATCAAAAGTTACAGGGTTTGTTTTATCTTTAATTGTTAAATCAGCAGTTACAGTATAAGTATCGTTTCCTTTTTCAGCGATAGTTTTGAAAACCAATTTAGAAGTTGGGAATTTTTCAACACCAAAGAAATCATCTGCTTTTAAGTGACCGTCTAAACCAGCTTTAGATTTTCCGGTTACGTCTGTTGCACTAATGGTAGTCATGTCTACAGTGAAGTTACCACCTTTTAATTTTTTTCCTTTGAAAACTAAAGCGCCTTCTTTTAAGTTGATTGTTCCTTCGTGCTGACCGGTTACTTTTTTACCAACCCAGTTGATAGTACTTTTAGAAGCATCTACTTTTTTTGTTTGAGCTGAAGCTGATAATGTACCTAAAGCTACTACTAATGCTAACGCAATTGATTTTAAATTTTTCATTTGATTTTAAAATGGTTTTAATTAATTGATTATAAATTGATAAATAATTCTTCGTTTGATTTTCTCACTTTTGCATAATGCTGTGTAGCATCTTCTTCATGACGGTATCCTAAAGTTGCAATAAGGGAAGCGTTTAATCCTTTTTCGGTTAGTCCAAGAATTTCGTTCACTTTTGCTGGCTCAAAACCTTCCATTGGCGTTGCATCAATTTTTAAAGAAGCAGCAGCAGTTAAAAGGTTGCCTAAAGCAAGGTAAGTTTGTTTTGAAGTCCAGATATTTCTGGCTTCTTCTGATAAAGCGGTAAGGGTGGTTTTCATAAAATCACCATAACCCTGGATGCTTTCCATAGGAATGTTTCTTGTCGCTACGATATTATCCATAAAAGCGTCGATTTGCTCGGTACCAAAATTAGTAATGTTTGCAAATACTACTAAATGAGAAGCGTCAACAATTTGTGATTGTCCCCAGGCAGCCGGTTGTATTTTGGCTCTTAATTCCGGATCTTCAACGATAAATATTTTGTATGGCTGTAAACCATAAGACGAAGCACTCAGGCGGATCGCTTCTTTGATTGTTTCTAAATCTTCGTTAGAAATTTTTTTTGCAGCATCAAATTTCTTTGTTGCATAACGCCATTTCAGCGTGTCTATTAAATTACTCATATAAGTATGTTTCAAAAATTAACGGTTCTGTATTTTTCTAATAAATCATTTAATTGTTCCAATTCGTCTGTTGTGAGATTCTCTGAAAAAGCAGCTTCATGCTGTTCCACTTTCGGATCCAGTTCTTCTAATAAATCCATTCCTTTTGGCGTAATGGTCACTTCCATTTTTCGCCGGTTATCCGGACAAACTTCGCGGGTAACCAGGTCTTTCAGTAATAGTTTGTCAACAAGACGGGTGGTGTTACTGGTTTTCGCAAGCATGCGTTCCTGTATTACACACATATTGGTTGGTTTGGCCTTCTGACCTCTCAAAATTCGCAATACATTATATTGTTCACTTGATAATTCATAAGGTTTTAATACCTCAGCGAATTTCTCTGAAACCAAGTTTTGAGTGTACAAAATATTCAGCACTGTTCTTTTGCCCAGTGATAAAGCTTTTGTAGATTTGATGATGTCTTCGATTTTCATTGCGTTATTAAATTTGTTGGTACAAATGTAGTAATGTTTTTAATTGTATATACAAATGTTTGTTTAATTTTTTGTTAAATTTATTTCGAAGGCTGTTATAATGCTTAATTTTAGTGACCTAAACCAATATTCTAAATGAAAAAAATAATCATTATGCTGGCTGTTTTCAGTTTTATTTCCTGTAAAAAAGAAGTCAAAACAGAAGAAAAAGCAGTCACAGAAGCAGCAGCAGCTACGCCAAAACCATTAAAAATATATGAAAAAGACAGGGTTAAAGTAAAATCGTTTGACTTTAACGGACTGGAGCCTTTATTAAAAAAAGATAACGATACTACCTATGTGGTTAACTTTTGGGCAACCTGGTGTGTACCCTGTGTAGCAGAACTGCCGCATTTTGAAAAGCTGAATGCAGATTATAAAGATAAAAAAGTAAAAGTACTGCTGGTAAGCCTTGACATGCCGCAAAAAGTGGAAAGCAACCTTTTGCCTTTTATCAAAAAAAAGAATATGCAATCGGAAATCGTGTACTTAAACGATCCGGATGCGAATGCCTGGATTTCCAAAGTTGATACCGCCTGGTCCGGAGCAATTCCGGCAACAGTGATTTATAAAGGGGACAAACGTAAGTTTTTCGAGCAATCGTTTACGTATGAAGCCTTACAGAAAGAATTACAATCCATCATGAATTAATTAACCAGATTTATACATTTATATGAAAGCAATTAAATTTTTAGGATTAGCACTTGTCATCGGAGTTATGAGTGCATTTACATTAATAAAGCCGGCTGAAGGCTATAAAGTAGGGGATATCGCTACCGATTTCAGCCTGAAAAATGTAGACAACAAGAAAGTATCGTTAAAAGACTTTTCGGCTGCAAAAGGTTTTATCGTAGTGTTTACGTGTAACCATTGCCCTTATGCACAGGCCTATGAAGACCGGATTGTTGCCCTGGACAAAAAATATAAAAAACTGGGATATCCGGTAATTGCCATCAATCCGAACAACCCTGCAAAACAAAAAGACGACAGTTTCGAATTAATGCAGGTGAGAGCCAAAGAGAAAAACTTCACCTTCCCGTATTTATTGGATGAAGGACAAAAAATCTATCCGCAGTATGGCGCTACCAAAACACCTCATGTTTATATTTTACAAAAAACAAAAGCCGGAAATCAGGTAAAATACATCGGAGCAATTGATGATAATTATGGTGATGAAAAAGCAGTAAAAGTAAAATATGTTGAAAATGCTGTCGATGCGTTACTAAAAAACAAAGAAGTAGCGGTAAAAGAGACCAAAGCGATCGGATGTTCAATAAAAGCGTAATAATAGCTTTGATGATTTAATGTTAAATGTTTTTTCAATACATTTGAACTTTAAACCTCGAACAAACTATATGGACATTACACAAGAAAAATGGTGGTCTGAAGCACAACAGGATGAAAATGCAGTTATCCTGGACGTTCGCACCGTAGATGAATGGAATCAGGGAATTATTCCCGGAGCTGTTAACATCGATATTTACAAAGGACAAGGCTTTATTTATCAGGTTGATGAATTGGACAAATCCAAAAACTATTATATCTACTGCCGCTCGGGCGGACGTAGCAGCCAGGCCTGCAGTTTAATGCAGCAATTGGGTTTTACCAATACGTATAACCTTATTGGCGGTATTATGGACTGGGCCGGACCGGTAGTCATGCCGGAAGAATAACAAAAACAAAAAAGGGACTTTACATTAAAGTCCCTTTTTTTATGCTGCAGCCGCTAATTAAAAATTAGGGCTCAGGTTATATTTCTTGTAGAAGTTGTCCAATACATCAAGCACTTCATCTTCGTTGTCCACGATCTTGATAAGATCCAAATCGGCCGGATTGGCATTGGCATGTTTTTCAACAATTACATTTTTAATCCATTCAAATAAACCGGACCAGAAATCTTTACCAACCAGGATGATCGGGAACTTTCCGATTTTTTTGGTCTGGATAAGCGTGATTGCTTCAAACAGTTCGTCCAAGGTTCCAAAACCTCCCGGCATTACTACAAATCCCTGTGAGTATTTCACAAACATAACTTTACGCACAAAGAAATAATCAAACTGTAAGTTCTTATCTCTGTCAATATACGGGTTGAAATGTTGTTCAAAAGGCAGTTCAATGTTTAAACCTACAGAAGTTCCGCCGCCAAAATGAGCACCTTTATTTCCGGCTTCCATAATTCCGGGACCACCACCGGTAATAACGCCATATCCGGCTTTACTGATTTTATAGGCGATACGTTCCGCTAATAGATAATATTTGTCTTCCGGCTTTGTTCGGGCAGAACCAAAAATAGATACACAAGGTCCCATACGGCCCATTGCTTCGTATCCGTTTACAAACTCGGACATAATTTTAAAGATTGCCCAAGAGTCATTGGTTCTTATTTCGTTCCAGGTTTTTTGCTTGAATTTATCCTGTATTCTGTCGTCTTCATTTTCAAATTGATCTTTCATCATGTTCTCTTTTATCTTTTAAAAAATTATATAATCGTTTCTATAGTGTGCTAAAATGGCAATCCGATAGCGGTTCAGCTGGTATAACCATTTGAATAAATAATACCACTATTTATTGGATGTGTCAGTTACTGTAAGTAGAAGTGTTGTTGGTGTTCTATTTCTTAAAACTTTTAACAGCTTTCAGGAATAATATGCTAAAACTATTATCTTTTTGGAATGTAAACAAATTTGGAGCTTGTTTTTTTTACTATAAATTGTAAAAAAAGGATTTTGTTTTGGTAACGGATTGGTATGTAGTTGTTTGAGGCGGTATTCAAACCGGTTAGGAAACGATTGTGTTTTTCGTGTAAAACGGTAAAAACCGGAAAAACTGTTAAATGTTTTATAACAGTTTTTCCGGTTTTTGAGGAGCTTTATATGGGACTGGTATTATTCCATCGCATCGGTTACCGACTTGCTGTCGACAAATTGTTCGAATGCAATAACCTTTTTATTGTGGAGCTTCCAGATGTGTGTTACCCGTGCCGTAAAAGGTTTTCCGGTTTTTTTATTCACTCCGGAATAGGTACCGTAAGCGGCAACCCGGTCACCATCGGCAATATAATCTTCAATGGTTAGCTTGTAGTCGATCCATTCGGATGCAAGCCTGTCGAACACATTTTTTTTGACGGCTTCAAAACCGATATAGGTTCCGGCATAGGGAAAACCGGCCGCTTCTGTCCATCGGGCATCCGGAGCCAAGGCTAAGGCCGTATTTTTTCCGTTTTGTTCCGAACTTCCGCCTTCATAGGTGCTTTTTATTATCTCGAGATTTGTCATCGTATTGTGATTTTGGCAACCGGCCGTCAGTAAAAGAAGTATCAGACCGGTTTTAAAAGGGAATAACATTACTTAATAAATTCAAATTTTCCGTCCACGAAAAGGGAAGAACGTCCGGCTTTGTCACTTTTCGGATCATGGAATGACCAGAATGCCTTTACGGTTCCGTTTTGTGTATCAATAAGCTGGCTAACCGTAAAACCGTCTTTTTCAATCCAGTTCAGGAAGTGAAGGTTGTCGGTTAATTTCTGATAATGCATTTTTTCATCGCCTTCGGCTGTTTTCCCGGCCGTATCGGTCGTTTTCCAATGCAGTATCGAATCGTTTTCATAGTATACTTCGGCAGTCATTTCGGGGAAGGTAATTTTTCCTTTATGACCGATCAATGTATAATCTGCCGTTGGAATGACTGTTGTTACAGGTTCTGCCTTTTTAGTACAGGAGCAAAGCAGCAGTGTAGCGCATATAAGCGGAATTAGTTTTTTCATACGATCAGCTTTAAAATTCAGGATTACCATTTCATTTCGCCTTTGTTCACTTTGGCACCAATTTGAAGCGCAATGTCAAAAGTAGCCTCAGGATAGTGTTTTTTCATGGCACTAATCAGTTCTTCCGATGATTTTGTTTGGGCAACTTCTGCTTCATAGGTTTTTAAATAGGCAATGTCATATTGTACAGAGGCTACTGAAAAAGCCGCTCCGTTTTTTGCATGGGCAGGAATCACAATTGCCGGATGAAGGGCTTCTATTTTTTCCAGAATGGAGATCCAGTTGGCACGGGCTTCTTTGGTTTGTGAATCGGCTGTCCATAGGTGAAAAGTGTTTCCAAACACATTGATTCCGCCCACAACGGCTTTAACAGAAGGAATCCAGACAAAAGTACGTTCCGGAAATGCTTCCAATCCGTATATTTCCAGTTGGTGGCCTTCCAGGGTAATGCTGTTACCTTTTAAAACCTGTGGCAGTACTATATTTGAAGTTAAAGCCGCTCCCAATCGTTCACCCCAGACATCCAGTTTTTTCTGCGCTGTTTTTTGGATATGCTCAACAGTAAGCGGTGTGGCATAAACGGTTACTTCCGGGAAGTATTTTTTGAAAACTTCCAATCCGAAATAAAAGTCCGGATCGCCGTGGCTAACATAAATAGTGGTTAGTTTTTTGCCACTGGCTTTTATCTCTTTGGCAACGATTTCTGCATCGGCAAGTGTGAATTGGGCATCAATTAAAACCGCATCGGTTTTACCACTTATAATTACAGAGGCTACTCCAAAACTGTTTTCGGAGGCATTGTACACTTTAAATTGTAACGTTTTGGCGTCAATAGTTTTAACGCTTTGTGCTTGTGTTTCCATAATATTGAAAATATTGGTTATTAAAAATAAGAATGTAAAGAGGTGTTTTGAGTTCATGTATTGGTCCTTAAAAATTACAATACAAAGCTACATTCATCCTATAACCAAAAAATTGAACAAGTTCAATAAATGAAAATACAGTATTATAATTTTGAAATCTTCTTTCGGATTTTACTGAGGAACTCATGCGAGATCCCTAAATAGGCGGCTATTTGCAAGTTAGATAATCGTTGGGCTAAGTGCGGGTATTTTTCTATAAAATCCAGATAACGTTCATCGGCGGTTTTACTCAGGTTACTGATCATTCTGCGCTGTAATGCCACATGTGTTTTCTGTGTCATGATCCGGAACAGTTTTTCCGTTTTCGGAAATTGCTCATATAGCAGTTCTTTCTCTCTTTTTGAAATTAAGAGCACTTCGCTGTCTTCCAGTGCTTCGATAAACAGGGAAGCCGGTTTTTCATTGGTAAAACTGTCAATATCGGTAATCCACCAGCCTTCAATGGCAAAATAAAGAACATGTTCCACACCTTCATTGTTAATATGATATACTCTGAAACAGCCTTTATTGACGAATCCTTCAAATTTGCAGACCTCACCCTGGCGTAGCAGAAATTCCTTTTTTGGAATCTTTTTTAAGTTAAACGGTTTACAGAATTGTTCCAGTTCCGTATCGGAGATTGTAATATGGCTTTTAATGTTGTTTTTAAGCAGGTCGTACATAGACAGAAAGATTGTATATAAAGTTACAGAAAAATAGCATTGATTATTCCGGTTCTATCATTTTCCAGGTTTCTAATGCCCAATCGATATCTTCAGGTTCATCAAAATACAAGGCAAGCTGTATAACCTGATTATCAATTATAGAAAACCCGTAAACAACGCCATATTCTTTTTCACCGTCTTTTTCGGAAACCAGATAGCCTGTTCTTAAAACACGATTGTCGGAAAACTCAAAAGTTTCCAGTGTCTGATCAAAATTTTGATTTCTATTTGCAATAAGCTGTTTGTGAGTATGGTAAATTTCCTCTTTACTTTTTCCCTTTTCATTCCAAATGGCAAGCCGGACAGATTTGTCACCAGTAGTATAAAATAGGTCGCCGTTATCTTCGATACTGCGCTCAAACAGGTTGTTGATTGTAAGCGTCCATTCATTGGTGAGTTTGTGCATAACGGGATAATCGTCTTCTAACTCAAAATCGGTAACCCTGTACCATTCTGAATCATCATCTGTTCTCTCATAAACAGCACCTATTCCTTTTAATAAAATGGATTGCAGCGAAGGATCGATTTTGAGAATACTGGAAGGATTGTATATACCTGTATTATTCGGATCGTTTATATAATCGTCTGTTTCAAAACCTGTAAAAATTCTCCAGCCGCTATCTTCCGGCCGGGTTCTTTTTTCCCGGTACATAAACCTTGGTTTTATATTTTGATCGGTAACCATTTTTGAAACCATTAATCCGCCTATAGGAGGGAAGCTGTCAAAGTTTTCTTCTTCCTGCTTTTTTTTAAAAAAATTCATTTGTGAACGTTTTTTAGGGTTATGTAGCTTTCTATTGACGTAAATGTACAAATTTAGCCAGCACTCCATAAAAAAAGCAGCGTATCACGCTGCTTTAAAAATATATAGTACGGTTGTTATAGATGCAATTCCTTTTTAAGGAACTGAGCGGTATAACTCTTTTTGTTTTTAACGACTTCTTCCGGAGTACCTTTAGCGATCAGCTGTCCGCCGCCTTTTCCGCCTTCATAACCGATATCAATAATATAATCGGCCAGTTTGATAACGTCCATATTATGCTCAATAATAAGCACAGTATTGCCTTTATCGACCAGTTTGTTAATAACTTCCATTAAGACCCGGATGTCTTCAAAATGCAAACCTGTAGTGGGTTCGTCCAGGATATAAAAAGTATTCCCGGTATCTTTTTTAGACAATTCCGTAGCCAGTTTGATACGTTGTGCTTCCCCGCCCGAAAGGGTTGTGCTCTGCTGTCCTAAAGTGATATATCCCAAACCAACATCCTGTATGGTTTTGATCTTACGGTATATTTTCGGAATGTTCTCAAAGAAAGGCACTGCTTCATCAACGGTCATCGCTAATATATCGGAAATGGATTTTCCTTTATAGCGTATTTCAAGCGTTTCCCGATTAAAACGTTTTCCCTGGCAGGTTTCACATTCCACATATACATCCGGAAGGAAACTCATTTCAATGGTTCTTACACCCGATCCTTCACAGGTTTCGCAACGTCCGCCGGACACATTAAAGCTGAAACGTCCCGGTTTGTAACCGCGGATCATTGCTTCCGGTGTTTGGGTAAACAGGGTTCTGATTTCTGAAAAAACATCGGTATAGGTTGCCGGATTCGAACGTGGTGTACGCCCGATCGGACTCTGGTCGATATCAATCACTTTATCAATATGCTCCAAACCTTCAATTTTTTTATACGGCTGTGGTTTTTTAACCGCATTAAAAAAGTGCGCATTCAAAATAGGGTAGAGCGTTTCATTTATCAAGGTCGATTTTCCGCTTCCGGAAACTCCGGTCACGCAGATCATTTTACCCAATGGCAGTTCTATGGAAACATTTTTCAGATTGTTTCCGGTTGCTCCGGTTAATTTTAAAACCTTGCCATTACCTTCACGGCGTACTTTTGGAACGGCAATTTCCATTTCGCCATTCATATACATAGCCGTTAGTGTCTTTTCTTTCAGCAATTCCTTCGGCGTGCCTTTGCTGATAATTTCACCGCCAAAGCGGCCGGCTTTCGGACCGATATCAATCACATAATCGGCACGTTCAATCATATCCTTGTCGTGCTCCACAACAATAACGGAATTTCCGATATCGCGCAATTGCTCCAGCGAACGGATTAAACGCTCATTATCCCTTTGGTGCAGTCCGATACTCGGCTCATCCAGAATATACAGGACACCGACAAGCTGTGAACCAATTTGTGTTGCTAAACGGATACGCTGTGCCTCACCGCCGGAAAGCGATTTGGAACTTCTGTTCAGCGACAGGTAATTTAAACCCACGTCGACTAAAAAGCTCAGACGGGCTTTTATTTCTTTGACAATCTCAACAGCGATTGCTTTTTGTTTTTCGTTCAGGTGAGGAGTCAGGTTTTCAAACCAGTCACTCAACTCGTCTATATCCATTGAAGAAAGCTCTCCAATGTTCTTTTCATTGATTTTAAAATAAAGGGCTTCCTTTTTAAGTCGGGTCCCCTGGCATTCCGGACAATTAACCTCGTCCATGAATTCCTTTGCCCAGCGTTTTATAGAAGCCGAATCGCTTTCGTCAAACTGATTTTTGATAAAATTGGAAATACCTTCAAAGTCAATCTTATAATCTTTGGTGATTCCCATCACTTTGGAAACAACGGAGAACTTTTCGTTTCCGCCGTTTAAGATCATATCCATGGCTTCCTGCGGAATTTTCTCTATCGGGTCGGTTAATTTAAAACCGTATTTTTCACCAATAACTTCCAGCTGTTTGAATATCCAGGAGTTTTTTTGCTCACCTAAAGGGGCAAAACCACCGTTTTTAATGGATAATTTCGGATTCGGGATAATCTTGTTCAGGTTTACCTCATTTACTGTTCCCAAACCGTTACAATGGTCACAGGCTCCTTTTGGAGAGTTGAATGAGAAATTGTTTGGCTCCGGATTCGGGTAGGAGATACCGGAAGTAGGACACATTAAGTTTCGGCTGAAATAGCGTACTTCCTGACTTTCTTGCTCAATAATCATCATGACGTCTTCACCGTGATACATCGCTGTTTTGATGCTTTCGGTTAAACGTTTGTCATTGTCTTCCGTATTTTCAATGGCCATACGGTCAATCACAATTTCAATATCGTGTGTTTTGTAGCGGTCCACTTTCATACCGAACTCCAGGTCGCGGATTTCACCGTCAACACGCACTTTTACAAAACCCTGTTTGGAGATCTGCTCAAACAACTCGCGATAATGTCCTTTACGGGAACGGATAATCGGTGCTAAAATATTGATGCGCTTTCCTTCGAAGTTTTCATGAATAAGCTGTTTGATCTGCTCATCGCTGTAGCTCACCATTTTTTCGCCGGTATTATAACTGTATGCCTCACCGGCACGGGCATAAAGCAGACGAAGAAAATCGTAAATTTCCGTAATTGTCCCTACCGTGGAACGCGGACTTTTACTGGTTGTTTTTTGCTCGATAGCAATTACAGGAGATAAACCGTCGATCTTATCCACATCAGGACGTTCCAGACCACCCAAAAACTGACGGGCATAGGCTGAAAAAGTTTCGATATAACGGCGTTGTCCTTCTGCATAGATCGTATCGAAAGCCAATGACGATTTTCCGGAACCGGAAAGACCGGTAACAACCACCAGTTTTTCACGGGGAATAATAACATCTATATTCTTTAAATTATGCGCTCTGGCGCCTAATACTTCAATGGTTTCTTCTGTGTTCAGCATATAAAAGTTGTGCAAAACGCAAAGGTACTGTTTTGAAATTTAATTTGATACGGAGAATAAGAAGAAATTTTGTTTAAAAAGTTAATAAATAGCATCACCTGGATTGACTTAATATTGTTATTATAAAAAGCGCTGATGGCTTATGCTGTCAGCGCTTTCTTTGCCTGTTTTCAATATAATCCTCAATAGCTTTTTTGGTCGTTAACCAGTTACGGCCTTCCTTATAAGCATCAATTTTTCCCTGACGGGCTAACAGGCTGATATATTCCTGGCCATAAGGAACACCGGGTTCCTGAACCAAGTTTGTGATTTCCTGAAAATCATAATCGTTGTCCGGCAACGAACCGATATAAATATTTAAAGTTCTTTCCACAGCCTGGCACATCAGTAAAATCAGCTTTTTATAATTGCCGTTATTGGCCTGGTTGAGGGCTTCATAATATTTTTTCCGGTCGTTTTTCAGAATGATGGCAGGAGGAAAGCCCTTTCGCATCAGTAATAAATTCATTGCCAGGCGCACTGTTCTTCCGTTGCCGTCAAAAAAAGGATGGATCCAGACAAATTTATGATGAAAAATAGCCGCCAGCTCAATATCGTTGAGACCTAACGGATTTTGTATCACAAATGTTATCAGTTCTTCCAGCAAATCGGAAACTTTGTTTGCATTTGGCGGAACAAAATTTGCCCCGGAAATGCGGACACCGCCATTTCGTAACCGGCCGGCATATTCTTCTTCAATGGAGCGCATGACCAGCTGATGAAGTGACAGTATATCTTTACTGCTGATTGTATAATCGTTTTTGGCAATGTCATAAAGATAATGAATGGCATTCTCGTGGTTTTTGGCTTCAAAATGTTCCCGGAGTGATTTTCCCTTAATGGTGATTCCTTCCTGAAGTACCATTTGTGTTTCCCGCAGGCTTAGCGTATTGCCTTCAATACTATTGGAGTTATAGGTCCATTCGATGGATAAGGCTTCCTTGATTTTTTTCAAAGCAATTTCAGGCAATGGTCTGCTGTTTTTCAGAATTGCTTTTTTTTCATACAATCTATCGAAAGTAGCTTGAAATTCAGGCTTATATGTCACATCAATTTTCCACATACCACAAATATACAAAAATCGGATGGTAAAAAAATACACCCTATCCGATAATAAGCTATTCTATCCGCATGTCTTTTAGTTTTTCTCTGTAGCTTTCGAGTACTTCAATTTTGGAGAGATAACCCAGGTATTTTTTGTCTTTCAGTACCAAAAGTATATCGGTATGGTTACTGTCAAATTTATCCATTACGGTTTCCATGATTTCATCATAGCAGATGATTGCTTCCGTTTTCAGGATAACATCGCTTAAAGCGGTATATTTTATCTGGAAAGGTTTGAAGACAATGTTTCTGATTTTATCAAAATCCACAATACCAAGCAATTCCTCGTTTTCATTCAGGACCGGGAAGATCGTTTGTTTGGTGGTGGAAAGCAGTTCGATAACATCTTCCAGTTTGGCATGTGCAGTGATGGTTCTGAAATCATTCCGGATGTGTTTGGACAATTCTATAGAGGAAAGAATATTTTTGTCTTTATCACTTGTAAAAACCTGCCCTTTGTCGGCAAGATTTTTAATATCCATCGAGTGGATTTCCATTTTTTTGGTAATCGCAAAGCTAATGGACGAAACAATCAGCAAAGGAACCATTAAGGCATAACCGCCGGTAATTTCCGCAATAAGGAAAATAGCGGTTAACGGCGCATGAAACAAGCCGCTCAATACACCGGCCATACCAACAATTGTAAAATTGCTGATGGGCAGATTATGGGATAAACCGATAAGGTTAAACAATTTTGCAACGAAAAAACCCAGATAGGAACCAACAAATAAGGAAGGCGCAAAATTACCGCCATTACCGCCGCTTCCAAGCGTTAATCCCGTAGCAAAAACCTTAATCATCATGGTTGCACCAACAAAAAGTACCAAAACCCATTCGTTATCCTTAAACGGATTCAGAAGAGTATTTTCGAGTAATTTCTCCGGATTCCCGTTGGAAAGAGCTTTAATACTTTCATATCCTTCCCCGAATAGTGTCGGGAAAAAGAAGATCAGTATTGCCAATGCCGAAGCACCAACGATGGCTTTTTTATAGGTTTTGTTTTTATACCGGTCAAAAAAGTGTTCCACTTTCCGGAACGTACGGGCATGGTAAACCGAAACGAGTCCTGCAAAAATACCGATGATAATATAGTAAGGAATATTGTGATAATCAAAGCTAAGCTGTTGGTGAAACGACAGCAGAATATCCTCTTTTAAAAGCACATTGGTCACCAAAGCACCCGTTGCGGCAGAAATCATGATCGGGATAAAAGCCGTCACACTCATGTCGGCTAAAATCACCTCGATGGCAAATAAAACGCCGGCTATAGGAGCGTTAAAAGCAGCAGCAATACCGGCGGCAACACCACAGGCAAGCAATAACGTCCGGTCTTTATAGCTCAGGCGGTATTTCTGGGCATAATTGGAACCAAAAGCCGCTCCGGTAATCGTAATCGGGGATTCCAGTCCTGCCGAACCACCCATACCTACGGTAAGGGAACTTGTAATGATCTGGGCATACATTTGCTTGCGGGGCATGATTCCCGACTTTTTTGCCACAGCAATCATGATTTGTGAAGTCCCTTTTTCGATACTGCCGTCAAGGAATTTTTTAATAACAAATGCCGTCAGTAAAATCCCGGCAATGGGAAGGATACTGTTACTATACGGTAAATGTAAAATTCCGTCGATATAATTGGCAAAACGAAAAACGGAATGCGAAAAGGTCTTTAAAACAATTACCGCTAATGCCGATGAAATACCCACTAAAACACAGGATAAATAAATAAACTGACGGTTGTTTAAGATGGATTTTAAAAAGAACAAAGTGGCTTCTAAACGCTTGAAGTTTTTTCGGAAAAACAAGGTTATAGGAGAAACTTTTTTAGTTGGCATTTTAGAGAAAATTTAGGTGAATTTGTTATAAAAACTTTGAAATGCTAAAATACGCCTTTTGAATAACTCTGTTTTTAAAAACTTCATAAATTTTTCAGTGCTTCTCTTTTGCTTAATGGTTTTAGTGTGGTTGCCGCCACAAATGTTTTCACGGCTTCGGGATTCGTTTTGGCATATTCCCGCAATGCCCATCCGATCGCTTTTTGTATAAAGAACTCTTTTGATTCAGCATGTTTCCGGCACAAAGAAAAGAGTAAAGTGGCATCGGTTTTTGACTTATAACCCAATTGGAAAAGAATTGCAGAACGATTGAGCCACATGTTTTCCGAATCGGAAAAAGCGGTAGTAACAGCCGGGATTGCTTCCGGGTATTGTATAAGATAATTGCCCAGTAAGTACTTGGCAAGGAAGTCAACGGTATCCCACCAGGAATTGGTAGTGATCACCTTTTCGATTAACGCAATGTCCTCTTTCAGATACTTGTTTTTAAGCTCTTTTTCCAGGATTTCTATCGCAACATAATGCAATTCCCTTTTATCTTTATTGAATAGTTCCCAGCCGATTTCCCGTGCTTTTAAGGCTACTTCTTCCTTGTGCTGTTTCCAGATTTCTTTGGTAATGGCTTTTCTGGACGTAGCTTTTATGCCATAATAGCTAAAAAGGTTTTTCATATACGCTTCCATTGGCAGGGCAATTTCAGCAGCGGCATTCCCGGAAAATGATTTTTCTAAATCAGTTATGAAAGTCATGGTTTATCTGAGTTAATTTGGTGGCGGCAAAATGGCGTAATTCTTCAAAGAAAAGCGTAAACTCTTCTTCAAAATCAGTATAAAATTCCTGTAATTCTTTTACGGAGTTTTGCATACCGGAACGGTTTTTTGTGCGGTGGTCCATCTGGAAAAGGATAGTCCCGATACCTTCGATGGTAGCATAGCTAACCAGCCAGTTCCGGCCAATCATATAAGGCATCAGCCCTTTTGTTTTTTCCGTTAGCTCATCATAATGCACTTCAAGGGAATTATAAAAAGCCGCAACATATTTTTCCAGTTCAACATCAGCATACACTTGCCAGTTCTTAGCGAGAAAATGATCGTAAAAAACATCGATTATCACGCCCGAATAATGACCGTAAGCTTCATGAAGACGATGCTTGCTTTTTCTGAAAACGGGATGGGCATCAGTAAAAGTATCGATAGCGCGATGCAATAAGATGCCTTTCTGGATCTCCGGGTTGAAATTTTTGTATTCGTTGCCGCGAATACCATCGGCCATAAAGTTGCCAATTTTGATCAAATCGTTATTTCCGGACAAGTATATGTGCGCTAAAAAATTCATCTGTAATCGGGTTTATGTAAATGTAATAATTACTTTTGGAAAAAGATATTTTTAATGAAGGCATTGCCAAACTTAACCGCTCTTCGATTTTTTTTAGCACTATTTGTAGTCCTTTTTCATATCCCGCAATTTTGCAGAAACCAGGAAATTCCTTTTTTTGACGCTTTATCCATATTTCATAAAGGTAAAGAAGCGGTATATGTTTTCTTTTCTTTAAGCGGATTTTTGATTATCAGGCAGGTATATATCGAAAAAAAAGAAACCGGTTCCATTTCACTTCCGAAATTTTACATGAAGCGAATTTTAAGGATTTTTCCATTGTATTACCTGATCCTGTTTACAGGCTTCTTTTATTACCGTTTTTTATTGCCGCAGTTAGGCTATGATTTTGAAAGCAATTATAACCTTTTGGAAGGGATATTGCTTTCCGTATTCTTTTTGCCCAATGTATTCGGCAATTTGTATCATCCGGGTGGAATCATCGAAATACTTTGGTCTATCGGTATAGAAGAACAGTTTTACTTATTTATTGCACCGGTTATGTTATGGGTAAAAAGAAACTACATACTGCCGGTTTTAGCCGGTTTTACGATTGTTTATTTTGCGGTTTTCTTTTCGGATCTACTACCGCAGCTGTATCAGTTTAAAATGTACTTTTTTTATTTCTCGTCAAGCGGTCTGGCATCCGTTTTAATGCTGGATAAAAAGGTGAACGGAAAAGGAGTAAAGGCGGCAGCGCTGCTGTTGCTCGTGATGATGACAGCCTATTTTACCACCAGTATCTTTATCGATAATTTATCAGAAATGGGATATCACTTGTTCAGCATGATACTGTTTGCCGTATTTCTGTCTGCAATTTGTCAGGTTCCGTTTTCATTCCTGGAGCACCGCATCATGAAATATTTAGGAACCATTTCCTATGGCATTTATATGTTCCATGCCATAGCAATGCAGCTTGTCGGATTGGTGTTTATCAAGCTTATTTCTAATATGGGATTACCGGATACCATACAGATTTTACTTTTTAACACGCTGGTAATTGTGCTGACTATTTTATTTGCCGGCATATCCTATCGTTATTACGAATCGTATTTTCTCAGATTAAAAAAGAATTTTCGATAAAAACCGGAGCCGGTAACCTCGTGGCATGCCACAACTTTTTTATATTTGTAAACATTTTAAAAATAAACATTGAAACCCTGAATTTATATGACATTAATAAAATCAATTTCCGGAATTAGAGGAACTATTGGCGGAAAAGTAGGTGATAACCTGACACCGGTTGATGCGGTTAAATTTGCATCGGCTTACGGGACTTTTCTGAAACAAAACAGTACAAAAGAAAAACTGACGGTTGTAATTGGTCGTGATGCCCGGATTTCGGGGCCGATGATTCATAACCTGGTTGTCAATACGTTAATTGGTTTGGGAATTGATGTTATCGATTTAGGCCTGTCAACAACGCCTACAGTTGAAGTAGCGGTACCATTGGAAAAAGCAGATGGCGGAATTATCCTGACAGCTTCGCATAACCCGAAACAATGGAATGCCTTAAAACTATTGAATGAAAAAGGCGAATTTTTAAGCGGAGCCGATGGTGCTAAAATTTTAGAAATTGCCGAACAGGAAGCTTTCGATTTTTCCGATGTGGATAGCTTAGGTGTAATTACCGAGAACGATGCCTATATGGATATCCATATTGACGAAGTGCTGGACTTACCTTTAGTGGATGCGGAAATCGTTAAGAAAGCCGGATTTAAAGTTGTCGTAGACGGTGTGAATTCTTCAGGCGGAATCATTATTCCGAAGCTATTGGAACAAATGGGCGTAGAGGTTGTAGAACTTTACTGTGAACCAAACGGACATTTCCCGCACAATCCGGAGCCTTTAAAAGAACATTTGGGCGATATCTGCGAATTGGTGGTTAAAGAAAAAGCAGATTTCGGTATCGTAGTTGATCCGGATGTTGACCGTCTGGCATTTATTTCAAACGACGGAGAAATGTTTGGAGAAGAATATACGCTTGTAGCGGTAGCCGATTATGTATTGAGTAAAACACCCGGAAATACCGTTTCCAATATGTCTTCTTCAAGAGCATTGCGCGACATCACAAACAAACACAACGGAAACTACGAAGCGAGTGCGGTTGGTGAAGTGAATGTAGTGGAACTGATGAAAAAAAACAATGCCGTGTTGGGTGGCGAAGGTAACGGCGGAATCATTTATCCGGAATTGCATTACGGGCGTGATGCTTTAGTGGGTGTTGCTTTGTTCCTGACGTATTTAGCCAACCAGGAGAAAACCGTAGCAGAATTAAGAGCCGGATATCCGCAATATTTTATGAGCAAAAACAAGATTGAATTAACACCGCAGATCGATGTTGATGCCATCTTAAAAGCAATGACGGAAAAATATAAAAATGAGAATATTTCAACTGTTGACGGTGTCAAAATAGACTTTGCAACCGATTGGGTACATTTGAGAAAATCCAATACCGAACCGATTATCCGTATTTATACAGAAGCGCCAACGCAGGAACAGGCAGACAGCCTTGCCCTGAGAATTATTGACGAGATCAAAGCGATAGCCGGAATATAAAAATGAAACCCTGAGATCTCTCAGGGTTTTTTTATACAATTTCCGAAACGAATAACTTATAGTTCCTGAAGCAGCACTGCATTCATATTTTCCGGAGTGATTCCGATTTCCCGGAGCAGTACCCGGATGTCGCTATTGTTTTTGTTTTGCAGTAATTGCAGCAATTTTTCCCGGTCGTATCGTTTTAAGGCTCTTTCACAAATTAAAGCCCCGATCATATAAGGAACGGAAGTTTCATTGTCAATATAGAACCTTTCAAACGGATTATCGATATAACGCTGAAAATCGATCGTATTGCCTTTTTGGAGGAACTTTTTAAGATTGTTTTTATGCCAGTCATAACTGTACAATCCGCTGCCGCCCAAATAGGTTGCAATACCTTCATTCAATATTGCAGGCACATTGGGAAAGAGTTTGTTTACATAGATATGGACAATTTCATGCGTATAGCAATCGGCGTTATTGCCTGAAAAAACGGTATTGTTGGATTCTGCCAGGCCGCCGGTTTCCGAAACATACATCAGCGGATTATAATCAAAACCTTTTATCCGGAACAGTTCCTGCGGACTGGTGCAGGAGTAATAATGGATCGGAATCGGGCTGCAATTAAAGAACTTGCAGATTTTTACAATATCAAGCTTTTGCTGATTGGCTTCAGCACTGTTTAATTTCTTTAAAGGCGAGATAAAATAATGAATACTTTCAATTGTCACAGGGGTATAATCCCGGGTGGCATAGTCCAGATAATGACTAAATAGGATGTCGTTGTGGATGTGATTGGCCACAATATTGTAAATACACCGTATCGTATTGTCCTTTGTTTGGGTATTATAACCGATGTAGGCAATTTTTACGATCTTACAATCGACAGTTTTAGTATCGATGATCTCCATAAGCGTAGGCTTATAGAAGTCCGTCCCGAATTTGCTGTTTTCGATATTAACAAGGTCTGTATAAGGTGTTTTGTATTTTTCAAAATCACTTTTCAGCCAGTATTTATTTTCCTGTGACGATTGATTTTTTGTAGCCAGAAATCCGGTCAGCGCCGTGATGATCTTTTTGTTGATTTCTTTTTCACGGTCAATTACCGGGGATATCGTCAGATGGATCGACGGCTCCTCTTGTTTTTGGGAAAAACAACCGATATGCAGTGCGATAAAAACAAATAGCAGGATCTTTTTCATTTTAAAAACCAATCAGTGTTAATTATAGGGCATAAAAACGTTCCCGGTCCAGGATCCAGTGTATCATGTCGTGACTTCGGGACCATTCCGTAAAATTTATTTTCGTTAGTATTTTTGCAGAATCGGCATTGCTAATTAAACTTCTGGCGGTTATGGTCACCACTTTTGGATCGGAAAATGCCCGGTCTACCAGGTTTTTAGCCGCTTCAAACGCATATCCTTTTTTGCGCTGCTGCCGGATAATACCATATCCCAGATCTATTTCGCCCTGGGCATTCGGTATTCCTTTAAAGCCCACATCGCCAATGATACACATATCGTCCTGTTTAATGATCATCCAGGACTCAAATCCGGTAGGATAACCTGACAACTGCAGATTGTTGATTATTTTCGGCAGGGTTTCCATTACATCGTCATCCGGCCAGCCGTCGGCAATATGAATCCCGAGATTGTGCAATTCGGTACAATTGCCTTCAAGGACATCCATCGCTACGCTGCGGGTAAAAGGAATTAAAAACAGCCGTTCTGTGGTAATTTTTTCAGTGGTCATCAAACAGTAATGATTAGTGTTTAAAAGCTGAAAAATAGTAAATAAATAAGAAACCCTGAGAATTTCCCAGGGTTTTATATATTGTTTTTCGATTGTTTACAGCATCATCCCGCCGGATACCTCAATACGCTGGGCATTGACCCATTTGGCATCATCGGTACATAAAAAGGCAACAACACTGCCAATATCGTCCGGAAGTCCCACACGGCCTAAAGCCGTTACGGAAGCAATCTGTTTGTTCAAATCGGAATTGTCACGAACAGCGCCGCCGCCAAAATCTGTTTCAATGGCTCCCGGTGCCACCACATTAACACGGATACCTCTTGAACCAAGTTCTTTTGCCTGGTATTTTGTTAAGGTCTCTATAGCCCCTTTCATCGAAGCATAAGCAGCATATCCCGGAAAAGAAAAACGGGCTAATCCGGTAGAAATATTAACAATTCCACCGCCATCGGCAAGAATTGGCAAAGCCTTCTGCGTCAGGAAAAAAGTTCCTTTAAACTGAATGTTCATTAAGGTGTCGAATTGCTCTTCGGTAGTTTCTGCAAAAGAAGCGTGAATACCAATACCGGCATTGTTAACCAGATAATCCAGGGTAGCGGTCTTGAAATGTGTTTGTAACGTTTGGGCTGTTTCCTGCCAGAAAGCATCAAAGCTTTTACTTTCCGCTACATTCAGTTGGATGGCAGCCGCTTTTAAACCGTATGCTTCAACTTGTCGCACGACTTCAAGAGCTTCCTCTTTTTTACTGTTGTACGTCAGAATAATATTGATTCCTTTTTGAGCAAGACTTAAGACCATGTTTTTACCAAGTCCGCGGCTTCCTCCTGTTACTAAAGCTATTTTTTGTGACATTGTTCTGAATTTTAATGTTTTACAAAGGCAAATTTAAAGCAGTCCTGCCGTTCCGTTATGGTGACAGCTTAAGTATTAATGGTGACAGTTTAAGTTTTTTAGGTTAGTAAATGCAGTATTTCCTGCCAGTTATTAACCCTGGTATGCGGATGGTCGTGATTGTTATTATTGTGTGGCTGCGAGAACAGTAAAGCCCTGCCTTCAAAATAGTCCAGGTTTTTAAAATGATCGTCAATCATAATGTCGCCTTTAACAGCTGTTTTGGAACCGCAGAAAACAATTTGTTTCCAGGTAATGAACGGGAAGTGCTCCTCAAGCCAGTAGAACTTTTCTTCCAGGCTGTTTGGAAATTCCATGGCGGCAGAAACAATAAACAAATCGTATTTTTCATTTAAGAGTTCCAAAGCTTTAATACTGCCTTCCATAACCGGAAGTGTTCTGAAAAAACCGGCAGTGTTTATGTATTCATAGGCATTTTTAAACACGGTAGCTTCCGGTTTGCCATTTAAATTTTCAATACGCTGGGTTATACCCATTTCGACAGTTTCATACTGAATAAGTTGGGCATATATGTCGGCTAAAACACCATCCATGTCTACTAATAATCGTTGCTTCATAGTTCTTGTAATGATTTTACTAAATATTTGGGTACTTCGGTATATCCTTGTCTGTAATAGAATTTATGTGCTTCCGTTCTTCTGGAATGCGAATGCAGTTCGATACGGTCACAGTTGCGCTGTTTTGCCAAAGCCACACTGTATTCTTCCAGCTGCTTTCCGATACCTTTACTCCGGGCATCGTGGTCTACGGCAAAATAGCTGATTCTTGCGAAATCGCCTTTTAAAGCGAGTTGCGGAATAAAATGAATGGAAATAAAAGCCAGTACCTGTTTGTTTTCTTCATAAACCAGTAATGCTTCATCCGGATGCTTCAGTAATAAGGCTATCTTTTCGCTGAGAAAAACAGCAGTACCGGGATAATCCATTTGTGCCAGTAAATCGCAGATGCGGTCACTATCGGCTAAGGTAGCTTTACGTATCGACATAAGGTAAGAGTATTATACTCAAAGCTAATTTTTTATCAAGGAGTAACAATGGATCCGCCTGTTAATTTTACTATAATTTTTGATAAAGAAATACAGGCATTCAGGACTTTGCAGCAATGCTGCTTTTATCGGCTTTGCCAAAATTGTTTCCTGGATATTAAGCGCACTTTCCGGTCAGTAAAGTTAAGGAGTATGGCCTTTAGGCACATTCCGGGTATAGCAATGGATCCCGCCGCCATATAGATTTAAAGCAATGGTAGCCATTGCCACCACCTTTCTTTCCGGAAACACGTTTTGCAGGATGCGCAACGCTTCCTCGTCTTTTTCCTTTACCTTATACGGCATTCCTTCCCGGTAATATTTCTGGGCAATAACCAGATTATTGGTAATTAAAAAGTTGCAGTAACTCAAAGCCGGCATCACTTTCATTTTTTCTTTCGGAAACGGACTTCCGTCGCGCAATTTCCCATGAAGCATGTCGTGTGCCTGCTGATAATCGTCAAAAACAGGATCACCTTCCTGAATGTTTATATATATGGGTTCCGGAACCGGCATTTTTATAATGGTAAACGGATCGCCGTGATTGTCGGTTTCACCTTTTAAATGTAAATAAGCGATATCCAGACGTTCCTTATTATAAGCATGGATCGGATTACTCAGGGCTTCTTCTTCTTCTTCTTCTGTAACATCGGCAATAAGGATGGTATTGCGGTTGACAAAACGGCACATCTCATCGATATGCCCGTTTGCCGATCCTGAACGATAAGCAATAAGATCACCGTTTTCATCAGGGATAGGACCGCTGTACATATCTTCATCGTCATAAGTGGCATACGGCAGCCAGATTATTTGGGACAGGTTGAAAACCCGTTTGAACTCCGCTTCAACCTGTTCTTTTGTCCAGCCTTTGTTGCGTTTGTTTACTTCGGTATCTTCAATGGTCATCAGGATTCCGTCGCCGTTAAACTCCCGGTTTCCGCCTTCGCTGGTTAAGCGGGTAAATATTAAATTTTCAACAGCCACGAATTTCGCGTGAACACGGTCAAATTCCTCCAGTTTTTTCGAAACAGGATGATTGTTCGGATACATACCGTAAGTATCAAAATTGAAATCGGCTACGGCACGCTCTCCCTGGTTGTTGACTAAAATTTCAGCCCCAAAATCCCTTGAAAAAATAAGCTCGGCTGGGAAGATCATAAAACGGATTTTGCTGACGTCGATCCGGTTGTTTTCCAAAGTAGTTATCACATACTTTTTCTGCGCATCGTCATAACAACTAATAATCACCGCAACATGGTCGATTAAGTACTGTACCAATTCCAGGCTTACCGCTTCGATATCAAATTCCTTCGACTGTGTTGCATATTTATTGACCGGCCAGATTATTAAAACCGATTCCTGTTCTTCAAATTCACCAACCGTTTTAAAATCATGTACTTTCATTTTTCAAACTTTAAAGGGAACCTATAAAGTTACGGAATATATCGCTTAGTTTGTAGGCGGAGCATAGGTAACAATGTCAATTCCAATACCGTTCGGGTCAACTATTGCAAAATGCCTGTCGCCCCAGGGTTCGTCGCGCAATTCGATGGCAATGGCGATGCCTTTGCTTGTTATCATTTCATATACGGCATCAACATGGTCAACTTCTATGGTGAGATACATACCCTGTCCGGCAAACGGTTTTTGGAATAATGGTTGTTGCGAAGGATGATCGGGAAGTAAAAAACTAAGTTCACTGCTGTTGTCCGGAGCGTGCAGCAACAGGTAAAAATCATTTTCAAAAGTTACTCCAAACCCCAGAACGGATGTGTAAAAGGCTTTACTTTCGGCTAATTTTTCGGTTACGATACCGGCATTTAGTTTCATAATTGTAGTTTTAATGGTTTATCTGTGGCAAATTTCGGAGATGTTACCGGAACCGGATTGTAAAAAACGGACAATCTTATTTGAGTACATTTCCGGGAGTAGCGCCATACATGTTTTTAAACTCTTTGATAAAATGCGCCTGATCGTAATAACCTGCATCAAAAAATAACGGATTCTCCCGCAAGGAAGGCTTTTCTTTCAGGATGCTTTGAAAGCGGACGACCTTGGAAAACGTTTTAGCCGAATCGCCGATGTAAAATTCAAAAAGACGGCGCAGCTGCCTGGAGCTGATGCCGGTATCCAGATCTTTTTCGACAGCCAGTGTGCCGGAGTTTTCCAGAATAAGGGTCATTGCCTTAAAAAAGCGGTTGTCCGGCTGGAAAGCAGCGGTGCTGATATGTTTTAAATAATAATGATCCAACAGCGTTTTAATAGCCTGCGGATCCAGCTTTTCATTAAAATGCTGTGCTAAAAATGTAGCATTATCCGGCAAGACCAATGCTAAAAGTTCATACCTGTTAGCAAGTTCAGCGGCATTGATGCTAAAGAGCAGCGGAAACATGGCCGGGTAAAAACGAACACCTATATAATTAAATGTATTATCCAGCGGGAATTCGGTATACGTTTTGCTAAACCCGATAACATAGCTTTCTTCGGGATTCTGTAATTCAAAGTAAATATCAATACAGCCATCGGCTACCACCCGGTAATGAAATGGCGCGGTTAGTTCAGCCATTGTCTGTAGCTGCCAGTAGCAATGAATGTAGTGCTGCAGACGGCTGTCCGGCAGAAATTCCCGATAGTGAACCTGTTCTGCCGTATCGGTAATGGTAGGCTGAATCGGTTGGTATAAGTCTTTTATAGTGAGTATGCCGCTCAAATTGATATTGTTTTTTTGTTCGTTGAATATTCCGGAACAAAGCCGGTCCCTACCCAAACGAATGTAAAAATAATGTCTTAATTTTAGAAAATGAAAAAGATATATCATATAACGTTGTTCATTTTAGTTAGCATGACGGTCACAGCACAAAATTTTACCAAAACAGAAAAAGAAATAATCCATTCCGGAAATACCAAAAGCAAACTGAGAGTGATTCAGATTACGGAACCGGCAGAATTAAAAATACTAAAAACCGTTTCCCGGGATATCAGCCCAAACGATAAAGACTTACCTCTTTTGATTGAGAGAATGTTCAAAGCGGTTACCGATCCGTCCGAAGGCGGTGTGGGTATTGCAGCGCCGCAGGTTGGCATCAATCGCAACGTGATCTGGGTACAGCGGTTTGACAAACAGAATGAACCGTTTGAAGTGTATATCAACCCGCAAATTGTATGGCGCTCCGAACTGTTACGCAAAGGAAACGAAGGCTGCCTGTCTATTCCGGACAGTAGCGGCGACGTATATCGGAATTATACAATACGATTAAAATACCTTGACAGGGAAGGAAAGGCTCAGGAAGAAATCATTGAAGGATTTACGGCAGTTATCTTTCAGCATGAAACAGATCACCTGAACGGTATTTTGTTTACGGACCGATTACTGGAACAAAATAATGTGCAGTTTCACAGTATTAATAACGAAACAGCGCTTTTCTTGCAAACCAAACTCAGAAGACAATAATCAGGACGTTTGAGGTCGCTTACGACCTGATTGTACATCGTTTATAAAAGTCCGCATCAGCCAGTATAATGCTGCGCCGGTGCGGACTTTTTTACAATAGAGCCAAATAGGTTTAACCTTACAAAAACTGCGGGTTTGAAATGTTTGACTGAATATACAGTAAGCATTTTAAGAAATAAAAACTGACATAATAATACCGCGTGATAAAATTAACCAATTGTTATATCTTTTAACTTTGAGATGAAATTATCGATAATTTTTATTTTGTAAAGTATTTCTTTACGAAAATTTTGTTAATTTTATAGTGATAACAATTTCCCTTAATAAGATAGATACCCAATATCTATCGAGGCCTAAAATTCTTCACTATGGAAATTACGTTTACATTATCCCCTTTAAAAAAAGTATTTCTTCTTTTGTTCGTTACTGCTGCAATGCAGGCACAAACCGGCAAAGACTCTACGGCAACGGTGGCTCCGGCCAAAGTAAAATACCCGGTATTTCAGTTTAAAGGACTTTTTCAGGCACGTTATTTAACCGGACTCACGGAGAATATAGACCTTAACGGTCTGCATCATTCCGAAGGCGATGTCACCCGGAACTCGTTCGATATTAAGAGAATGAGAACTCAGGTAAAGGCTGCCATTGGCGACCATACCGAAGTAGTGGCACTGGTAAATTTAGCCGATTTCAAATCCGATCCTAAAAATAAGGTTTTGGAGAATGCATATATCAAATATACCTTCAACAAACATTTTGCATTCACTTTGGGACAATTCCGGCCGTGGTTCGGGATCGAGGAAACCTATCCGGTAGACATTATCAAATCGATGGATTTTTCGAACCAGTATTACGAATTCGGGAAAAACGGCTGGACCAGTTTCCAGATCGGCGCTTCGATGAGCGGAAAGTTTGACATTGGTAAACTACCCGTAACGTATGCAATTTCGGCAGTAAACGGCAACGGCAGAAACCAGGAAATGGACAAAGACAATGGTAAACAATATTCATCAAGAGTAGTATTGGAACTCTCAAAAAAGTACAATATAAACTTTGGTCTGAATGGGGGAATAGGCGAAGTGTTTAAAAAAGAAGTATATGCGGTAGGACTTGACCTGACCGCCGATTATCAAATCATGGACCGCTTGTTTTTTGAAACGCAGATGGAAGCCAAACAGGCCATTAACCATAACCTGTACTTCTCACTGCCGGTTGATGAAAGAACCCCTTATTTAAGTAACTACCAGATGAGAGGATTCTACTTCCTGCCGAATGTCCGCTACGAAATCAAATACAAAAAACTTAGCGCGATTGAGTTTTCCTGCCGCTACGAATACCTGGATTCCAATTTCAGGATCAATTCCAACCCAAGACAGTCACTGGTACCAATGTTAGGATTCGAATTCCTGAAAGATTACGGTGCCCGGATTCAGCTGGGAATGCAGATCGACCGCTACAAACACACGGTTGACAATACAACCACACACAATAACAATCTTTTGATATTACAGGTTCAGAGCCGATTATAAACGTTTATTAATATAAAACAGCACTTATGAAAGAAGTAAACATCACTAGAGTATTGATTACTTTGGCAGTGGGAATGCTATTATGGTTCATTCCCGAGCCGGAAGGCGTAAAACCCGAAGCCTGGCATCTTTTTGCCATTTTTGTGGCCACGATCCTGGGCATCATCCTCAAAGCAGCACCAATGGGTACGATGTGTATGATTGCCATCGGGATTACGGCATTTTCACAGGTATTGGCACCGGGCGAAGCCGGGAAGTCAATCACTTTAGCATTAAGAGGATTTGGGGATAAGGTTATCTGGCTCATTGGAATTTCTTTCTTTATTGCGAGAGGATTTATCAAAACCGGACTGGGAAACCGGATTGCCTTCCTGTTTATCCGTATTTTCGGGAAAAGCTCATTGGGGCTGGCGTATGGTCTTGGACTGGCCGATTTGTGCCTTGCTCCGGCTATTCCGAGTAATACCGCAAGAGGCGGCGGGATTATCTACCCGATTATGAAATCAATGGCGATCAGTTTCGGTTCCGAACCCGATAAACCAGAAACCCATCGGAAATTAGGTTCGTTCCTGACGCTAAACAGCTATAACATGAACCTGATTGCTTCATCAATGTTCTTAACCGGAACAGCGAGTAATCCGATGTGTCAAAAATTTGCAGCCGATTTAGGGATTAAAATTTCATGGATGTCCTGGGCTTTGGCAGCAATAGTTCCCGGACTGGTATCCTTTTTTGTTATTCCGTTTGTACTGTATAAACTATATCCGCCGGAATTAAAGAAAACCGGCGATGCGCCACAGGTAGCCGCAAAAAAACTGAAAGAAATGGGACCAATTTCCCGTAACGAATGGCTGATGCTGTTTGCTTTCTTCCTGCTGTTGTTTTTGTGGATCACCGGCGATTTATTTTCTATTGATGCCACCACAACTGCTTTTATCGGTTTGATCATGCTGTTGCTCACATCGGTATTAACATGGGAAGACATTAAATCCGAAAAAGGAGCCTGGGACACGATTGTCTGGTTCTCTGTTTTGGTCATGATGGCAAGCTCCCTGAACGAATTGGGCTTTATCGGCTGGTTTAGTAACCTGGTAAAAGTTCAGATCGGCGATTTAAGCTGGCAGATTGCCTTTCCGGTAATCGTTCTGGTGTATTTCTTCAGCCATTACCTGTTTGCCAGTGCCACGGCCCACGTAGCAGCCATGTATGCCGCTTTACTGGGAGTAGGAGTATCTTTGGGAATTCCGGGACTGCTATTGGCATTCATGCTGGGATTCATCGGGTCTTTATACGGTACGTTAACCCATTACGGACACGGGCCGGCTCCGGTATTTTTCGGAAGCGGATATGTGGATCTGAAAAACTGGTGGCTCCGCGGTCTGGAAACCGGATTGATACTGTTGTTTATTTATATGGCAATAGGCGGACTCTGGATGAAAATCATAGGTTACTATTAATTAAAAACAATATCGCATGCAATCACTTTCAAGAAAAATATTAATGTGTCTGACAGGATTGTTTCTGTGTTTCTTTTTGGTCATTCACCTTTTAGGAAACCTGCAATTGTTTCTGCCGGCAGAAAAAGCACAGCTGCAGTTTAATGCATATTCCCATTTTTTATCGGGCAATCCGCTAATAAAGATTGTTTCGTATGTGCTGTATGCTTCCATTATTCTCCATGCCGTATATGCGCTGGTCATTACGGTAAAGAATAAAAAATCGGGTGGTGATTATAAAAAGGACAACAGGGGAAGAGCCAGTAAATGGTACAGCAGGAACATGGGCATCCTGGGAACGATCATCCTGATTTTTTTAATCATCCATTTTAAAAACTTCTGGTACGAATACAAATTCGGCAGCCTGCCTTCGGACGCTAATGGCAACCGGGATTTATACACACTGGTTGTTACGACCTATCAGGAATGGTGGTATGTGGTGATCTATGTATTGTCGATGATTGCTTTGGGCTATCATTTGCTGCACGGTTTTTTCAGTGCGGTAAGAACACTGGGTGTTTTTCATCCCAAATTCGTAAAATGGTTCCGCTATTTCGGCATAGCCTATTCGGTAGCCATTAGTTTCGGATTTGCGGTAATCCCGGTGTATGTCTATTTTATCAATAATAAATGAGCCGGTGGAATTCCCGGATTCATAAAAAAGTAGTAGTATGAAGATAGATGCTAAAATACCAGCCGGACCTTTAGAAGAAAAATGGTCCAATTATAAAAAAAATGCGAAGTTGGTAAATCCTGCCAACCGAAAAAAAATAGAGGTCATTGTCGTAGGAACCGGTTTAGCCGGAAGTTCTGTTGCAGCCTCCCTGGGAGAAATGGGCTATAATGTCAAATCTTTTTGCTTCCAGGACAGTGCCAGACGCGCACACTCCGTTGCGGCACAGGGCGGTGTGAATGCCGCAAAGAATTATAAAAATGACGGTGATAGCGTGTACCGGATGTTTGTGGACACCCTGAAAGGCGGCGACTTCCGTTCCAGGGAAGCCAATGTGTACCGGATGGCGGAATGCTCACTGAACTTAATTGATCAGGCGGTTGCACAGGGCGTTCCGTTTGGCAGGGAATACGGCGGGTATCTGAACAACCGTTCTTTTGGCGGTGTTCAGGTGAGCAGAACGTTCTATGCCAGAGGACAAACCGGGCAGCAATTGCTTATCGGGGCGTATCAGGCCTTAATGCGGCAGGTCAGCAAAAAAACGGTACAATTGTTTACCCGGCATGAAATGCTGGATCTGGTTGTTATTGATGGAAAAGCAAGAGGCGTTATCGTCCGGAATTTGGATACAGGCGTTATCGAACGCCATGCTGCCCATGCGGTAGTGCTGGCAACGGGAGGATTTGGTAAAATTTACTATTTATCCACATTAGCGATGGGATGTAATGGTTCGGCAATTTGGAGAGCCCATAAAAAAGGCGCTTTAATGGCAAGTCCGAGTTGGACACAAATACACCCGACTTCGTTACCGCAATCCGGCGATTACCAGTCCAAACTGACATTAATGTCTGAATCCCTGCGAAATGACGGCCGTATCTGGGTACCGTTAAAAGAAAACGAACAACGGCCGGCAAATGATATTCCGGAAGCGGAACGCGATTATTATCTGGAAAGAAAATACCCGGCTTTTGGAAATTTAGCACCCAGGGATATTTCGTCCCGGGCAGCAAAAGAACGCATCGATGCCGGATTTGGTATTGGTGCCTTAAAAAATGCCGTATATCTCGATTTCTCCAAAGCGATAAAAGAACAGGGCGTTGCTAAGATCAAAGAAAAATACGGAAACCTTTTCGATATGTATCGCAAAATAACCGGGATTGATGCCTATAAGGAACCGATGATGATTTCGCCGGCAGCACACTTTTCGATGGGAGGTTTGTGGGTAGACTATGAACTGATGACGACAATTCCGGGACTGTTTGCATTGGGAGAAGCAAACTTTGCCGATCACGGGGCAAACCGCCTGGGGGCCAATTCGCTGCTGCAGGCATCTGTGGACGGTTATTTTATAGCGCCCTATACAATGGCAAACTATCTTTCCGGAGAAATCCATACCGGGAAGATCGATACCAATCATCCGGCTTTTGAAGAAGCAGAACAAACGGTTAAAGAACAGCTGAATCTTTTGATACACTGCAAAGGCGATAAAACGGTGGATTACTACCACAAGGCATTGGGCAAAATACTGTATGACTACTGCGGACTTTCCCGCAGCGAATCCGGTTTAAAGTTTGCCATTGAAGAAATCAAAAAACTCCGGACTGCATTTTACCAGAACGTACACATTCCCGGCGAAGCCGGAGCGATGAACAATGAGCTGGAAAAAGCCGGACGTGTAGCCGATTATTTGGAAATAGGCGAGTTGATGTGTTATGATGCCTTAACCCGTAATGAATCCTGCGGCGCACATTTTAGAGAAGAATATCAGACACCGGATGGCGAAGCCTTACGAAACGATGCCGAATACCAGTTTATTTCGGCATGGGAGTGGAAAGGCAAAAATGCAATGCCGGAACTGCATAAAGAAAATCTGGTTTTTGAATATGTGAAACCAATTGTCAGAAGTTACAAATAACCTAATGAAAAAGAATATGAAGTTACATTTGAAAATTTGGAGACAGGAAAACAAAGACACCGAAGGAAAATTAGTCGATTATTCACTGGAAGATATCAATCCGCACATGTCCTTTTTGGAAATGCTGGATACCCTGAACGAAAAACTCATTTTAGCAAACGACCAGCCGGTAGAATTCGACCATGACTGCCGGGAAGGCATCTGCGGACAATGTGGTGTAATGATTAACGGACTGGCACACGGGCCGCTTAAAAATACAACCACCTGCCAGCTGCATTTACGGGAATTTAAAGATGGGGAAACAGTAGTGATCGAACCGTTCCGTTCCCAGGCATTTCCGGTAAAGAAAGATTTAAAGGTAGACCGGAGTGCGTTCGACCGGATTATCTCTTCCGGCGGATACGTATCGGTAAATACCGGTCAGGCACCGGAAGCAAACGGTATTCCGGTGAACCATAATACAGCCGAAGCAGCTTTCGACTCGGCGGCCTGCATTGGTTGTGGGGCCTGTGTGGCTACCTGCAAAAACGGAAGTGCCGCTTTGTTCACCTCGGCCAAGATTACCCATTTGGTCAAACTGCCGCAGGGAAAAGAAGAAAGAGACCACCGTGTGTTGAGCATGGTACACCAAATGGATGCGGAAGCTTTCGGACATTGTTCCAATACGGAAGCCTGCGAAGTAGAATGCCCGCAAAGTATTTCGGTACTCAATATTGCCCAAATGAATTATGAATACAACCGGGCAAAAATTTTAAAACAATAAACGCACCAATTTTATATATTTTTAACAGAAGAAAAGAGGACAGCCACAACGGTCCTCTTTTTTTATAACTATCGTTTGGAATAAATAACATTTATAAATTCTTTTTAACAGTTTTCGTGTTTATAAATTATAAATTTGCATTTCAATAGCAACAAAAAATGACAACGACCGACACGAAACCAACAACAGCATTAGAACAGTATTTCCAGCAATTCAGAAAAAATATTATTGGTATTGACCAGGAATTTGAATCTCCTTTCGGGAAGCAGAAAATTATCTATACCGACTGGACCGCGAGCGGACGTTTGTATCGTCCCATTGAAGAAAAACTAATTAACGAATTTGGTCCGTTTGTTGCCAATACCCACACGGAAACCACCGTTTCCGGAACTGCGATGACAATGGCCTATCATGAAGCCCGCCATATCATTAAAAAACACGTGAACAGCAACGAAGACGATGTATTGATTGTGGATGGTTCCGGAATGACAGGCGTAGTCAATAAATTCCAGCGTATTTTAGGTTTGAAAGTTCCTGAAAACCTGCAAAAGTATACGCAGATTCCGGAAGAGAAAAAACCGGTTGTTTTTATTTCGCACATGGAACACCATTCCAACCAGACTTCATGGCTGGAAACAATTGCTAAAGTTGAGGTAATTCCGGCTTGCGAACAGGGATTGATCTGTTTGGAAAGCTTCCGTGAATTATTGGAAAAATATAAAGACCGCACTTTAAAAATCGCTTCGGTAACGGCTTGTTCTAATGTAACCGGAATCCGTACGGCATATCACGATATCGCTAAAATAGTACATGAATACAACGGGGTTTGTTTTGTGGATTTTGCCTGTTCGGCACCCTATGTTAAAATAGACATGCACCCGGCAGATAATCCGGAAGGCTATCTGGATGCTATTTTTATGTCTCCGCATAAATTTTTAGGCGGACCCGGAACTTCAGGAGTACTGGTTTTCAATAAAAAATTATACAACAACATGATCCCGGATTGCCCGGGCGGAGGAACCGTAAGTTGGACCAACCCGTGGGGCGAACACAAATACCTGGATAATATTGAAGAAAGAGAAGACGGTGGTACACCGGGCTTTTTACAGGTTATCAAAACCGCATTGGCCGTTCAGTTAAAAGAACAGATGGGGATTGATAACATCCTGAAAAGAGAACATGAAATTACCGATTATGTTTTCGGACAATTAAAACAGGCGTCCAACATTAACATACTGGCAGGCCAGCATGAGGATCGTTTGGGGGTGATTTCTTTTTATATCAATGACCTACATTTTAACCTGGGTGTAAAGATCCTGAACGACAGATTCGGAATTCAAACCCGCGGCGGCTGTAGTTGTGCCGGTACCTACGGGCATTACCTGCTGCATGTGGATCAGGAAACCTCCCATTATCTTACCGGAAAAATTACTTCGGGTGATTTAATCGAAAAACCGGGATGGATCAGAATGTCAATACATCCAACCACTACCAGCGAAGAAGTGGCGTATGTATGTGACAGTATTAAAGCCCTGGCAGCCAATCACACTGCATGGGCGAATGATTATGAATACAACAAAAACTCAAACGAGTTTGTACACAAAGCAGCGCTTAACCTGGAAAAAGAAATGGTAAAGAGTTGGTTTAAACTATAAAGCAAAAGCCCTGAAATTAATTCAGGGCTTTTTTTATTCTTGGCGATTTAAGCGATTGCTTGTCGCGGTGTTTCCATCGTTTATGCGTCCATAAATAATATTCCGGTGCTTCATGGATCTGCTCTTCAACCATTCGCAGGTACATGCTTGTAATTTGATAGTTGGGAACTTCTTTAGGGTTTTCTACCAAAGGCACAAAGGTAGCCTGATAATGTCCCCGTTTCACTTTTTGGACTTTTACAAACACTAAGGATAAATCCATTTTTTTGGCCAGCATTTCGGCTCCGGTAAATACAGGAACATTAATGCCCATAAAAGTGTCGAAATAGTTGGTTCGGTGCAGCTGTGGCGATTGGTCACTTGCAAAACCGTAAAAACCTTTGATGTTGTTAATCTCATTTTTGCGGATAACATCTACCGTTTCTTTGGCTTCAATTAATGTTGCGTTAAAATGCGAACGGATGTCGCGGATTAACTTGTCAAAATATTTGTTCTGGATTTTTTTATAAACGGCAAAAGTCCGGAAATCGATGTACTTGTCAAGGATGATAAGCCATTCCCAACTGGCATAATGCGCGCACATCATAATGATACTTTTGTTCTTTTTCTCCATTTCCCTTACCATTTCAATATTGGTAAAAACAAAACGCTTTTTCATCTCTGTTTCCGAAATGGTCATGGTTTTGATCATTTCCAGAAACATATCACACATGTGTTTGAAAAACTTCTTTTCAATCCGGATGCGTTCTTCTTTGGAAAGGTGTGGCAGCGTTAATGCGATATTGTCCCGAACCGTTTTTTTCCGGTAACCGACAAGGTGGTATACCACAACATAAGTACAATCAGACAGAAAGTAAAAAAGAGGAAACGGAAGAATGGAAATACACCATAAAAAAGGGTAGGCGATTATATAGAGTAAAAACTGCATTTCGATATTTTTTACAAATATAACTTTTAAAAATATTTTTACCATCCCAAATTAACATTACCTAAACAAACAATCTGTATTTTTACAGAAAGAAAACCAACCGGAATGAATTCTGTACTATTAATTATTATTGCAATAACGGTAATTGTAAGCTTTAAAGGTTTTAATGACCTTTCGTTTTTTAGAAAATATGAATTTCACGTGGGAAGCATCCGTGCAGGTGAGCAAATCAGAATGTTTTCGTCTGCTTTTCTGCATGCCGATATTGCCCATCTGGCCTTTAACATGCTGACGTTATTCTTTTTTGCACCGGTGGTTATTCAGGATCTGGGTACCGCTTCTTTTCTGATCATATATATAGGAAGTTTACTGTGCGGCAGTTTGCTGACGCTTTACTTTCACAAAGATGATTATTCCTATAGAGCTATAGGAGCTTCGGGTGCGGTAACCGGGATTTTATATGCCGCTATCCTGCTGCGTCCGGATATGACCCTGGGACTGTACTTCATCATTCCGGTTCCGGCATATCTTTTTGGCATTGGCTATTTGCTGTATTCCATTTACGGAATGAAAGCCAAAAATGACAACATCGGGCATGTGGCGCATTTTGGCGGGGCAATTGGCGGATATATTATTACAATTGCCAAAGTTCCTTCCATGTTACAGGACAATACTTTAATGGTAATACTGCTGGCAATTCCCATCGTGATCTTGTTTTTTTTAGCAAAAACAGGAAAATTATAATTTTTGGCATTGGATTTGATTTGTAGTATATAACTTAAAAAGCACAAAAATGAAAAAAGCAATTTTAATCGTAGTAACACTGTTCATGGCAACAGTTTCAAATGCACAAGAAATGAAAACACAACCACAGATAGTTGTTTCCGGCGAAGGGAAAATAAAAGTAACTCCGGATTATGTAATCATTAATGTTGGCGTGGAAAACACAGGAGAAGTGGCAGCCGATGTAAAAAAGAAAAATGATATTGCTATTGATGCCGTTATCAAATACTTAAAAAAATCAAAACTGCCGGAAGCGGATTTCCAGACCAAACAGGTTCAGTTGAATAAAACATACGATTATGAAAAGAAAAAACACTATTTCGTAGCCAATCAGACTATTTCAATCACGTTAAAAGAGCTGTCAAAATACGATACAATGATGTTAGGCCTGGTAGATGCCGGTGTAAATGTTATTAACGGTGTGGATTTCAAATCGACTAAAGTTACCGAGTATGAATCACAGGCAAGAGTAAAAGCAGTACAGGATGCTAAAACAAAAGCACAGGATTATGCTGCTGCTTTAAACCAGAAAATGGGGAAAGCAATCCTGGTAGCCGATAATTCGTCTACATACTACCCGAGACCGTATATGTCAGCCATGAAAATGTCGGCCGATACCGAAATGACAAGAGAGACTTTGGCAATCGGAGAGATTGAAGTTACCGCTAATGTGACGATAAATTTCGCATTGGATTAATCCAATTCTTTATAAAAACTGATAAAACTGCCCGGTTAGGGCAGTTTTTTTTTACGTAAACATTTGAAAATAATTTCTTTACATTTTTTCAATCGTTTAAATTTTTCAATTTTCAAGAATTGTCTATTTTTGCACATGCAACACAACGTACTTATTTTAGATTTCGGGTCGCAATACACTCAGCTTATTGCGAGAAGAGTTCGCGAATTAAATATTTTCTGCGAAATTTTTCCTTTCAATCACTTTCCCAGTGATTTATCAAGTTATAAAGCGGTTATCCTTTCCGGTAGCCCATACTCCGTAAGAGCAGAGGATGCACCGCATCCGGACTTATCACAGATCAGAGGCAAAATGCCGTTACTGGCGGTTTGCTACGGAGCACAATACCTGGCACATTTTAGCGGAGGAGAAGTAGCCCCTTCCAATATCAGAGAATATGGAAGAGCGAACCTGTCCTATGTAAAAGATGACGAAGCCTTCTTTGATGAAGTGGCTTTAAACAGTCAGGTTTGGATGAGCCACAGTGATACCATCAAGCAATTGCCAACAAACGGTGTTCGTCTGGCAAGTACTAAAGATGTGGAAAATGCGGCTTACAGAATTGAAGGAGAAACCACTTATGCTATTCAGTTTCATCCGGAAGTTTACCATTCAACAGACGGTAAACAGATGCTGGAGAACTTTTTAGTAAAAATTGCAGAAGTACCTCAAAACTTTACCCCTAAAGCATTCGTTGAAGAAATCGTAGACGAATTAAAAGGTAAAATTAAAAATGATAAAGTTGTTTTAGGACTTTCCGGTGGAGTGGATTCTACGGTAGCGGCAGTATTGTTAAACAAAGCTATCGGTGAAAACCTGTACTGTATTTTCGTAAACAACGGACTATTGCGTAAAAATGAATTCCAGAACGTTTTAGAGCAATACAAAGGAATGGGCTTAAACGTAAAAGGAGTGGATGCTTCGGCACGTTTTTTGAATGAATTGGCAGGTATTGAGGATCCGGAAACGAAAAGAAAAACAATCGGACGTGTGTTCATTGAAGTTTTTGATGATGAAGCCCATCTTATTGAAGATGTAAAATGGCTGGCTCAGGGAACGATCTATCCGGACGTAATCGAATCGGTATCCGTAAAAGGACCATCGGCAACGATCAAATCGCACCACAATGTGGGTGGTTTACCGGATTTCATGAAATTGCAGGTAGTGGAACCGTTACGAATGCTTTTTAAAGACGAAGTAAGAAGAGTAGGAGCTACTTTGGGAATCAGCCCGGACTTATTGGGAAGACACCCGTTCCCGGGACCTGGATTATCCATCCGTATCCTGGGTGATATCACACCGGAGAAAGTTAGTATCTTACAGGATGTAGATGCGATCTTTATTGAAGGACTGAAAACACACGGATTATACGACAAAGTCTGGCAGGCAGGAGCAATCCTGTTACCGGTAAACAGCGTTGGGGTTATGGGAGATGAACGTACCTATGAAAAAGTAGTTGCGTTGAGAGCTGTAGAATCTACAGACGGAATGACTGCAGACTGGGTACATTTACCGTATGACTTCCTGATGAAAATATCGAACGAAATTATCAATAAAGTGAAAGGGGTTAACCGGGTTGTTTATGACATCAGCTCCAAACCGCCGGCCACAATTGAGTGGGAATAAAAAGAAATTGTAAATTTGAGATAAGTCGTTATAAAATTCTAACTTTATAACGACTTATTCGCTTAAAAATAGTAGTATGAAATATATTGTAACTGTTGTAATTTCAGGACTTTTTATGTCCGGTGTTGTTTTTGGACAAACTAAAAATTACATAGAACATAAGGTAGAAAAAGGAGAAACAGTAGTACAGATTGCAAAAAAGTATAGTGTAACGCCTTACGATATTTATCGGATGAACCCGGATTCGCAAAACGGATTAAAGGAAAATTCGAAAATATTGGTTCCGACAGCTTCCGGTAAAATAATTACTGCAAAAACAGAAGACAAGAAAACCGCAACTAAAGAAGTCCTTAAAGAAAAAGTAAAGGAAACTTTAGGAACGGTAACCATTACACATACGGTAGAACCGAAAGAAGGCGTTTACGGTATTGCTAAAAAATACGGAACCACGGTTGAAGCCATCTACAAGAGTAATCCTGCAGTAGAAAAAGACGGATTGAAAATTGGTCAGGTGCTGACTTTTACCGCTCCGAAAGCAGACAAACAACAGCTTAAAGCTGAGAAAAAAGAATTGAAGCAGGAACTTAAACAAGCGGCAGCTTCCGGATCGGGCTCAGCTTCCGGCAAAGCGGTTTACCATATTGTTGAAGCAAAAGAAACCAAATTCGGTATTGCTAAAAAATACGGCTTAACGGTTCCGGAATTAGAGGACCTGAATCCCGGAATAAAAGAAAACCTGGAAATCGGATACAATTTGCGACTGAACAAAAATGTTCCTTCGGTACAGAAAACCGTAGAAAAGGAAATTGAAAAAGTTGCCGAAGAAAATAAATACCTGAGCTATCAGGTAAAACCTAAAGAAACCATGTACCGTCTGACCAAATCGTCAGGATTGAGTGAAGAGCAATTGATCTCTTTAAACCCGGAATTAAAAGACGGTGTTAAAGCGGGAATGGTTTTAAAACTGCCGAATACTTCTAAATTTGACGATGTTAAAACGAACAAAGCTTCTGTTGATATTGTTAAAACACTTAAAAAAGACGGAGAAAAAGAATTGGTATTGTTCATGCCTTTTAACCTGGATAAAATTGCATCCGACTCGATCCGTTCTACGCAGGAACGTTTAAAAACGGATAAATTCCTGAACATGACCCTTGATTTTTATGCGGGTGCTTTAGTGGCAATCGACTCGGCTAAAGCCTTAGGCCTGCCGTTAAAAGTTAAGATTTATGACTCTAAAGAAACGAAAAACGCATCGGCTGTAGCGGCAATTATCGATAAAAACAACTTTGCGAATACGGATGCCGTTATCGGTCCGTTTTTTCAGTCTAATGTGGAAACCGCTGCCAATTTGCTGAACCAGTATAATGTTCCGGTAATCTCGCCTTTATCGAATGAAAAAGGGAAACCGTATTCGAACCTGTTTCAGGCAATGCCGAATTCGAATGATGTGAAGCAGAAAATGTTTGATTATATGAAGTCTAAAAACGGCAACATCATTGCGGTGGTCGATCCTAAAAAAGGTTCTTCAAGACAATATTTAAAAGATAACTATCCGTTGGTAAAATTTGCGGAATTAAACGAAAAAGGAAATGTGACGCTGGAAAATATCAAAAGCCTGATGGAAGCCGATAAAACCAATTTCGTTATTCTGGAATCGGAAAGTAAAGTAATGGTGCTGAGTACGCTGAATATCCTGGTGAGTGCATTATCGCAATTCCAGGTACAGCTGGTAACGCTGGAGAAAAACGAAACCCTGGATTTTGAAGAAATTCCGTTGAGCCGTTTAACCAAATTGAAATTATTGTACCCTTCGGTAGCCAAAGATAACGAAACTCCGGAAGCAGCTATTTTTGCCGGCACATTTAAAAAGAAAAACAACATCTTCCCGAACCGCTTTGCAACAAGAGGTTTTGATGTAACTTTTGATGTTATTGTGAGAATGTTTCAGGAAAACGGATTCCGGGAATCGGTTAATGAAAATGCATCGGAGCAGGTGGAGAACAAATTTGATTACGCAAATATAAACGGAGGCTATTACAATACCGGTGTTTATATTATGAACTATAGTGATGATTTAACTGTAAAAGAAGCAAAATAATGACCTCAAAAGTAACGTATTTAGGAGATTTAAGAACGTCGTCGATTCATTTGCAGTCGGGAAGTGAAATTATATCGGATGCGCCTGTGGACAACAACGGAAAGGGAGAAGCTTTTTCACCCACAGATACCGTGGCGAATGCACTGGCAAGCTGTATGTTTACCGTTATGGGAATAAAAGCAGCTACGATGGATGTTGACTTTTCCGGAGCAACGGCAGACGTAACCAAAGTTATGCAGGCAGAACCGCGAAAAATAGCTGAGATTCATGTGACTTTTAATATGAATATCGAAGCAGACGATAAAACAAAAACAATATTGGAACGAACGGCTTTGACCTGTCCGGTTTATCTGAGCCTGAACCCGGATATTAAAAAAGAAATAATATTTAACTGGAAATAGATAATGGTAAAAGCAGAAAAAGACTATAATTTTTTCGATTGGTGGAAAAAAGCGTTTATTGAAAATTACATCAACTTTTCAGGGCGTGCCCGTCGTTCGGAATATTGGTATTATGTATTGGGTAATTTTATTATTATTGTTCCGCTGTATATCGTATTTATTATTGCTATTGTAACAGGATCGGAAGCATTAATAGGAATTTCAGGTTTCCTGTTGGTGGCTTTTGCGCTGGCAACGATCATTCCATCGTTTGCCGTTGCCGTAAGAAGACTGCATGATACCAATAAAAGCGGCTGGACCTATCTGCTGGCATTGATACCGTTTATCGGTTCCATGATTATCCTGTATTATTTTGTACTGGATGGCGACCATGGAAGAAATGATTACGGCAATGATCCGAAGATGGCACAGAACAATGAAATTGACTTCATAGGAAGAGAATAATATTTTGGATAAAAATAAAGAAGCACTCATCAGGCTGGCTCATACCAAAATGCCCTTCGGAAAATTTGAAGGGCGTTTTCTTATCGATTTACCCGAACACTATATTGTCTGGTACCACAACAAAGGTTTTCCAAAAGGGCAGCTTGGCGAACAGCTGCAGTTGGTCTATGAACTCAAATTAAACGGACTGGAAGAATTAATCCGGAATATAAAAAAGAACTTCCCCAAACCGTAAACCTTTTATTAACGAATAATTGTCAATCTACAGTTATTAATTCTCAATTTATAATTGTACTTTTGCCAAGTTTTTTACACAACTACAACAAACAACAACACAATGAATCAGACGAAATATATTTTTGTTACAGGAGGTGTGACTTCTTCTTTAGGAAAAGGAATTATCGCAGCTTCTTTAGCTAAATTATTACAAGCAAGAGGTTACCGAACGACAATCCAGAAATTTGATCCGTATATTAATGTGGATCCGGGAACATTAAACCCGTATGAACATGGAGAGTGTTATGTAACAGATGACGGAGCCGAAACCGATTTGGATTTAGGACATTATGAGCGTTTTTTAAATGTTCCTACGTCACAGGCCAATAATGTTACGACAGGAAGAGTATATCTTTCTGTAATTGAAAAAGAGCGTCGTGGTGAATTTTTAGGAAAAACCGTTCAGGTGGTTCCGCACATTACGAATGAGATCAAGGAACGTATGCAGTTGCTTGGAAAGTCGGGTGATTTTGATATTGTGATTACAGAAATAGGCGGTACGGTTGGTGATATCGAATCGTTGCCGTATATCGAATCGGTACGTCAGCTATTGTGGGAGTTGGGAGATAATAACGGAATCGTTATTCATTTAACATTAGTACCCTATTTGGCGGCAGCCGGTGAATTAAAAACAAAACCAACGCAGCACTCCGTAAAAACCTTAATGGAAAGCGGAATCAAAGCGGATATTCTGGTTTGCAGAACCGAGCATGAAATTTCAAGCGACCTGCGTCAGAAATTAGCGTTATTCTGTAACGTTAAAAAAGAAGCGGTTATTCAGTCTATCGATGCTTCAACCATTTATGATGTTCCAAACTTAATGTTGGAAGAAGGACTGGACAGAGTAGCCCTGAAAAAATTGGATTTACCGGAAAAAGCAACACCGGATTTGTCACAATGGAATGAGTTCCTGCACAAACTGAAAAACCCGAAACACACCGTTAACATCGGTTTGGTAGGGAAATATGTAGAATTACAGGATTCGTATAAATCCATTTTGGAAGCATTCATTCACGCGGGAGCGGCAAATGAAACCAAAGTAAATGTAATCAGTATTCACTCGGAATACCTGGATGAGAAAACGGTTGCCGATAAACTGAAAGGTTTGGATGGTATTTTGGTTGCTCCGGGATTTGGAGGAAGAGGAATTGAAGGAAAAATAGAAACGGTTCGCTATGCCAGAGAAAACAAAATTCCATTCTTTGGAATCTGTCTGGGTATGCAGATGGCCGTTATTGAATATTCCAGAAATGTTCTGGGTTATGCTGATGCCAATTCGACAGAAATGAACGACAGCACGTCTTACCCGGTGATCAGCATCATGGAAGAACAAAAAAATATTACCGATAAAGGAGGAACCATGCGTTTGGGTGCCTGGAAATGTACTTTAAAAGAAAATACACTGGCACATTCTATTTATGGTAAAACCAATATTTTAGAGCGTCACCGTCACCGTTATGAATTTAACGGAGACTATTTGGAAGCTTTGGAAAATGCAGGATTAAAAGCATCAGGAGTAAATCCTGATACCGGTTTAGTGGAAGTAGTGGAATTAACGGATCATCCGTTTTTCATTGGGGTTCAATACCATCCGGAATATAAAAGTACGGTAGCTAATCCGCATCCGTTGTTTGTACATTTTGTAGAAGCAGCTGTGAAAAATAAAGTTTGTTGCTAAAAATTTTTGCAACTCACCATAAACAATAAACGATTAGAATGGAAGAAAAGAAATTAGACACAAAATCTATTTTAGGATTTGTTTTGATTGCAGGATTGATGATCTGGATGATGTACAACAACATCGACAAAGAGAAACAATCCATTGCAGAAGATGCTCAAAAAGCTAAAGTTGAAAAAGTAGAGAAAGCTAAAGAAGCGGCAGTTACCAAAGCAATTGCCGATACAACTCAGCCGGATTCACTTCGCGTAAAAGCATTGCAAAGTTCTTTGGGAGCTTTCGCATACAGTGCTTCATTGCCTTCTGCAAAAGAAAACGTTACCGAAATTAAAAATGAAGTTTTAACGTTAAAAATCGCTAACAAAGGTGGTTATATCGTAGAAGCTACCGTTAACGGTTTTGAGCAATTCAGCAAAAATTCGAAAAGAAATGTTGAATTAATCAAACAAAACAACGCCAATCTGAACCTTCAGATCAACACTCAGGACAATCGTATTTTAAATACTAAAGACCTTTATTTTGAGCCTACTGTAACAAAAGAAGGGGACAATCAGGTTTTAACAATGAGACTGAAAGCCGGTGCCAACCAGTTTTTGGAGTACCGTTATGTATTGAAACCAAAAGAATACATGATGGATTTCGCAATCCGTTCTCAGGGACTTAGCAATGTTATTAACACGGCTAAACCGCTGGATCTGGAGTGGCAGTTAAAATCATTCCGTAACGAAAAAAGTGTAAGCTATGAAAACAGATACACGGATTTGGTTTACGAATATGAAAGCGGAAAAGACAACTCGTTAAGCGCAACCAGTAAATTAGATGAGAAATCTGCAGAAAACGTTACGTATGTAGCCTTCAAACAACATTTCTTTACGTCTATTTTATTAACAGATACGCCGTTTAAAACAGCTCAGTTAAAATCGGAGAACCTGGTTCACGATGAAAAAATTGACACGGTTTTTACTAAAAACTTCGTCGCAAAATTACCGTTAGAATTCAAAAACGGTGAGTTGAACTATAACATGAACTGGTACTACGGACCATCAGACTATAAAACATTAAATTCATACAACAAGAACCTGGATGAAGTAATGCCTTTGGGATGGGGAATTTTCGGTTGGATTAACCGTTATGTATTTATCCCTGTTTACGGATTCTTAAGCGGATTTGTTCCTCACGGTATCGCCATTATTATCTTCACGATCTTAGTGCGTCTGGTAATGTCACCGGTAACTTATAAATCATATTTGTCTCAGGCAAAAATGAAAGTGTTGCGTCCGGAAATTGCAGAATTGAATGAAAAATTCTCTAAAGACCCGATGAAGAAACAACAGGAAACAATGAAACTGTACAATAAAGCCGGTGTGAATCCTATGGCAGGATGTTTACCAGCCGTCATGCAGATTCCGGTTTTCTATGCCCTCTTCCAGTTCTTCCCGTCTTATTTTGATTTAAGACAGAAAAGCTTCCTTTGGGCAGACGATTTATCGTCATACGATTCAGTGTTACACTTACCGTTCTACATTCCGTTCTATGGTAACCACGTGAGTTTATTCCCGATATTGGCATCAGTTGCTATTTTCTTCTATATGAAAATGACAACCGGCGACCAGGCAATGAGCACACCACCGCAGGAAGGTATGCCGGATATGGGTAAGATCATGAAAATCATGATTTATGTTTCACCAATTATGATGTTATTCTTCTTTAATAACTATGCTTCCGGATTGAGTTTGTATTACTTTATTTCGAATACGATCACTATCGGTATTATGCTGGTTATCAAGAACTATATTGTGAATGAAGAGAAAATTCACGCTCAGATTCAGGAGAATAAGACGAAACCTCAGAAGCAGAGTAAGTTTCAAAGAAAGATGCAGGAAATGATGGAGCAGGCGGAAGCACAGAAAAATGCCAAGCAAAACAAAAAATAATTGAAAAGCATCCGTCAGGGATGCTTTTTTTATACAATCCTTATTTACTTTAGCAGTTTAATCATCAGGGATTAAAATTATTTTCAGGATGATACGTTTAGTATAATTAAACCATTACAAAAATATGAGAACAACATTCTTAGCGATATTCACCTTATTGAACACCATTGCTTTTTCACAGGAAACAAATAAGAACGACGATAAAGGTCAGCGTCACGGATTGTGGAAAGGAATTTACGACGATACCAAATACCCGCGATATGAAGGAACCTTCGATCACGGAAAGGAAGTGGGTGTGTTTAAATATTTTGACAATACCAAAGCCACGGTTGTTATTGCAACCCGTGATTTTTCGGCAAATGACGGTTCCAATTATACGGTGTTTTTTGACCAGAAAGGCAATAAAGTCAGTGAAGGAAAAATAGTGGGCAGAGAATATGAAGGAGAATGGAAATACTACCATAAAGGCGGAAAAGAAATCATGACGCTGGAATACTATTCCAATGGAAAACTAAACGGAACCCGAAAAGCATTTTACCCGAACAAAGCCGTAGCCGAAGAAATTCAGTATGTAAACGGCGTTAAGCAGGGGATGTATAAAAAATATTCCGATAAAGGAGTGGTAATTGAAGAAACAACCTATGTGAACAATCTGTTTGACGGACCTTCTGTTTACCGCAACTCCAAGAATGAAATAATTACCAAAGGACAATTTAAAAAAGGGCAGAAATCCGGAATCTGGAAGTTTTACGAAAACAACAAACTGGTTAAAGAAGTAAACGCTGCCAAAATAAACGATGTGACCTTTAAGATCAAGACCGATACGGACGGGAAAAAGAAACCGACCGAGTTAAAAAGCAAAACCAATTAATAATGTAATTTTGCAAAAAAAATAGAAGAATCATAAATATAAGGTATAGAAATAGATGAAACGTGTAGTTGTTGGTCTTTCCGGTGGAGTGGATTCGAGTGTGGCAGCCTATCTTTTACAGGAACAGGGCTATGAAGTGATAGGACTGTTTATGAAAAACTGGCATGACGATTCGGTTACGATTTCGAACGAATGTCCATGGCTGGAAGACAGTAATGATGCGCTTTTAGTGGCTGAAAAATTAGGGATCCCTTTTCAGACAGTAGATTTAAGCGAACAATATAAAGAACGTATCGTGGACTATATGTTTAACGAATACGAAAAAGGAAGAACACCCAACCCGGATGTGTTGTGTAACCGTGAAATCAAGTTTGACGTATTTATGAAAATAGCGTTAAGCCTTGGTGCCGATTATGTAGCCACAGGGCACTATTGCCGTAAAGGGATTATTGAAAAAGAAGAAGGTAACGTATATCAGTTACTGGCCGGAGTAGATGGTAACAAAGACCAGTCGTATTTCCTGTGCCAGTTATCCCAGGAACAATTGGCAAAATCATTATTCCCGATCGGGGAACTGACCAAGCCTCAGGTTCGGGAAATTGCCGCAAAAATGGAACTGATCACAGCCGAAAAGAAAGATTCGCAAGGACTTTGCTTTATCGGAAAAGTACGCTTGCCGGAATTTTTACAACAGCAGTTACAGCCTAAAGAAGGCTTGATTTTTGAAGTGGATGCGAATCATGCTGTATATACCCAGACCCAAACCGGTTTTGCCTCTCTGGAAGAAGAACTGGCGTACCGGGCGAAGAATATCGACTATACTCCGGAAATGGGGAAAATTGTCGGAAAACACCAGGGTGCCCACTATTTTACGATCGGGCAAAGAAAAGGACTGAATGTAGGAGGAACAAAAGAACCGCTGTTTATTATCGCTACAGATGTAACGACCAATACCATTTACACCGGACAGGGACATAACCATCCCGGATTGTTCAAAAGAGCTTTATTTGTTCAAAAACCGGAAGTACACTGGATTCGTGAGGATCTGGCTTTAGCCAATGGCGAAAAAATGGAAGTAATGGCGAGAATCCGTTACAGACAGCCATTGCAAAAAGCAACGTTATACCAGTTTGAAGACGGTATGTATGTACTTTTCGAAGAACCGCAATCGGCAATAACAGAAGGGCAATTTGTTTCATGGCATATTGGAGATGAATTAGTTGGTTCGGGAGTAATTTCTTAAATTGCGCTTTCTAATTTGTGAAAGCATGAAAAAAATCCTCCCGTTTCTATTCGTATTACTGCACACAGTAACATTTTCACAAGAAGATGCCTGGGTTTATTTTAACGATAAGCCCAATGCACAGACCTATTTGAGCAACCCTCTTTCCATGCTTTCACAAAGAGCATTAGACAGGAGAGCTGCTCAAAATATTGCGGTCGACATTCAGGATGTACCCATCCACCAAAACTATATCGACCAGATTACAGCCATTTCCGGAATCAGCGTGATGGCAAAATCCAAATGGATGAATGCCTTACACATCAGAGGAACACAGTCGGTGATTAACGGACTGACAACACTTTCCTTTGTTCATCATGTCGATTTTGCCAACAAAACTTTAAATACCAATAAAAATACGAATACTGCCGCTTCCGGATTGTTTAATAAAACGCTGGATGTACAGGCAAACTTTCCTTATGGTGCTTCCGCAGCACAGATTCAGATGCTCAACGGACATTTACTGCACCAGCAGGATTTTACCGGAACCGGAAAGATCATTGCGGTAATGGATGCCGGTTTCCCGGGAGTGGATACCACCGATCCGTTTTTAAGATTAAGAACCAATAACCAGATTAAAGGCGGCTATAATTTCGTGAACCGAAATGCCAATTTCTATACCGGCTTCCAGCACGGTACGCAGGTATTGTCCAATATGGCTGCTTATGTAGACAATCAGTTGGTGGGCACTGCACCGGATGCTTCCTATTATTTATTTGTTACGGAAGACATCAACAGCGAAAGTCCGTTAGAAGAAAGCCTTTGGGTGGAAGCTGCCGAAACTGCCGACAGCCTGGGGGTTGATGTAATCAACTCTTCACTGGGCTATAACCTGTTTACCAATGCGGCCTATAACCATACCTACCAGGATATGGACGGGAATACCACCTTTATAACCAGAGGCGCTAATATCGCGTTTACCCGGGGGATGATTGTAGTGGTTTCCGCCGGAAATGAAGGTGCCAAACCGTGGAAATTTATAACAGCCCCAGCAGATGCTACCAATGTTCTGACGGTAGGAGCGGTGAGCGCTTCAGAAGTCAGAGCCGGATTTAGTTCACAGGGACCAACAGCCGACGGAAGGATCAAACCGGATGTAATGGCAATGGGTGCTGCTTCGGTTGTTACAACACAAACCGGAGAAATAGGCTATAATAACGGGACTTCTTTTTCGGCACCCACATTAGCCGGACTGGTAGCGTGCTTATGGCAGGCATTACCGAATAAAACAAATGCTCAGCTGGTGCAGATCATAAAAGAATCGGCTGACCGCTATACCAATCCGGATAACTTTTACGGATACGGAATACCGGATTTCCAACTGGCCTTAAATACAGCCTTATCGACCGCTTCGTTTGCAGTAAACGGCTTTAACCTTTATCCCAACCCAACAGCGGGAACGATAACCATTACGTCACCAGACAACACCGTTGCCCGTTTTGTGTTATACAACAGCCTGGGTCAGGAAATCATAAAAAAAAATATCAGCAGTCTTCAGGAAGAAACCATTTCCCTGGAATCGTTTACTTCCGGAATTTATTGCTACACCATTGTTTCGGGTGAAGCCACCTTTTCAGGAAAACTAATCAAAAAATAGTATATCTAACAGCATGAACAGAATCACAAAACTTTTCAATATCCAATACCCGATAATTCAGGGTGGGATGATATGGAATAGCGGATATAAATTAGCAAGTGCCGTAAGTAACGCCGGCGGACTGGGTTTAATCGGAGCCGGATCGATGTATCCGGAAGTACTGCGCGAGCACATTCAGAAATGTAAAAAAGCAACAGATAAACCTTTTGGAATAAACGTTCCGATGTTGTATCCCAACATCGAAGAAATAATGAACATTATTGTCGAAGAAGGCGTAAAGATCGTTTTTACCTCAGCCGGAAATCCGAAAACATGGACCGCTTTTCTAAAAGAAAAAGGCATTACGGTTGTACACGTGGTGAGCAGTTCCAAATTTGCCTTAAAAGCACAGGAAGCAGGAGTGGATGCTGTTGTAGCCGAAGGCTTTGAAGCAGGAGGACACAACGGAAGAGAAGAAACCACAACACTAACGCTGATCCCGATGGTAAAGGAACAAATCAATATTCCGTTAATCGCTGCCGGTGGTATCGCTACCGGAAGAGGAATGCTGGCGGCTATGGTTTTAGGTGCCGACGGTGTACAGATGGGATCCCGTTTTGCAGCATCGGAAGAAAGCTCATCACACGATAACTTCAAGCAAACGATCTTAAATGTAAAAGAAGGCGATACCCATTTAACGCTGAAAGAACTGGCGCCGGTTCGTTTGATAAAAAACAAATTTTATGAAGACGTACAAACATTATATACCAAATGCCCGACGCCGGAAGAACTGAAAGAACTCTTAGGCAGAGCCCGTGCAAAACGCGGAATGTTTGAAGGTGATTTGGTGGAAGGAGAACTGGAGATCGGTCAGATAGCCGGATTGATCCACGACATACAACCCGTTTCGGTAATTGTAGCCAATGTTATCGCAGAATTTGAAAAAGCAAAACAGGAAGCCGCAACTTTCTGATAAAACAAAAAACCGGCTACAGGCCGGTTTTTTTATATACAATATAATAGGTTACTATTCGGCCATTTTGCGCAGCTGATTCTTGTTTTTGATGCTGATTTTCTTTCCGGTCAGTTCGATTAACCCGGATTTATTGAAATCAGACAACAAACGAATACAACTTTCGGTAGCGGTACCGATAATACTGCTCAACTCCTCACGCGAAAGCTGAATTTTTAAGGTGCCATCTGCATTAGTGCCAAAAGTATCGCTCAGATACAGTAAGGTCTCGGCAAGGCGTTCTTTTACATTTTTCTGCGCCATAGACACCATGTGGTCATCGGCTTCTTTTAAATCACCGCAAATCGTTTTCATCACATTCATGGAAAACTGATTGTTGTTGTTAAAAAAAGAAAGGATCTCGGTTTTGGGAATAAAACAAACCTGCATGTCTTCCAATGCAATAGCGCTCAGGTTTGCCGGTTCATCACTAATCATGGAGCGTTGCCCTAAAAGCTCACCCGGTTTCACCAGTTTTACGATCTGGTCTTTACCGTTCTGGCTGAGTTTGGATAACTTACAAACACCATCTTTGACACAATAGATACCATTGGTAACATCACCTTCTTCAAAAATGGGTTCCCCTTTTTTAATAATATAAGACGTTTTACAGCTGGCAATCTTTAAAAGCTCCTCTTTACTTAAAGCTTTTAAAGAGCTAAACTCTCTAACGATACATTGTTCACATTTCCCCATATACATACTCCTTAAAATGGTTCATACAAATATACCAAAAGTATGACAAATATCATATTTTATTGCTACCCTAATTACAACCTTTGTCTCAGGTAAAATGAGCAAATTTATGGATACGCAAAATTGTTTCCATTGTGGTAATGATATTATAAAAGCAGAAGAAATCATTTTTGATGATAAATCTTTTTGTTGTCTGGGATGTAAAACCGTTTACGAGATTTTCAGCCAGAACGACCTGACCTGCTATTATGATTTCGAAAAGGCGCCCGGAGCGACACCACAAGACATAAAAGGGAAATATGATTTTTTAGAAAATGAAAGTATTGTAACCAAACTTCTGGAGTTTGAAGAAGACACAATACATATCGCTTCGTTGTATATTCCCCACATACACTGTAGTTCGTGTATCTGGATCTTAGAGAATCTGCAAAAACTTCAAAAAGGGATCAGCCTGTCGCAGGTGAACTTTTCGCAGAAGAAAGTCAGAATCACGTATGATCCGCAACAAACAAATCTTAAAGAAATAGTCCTTTTGTTAAGTTCAATAGGCTATGAACCGTATATAAGCCTGGAAAATTATGAAGGTGTCAGGAAAACGGTGGACAGGAGCTTAATTTACAAAATAGGGGTAGCATTTTTTTGCTTTGGAAATATAATGCTCCTGTCTTTTCCTGAATACTTTGAAGTAGGCGAGTACTGGATAGACCAGTACAAAGACTTTTTCAGATGGCTGATTTTCGGACTGTCATTACCGGCTTTCTTTTATTCCGGATGGGGCTATTATATATCCGCCTGGAAAAGCATTAAATCCAGAATGCTCAGTATCGACATCCCGATTGCTTTGGGGATTATCGTAATGTTCGTGAGAAGTACGGTCGATATTGTTTTCGACTACGGTCAGGGATTTTTCGACAGCATGTGCGGACTGATTTTCTTCATGCTTTTAGGGAAACTGTTCCAGCAAAAAACCTACAACTTCCTTTCGTTCGAAAGGGATTATAAATCCTATTTCCCGATTGCGGTAACCAAAATCAATACAGACGGTTCGGAAGAAGCAACCCAGGTTTATGAAATCAAAAAAGGCGACCGCCTGCTGATCCGGAACCAGGAATTAATTCCGGTTGACGGTATTTTAATATCCGGGAAGGCCTATATTGATTACAGTTTTGTGACCGGTGAGGAAATCCCGATTGAAAAGAAATCTGGAGATAAAATTTTTGCCGGCGGAAAACAGATCGGAAGGGTTATCGAAATGGAAGTACTCTATACGGTTTCCCAAAGTTACCTGACACAGTTGTGGAGCAATGATGTGTTCCAGAAAAAAGCCGATTTAAAATACAAAACCATTACCGATACGGTGAGCCGTTATTTTACACCGGCGCTGTTATTGCTGGCTTTCCTTTCCTTTGGTTACTGGATATTCATTGATGTCAACACCGCTTTTAATGTTTTCACAGCCATACTGATTGTTGCCTGCCCATGTGCGCTGGCACTGACGGCTCCGTTTACCTTGGGGAATGTACTCCGGATAATGGGGAATAAAAAACTCTACTTAAAAAATGCAACGGTGATCGAGCAGATGGCAAAAGTGGACACGATAGTGTTCGATAAAACCGGAACCATTACCTCCAATAAAAAGTCCTCGATAGCCTATACCGGACAGTCATTGAATGAAAAAGAAATCATGCTGATCAAAAATGTACTGCGTGGTTCCAATCACCCGCTAAGCAGAAGGCTGTATGATTTTTTACCCGATGCAGAAAGAGTGGTTGTTTCCGATTTTGAAGAAATTACCGGAAAAGGCATACAGGCAATAATAAAAGAAGCGGCAATAAAGATCGGTTCGGCTTCCTTCGTTGGAAAACAGGAAGAGAACGAAGTAAAACAAACGTCGGTAAATATCAGTATTGATGGTGTTTATAAAGGAAAATTCACCTTTGACAACCAATACCGGGACGGATTGGAACAACTGTTCCGCAAGCTGAATAAAACCTATAAGATCAAGGTACTTTCCGGAGATAATGAAGGAGAAAAAGAAACGCTCGCGGGATTACTGCCCAAAAATACGGAACTGATTTTTAACCAGAAACCGGAACAGAAACTGGCCTTCATCAAAACCCTGCAGGACAAAGGCGGAAATGTCATGATGATCGGTGACGGATTGAATGATGCCGGAGCCCTGGCACAGAGTAATGTCGGGATCTCCATTTCAGAAAATGTGAATGTCTTTTCGCCCGCCTGCGATGGTATTCTCGATGCCGGGCAGTTCTCTAAAATAGGCTACTTCCTGAACTATTCCAAAAACGCCATGAAAACCATTATGATGAGCTTTGGCTTGTCCTTATTGTACAATGTGATCGGGCTGAGTTTTGCTGTAACCGGGAACCTGTCGCCGCTGGTTGCTGCCATTATCATGCCGTTAAGCACCATTACCATCGTAAGCTTTGTGACCGTTATGAGTAATCTGTACTCCCGGAAAGCATAATAGTTTTTGAGGAATAGAGTAAGGTGTTGGTTTATAGTGTTTTGGTAGAATCGAAATAAATAAGAAGTATGATAAATATCATATTTTTTGAAAAACGGGTAAAGTAATTTTGTTTAACACAATTTTAAGGTATGAGTGTCATTTATATATTAATCTCCATCAGTATTATCGTTGCTGCGGTCTTTTTGTATGCTTTTATTAAAGCGGTACGAAGCGGGCAATTTGACGACGATTACACGCCATCGGTAAGAATGCTCTTTGATGATGAGCTTGCGAAGAAAAAAAAGAATAAAACAGAAACAAAAATAGAAAAACAGAACTAATTATGGAAGTGCAACAATTTTATTACGACAACAAAATTGTAAAGAAATTCCTTTATGCTTCAATACTTTTTGGAGTAGTGGGAATGTTAGTCGGGCTCCTTGTGGCTACGATGTACTTATTCCCTAATTTAACCGATGGAATTTCCTGGTTGAGTTACGGGCGTCTAAGACCATTGCATACGAATGCGGTAATTTTTGCCTTTGTAGGTAATGCCATTTTCGCAGGGGTGTACTACTCTTTACAACGTTTATTAAAAGCCAGAATGTATAGTGATATTCTGAGTAATATTAACTTCTGGGGTTGGCAGTTAATTATTGTTGCCGCCATCATAACGTTACCGCTGGGATATACAACATCTAAAGAATATGCAGAGCTGGAATGGCCTATAGATATTGCCATAGCACTTATTTGGGTAGTATTTGGTATTAATATGATTATGACCATTTTGCGACGTAGAGAACGTCATTTATATGTAGCAATCTGGTTTTATTTGGCAACATTTGTGACTGTTGCAGTACTGCATATCTTTAATAGTTTGGAATTACCAATTAGTGCGTTGAAAAGTTATTCTGTTTACGCTGGTGTTCAGGATGCTTTGGTACAATGGTGGTACGGACACAATGCAGTGGCCTTCTTCCTGACCACACCGTTTTTAGGACTGATGTATTACTTCGTTCCGAAAGCGGCTAATCGCCCGGTATATTCATACCGATTATCCATCATTCACTTTTGGTCTTTAATTTTCCTGTACATCTGGGCAGGACCACACCACTTGTTATACACCGCTTTACCGGACTGGGCACAAAATTTAGGAGTTGTTTTCTCTGTAATGCTGATCGCACCGTCCTGGGGTGGTATGATTAACGGATTACTGACACTTAGAGGTGTTTGGGATAAAGTGCGAACAGAACCGGTATTGAAATTCTTCGTAGTAGCGATTACCGGATATGGTATGGCAACTTTTGAAGGACCAATGCTATCCTTAAAAAATGTAAATGCAATTGCACACTTTACCGACTGGATCGTAGCACACGTTCACGTGGGAGCTTTAGCCTGGAACGGATTCCTGACATTCGGTATGATTTACTGGTTGATCCCGAGAATGACCAAAACACAATTATACTCTACAAAACTGGCTAATTTCCACTTCTGGATTGGTACATTGGGAATCATATTGTATGCTTTACCGCTTTATGTAGCCGGATTTGTTCAGGCACAAATGTGGAAACAATTTAATCCGGACGGTTCCCTGGTTTATGGTAACTTCCTGGAAACAGTAAAAGAAATCATGCCAATGTATGCCATGAGAGCCATAGGAGGAACCCTGTTTGTAATCGGAACTCTGGTATTGGTATACAACATCATCATGACCATCAAAGTAGGTCAGAAAATTGAAGACGAATTAGCAGAAGCTCCGGCTTTACAAAAAATAGCAAGCAGCCGATTAAAAGGAGAAAAATTCCACGGCTGGCTGGAAAGAAAACCGATCCAATTAACCATTCTGGCAACTGTTGCCATCCTGATTGGTGGTATCGTACAGATTATCCCGACCCTGGTTGTAAAATCGAATATCCCGACCATCAGCAGTGTGAAACCATATTCACCGCTTGAACTGGAAGGACGTGATCTATATATCAGAGAAGGTTGTGTGGGATGTCACTCCCAAATGGTAAGACCATTCCGTTCTGAAGTGGAACGTTACGGAGAATATTCCAAATCCGGTGAATATGTATACGATCACCCGTTCTTATGGGGATCAAAAAGAACCGGACCCGATTTAATGCGTGTTGGTGGTAAATATTCAGATAACTGGCATTTTAACCACATGTGGGATCCGCAAAGTACATCGTCAGGATCAATCATGCCGGGCTATAAATGGCTGTTTGATAACAAACCGATGGATTACTCCAAAACGCAGGACAAAATGCGTGCAATGGTTAAACTGGGCGTTCCGTATACGCAAGAAGAAATAACAAATGCTTCAAAAAGTATCAAAGAACAAACTCAGAAAATTGAGAAGAACTTACATGCAGACCCTGACTTCGTGAAAAGTTATGAGGAAAGTAAGAAAAATGCTGCCACAAGAGGGGAAACATTTGTACCGATGCACGATAGAGAAATTGTAGCCTTGATTGCTTATTTGCAACGTTTGGGTACGGATATCAAAGTAAAAAACGTAGCTGAAAATCAAAAATAATTTGTTATGCTAAAGTTTATTAAACACAATATGGAGACTATTTCAGGAATTGAAATTTATCCGATAATCTCATTACTTATTTTCTTCCTGTTTTTTGTAGGATTATATATTTGGGTATTAACCTATAAAAAAGAGAAAATTACAGAAATGAGTAATCTCCCTTTTGAGGACCAAAACACAGCAAACAATCAATAATTGTAAGAAGTATGAAAAAATTTTTTCCAGTATATGTTAGAGTTCCGGTTTTGTTTGCCATCTTTTTTATGGCTGTGGAATTCTGTGTCGACTCCGGCGACAGACCTGCCTTTATAAAGTACCCTATGGTATCGGTGATTTTATTACTGTTCTTATTTGTATTGATTGCAATGGAAATGGTTTTAAAAGCGACAAATAATATATTAAACACTTTGCTGACGGAAGAACAACGTAAGCAAAAAGAAATTGAAGAAAATCAGCCATTTACAGAATCCGCATTTTACAAAGGGATAATGCAGAAATTAACGCGCTCCCGAAAAATGGAAGAAGAAGGTGAGTTAATGATGGATCATGATTATGACGGAATCAAAGAATTGGACAACGTTTTACCGCCATGGTGGGTGTACCTTTTCTATGCCTGTATTGCTTTTGCCTTTATTTACCTTATCAAGTTCCATGTTTTAGGACACGACGATCAGAAAGCGGAATATGAAAAAGAAATGGCAGAAGCAAAAATTGCAGTTGAAGAATACAAAAAAACAGCTCCGGATTTAATGGATAAAGAAAAAGTGACCTTATTAACAGATGGTGCTTCTTTAGCCGCAGGGAAAGCAATTTTTGAAACCAACTGTGTAGCGTGCCACCGTGCTGACGGAGGTGGAGGAATCGGACCGAATTTAACCGATGACCACTGGATTTTAGGAGGCGGTATCAAAAACGTTTTCAACACCATTATGGAAGGTGGACGTGACGGAAAAGGAATGGTTTCCTGGAAACCGATAATCAAACCTTCCGATATCCAGAAAGTAGCGAGTTATGTACTGAGTCTGCAGGGTACAAATCCTAAAGACGGTAAAGCGGCCGAAGGAGATGTATGGAAAGACGATAGTGCTCCGGCTTCGGATGCTGCTGCAAAACCGGCAGACAGCGCAAAAGTGGCGACAGTTGCTTTAAAATAAAAAAACAAAATATTGCAGGATTCGCATCCGGATCCTGCAATTAAAAAAGAAAGACCATGTCTAATATCCCTGATGAGAGTTTTAGAGATAGTATAGGAACTATTGATAAAGAAGGAAAAAGAGCTTGGGTTTTCCCAAAAATACCGAAAGGAAAATTCTATGAAAAAAGAAAATGGGTCAGTTACTTTCTGTTAGCCTTCCTGTTTTCAGCACCCTTTATAAAAATTAACGGCAACCAGTTTTTGCTGTTCAATGTACTGGAAAGAAAATTCAACTTTTTCGGATTCCCTTTCTGGCCCCAGGATTTCCACTTAGTGGTAATCTCAATGATTGTAGGAGTTGTTTTCGTAACACTTTTTACAGTAGCCTTCGGGCGTATTTTCTGTGGGTGGATCTGTCCGCAGACCATATTTATGGAAATGGTATTCCGCAGAATAGAATTCTGGATTGAAGGCGACAGAGGAGCGCAGATGCGACTGGCCAAACAGGAGTGGAATGCCGAAAAAATAAGAAAAAGAGTCCTCAAGTGGCTGGTGTTCTTTATCATTTCGTTTTTAATTGCCAATGTGTTTTTAGCCTATCTGGTGGGAAGTGAGCATGTATTGGGAATGGTAAAAGAAGGACCGTTTCACAATACCAGTACGCTGATTGCCTTATTGGTTTTTACCGCGGTTTTCTATTTCGTTTTTGCCTCTTTCAGAGAACAGGTTTGTATCATTGCCTGTCCGTACGGACGATTACAGGGCGTATTACTGGATAACAAATCGATAGTAGTGGCTTACGACCACGTTAGAGGAGAACGGGAAACCGGGCGGGCCAAATTCAAAAAAAATGAAGACCGTTTGCAACTGGGAAAAGGGGACTGTATTGATTGCCGGCAATGTGTAAATGTATGTCCTACCGGAATTGACATCCGTAACGGAACCCAGCTGGAATGTATTAACTGTACCGCCTGTATTGACGAATGCGACCACATCATGGAAAGCGTGAACCTGCCAAAAGGCCTGATCCGATATGCTTCCGAAGATGAGATCGTCAAAAAAGAAAAATTCGTCTTTACCGCAAGAATGAAAGGATATGTGTCCGTATTGGTTATCCTGATCACTGCTTTGGTAGGAATGCTGTTCCTGCGAAACGATGTGGAAGCAACCGTTTTACGTTTACCGGGACAGCTCTATGAACGCAAAGGAGAAAACATCAGTAATGTGTTTACTTTTAAAATAGTTAACAAAACGGTCCGGGATTTTAAAGATGTCCATTTTAAACTGGTAAGTCCGAAAGGAAAAATCATCATGGTGGGAAAACAAAATTTCACCATTAAAAAAGAAGGACTGGCTCAGGGAACTTTATTCATTGAAATAAATCCGGCCTTTTTAAAAGACGATAAAACAAAAGCAATAATTGAAGTATATGATGGTGATTTGCTGATTGAAACCACTACAACCAACTTTTTAGGGCCTAGAAGTTTCAATTAATCAAAAGTGGCTATAGCAGGAGTTTCAAATAACAGATTTTTATTTAAAAGAACTATTATGAAAATAAACTGGGGAACAAGTATCGTAATTGCATTCGGATTGTTCATGACCTTTATTTTATACTTTGTTTTCAAAGTACAGTCAGATAAGGATTATGACCATGAAATGGTTACGGAAGAATATTATAAAAAAGAAATGATCTTTCAGCAGCAGCTGGATAAAGAACAGAACGCAGCCGGATTAGCCGATAAATTATCGGTTAATGTGGAGCAGGAAGGTATTGTAGTTACTTTTCCGAAAAGCTTTAATAGTGCCAATATTAAAGGGAAAGTGTCCCTGTACAGACCGTCTAACCAGAAATTAGATTTCGAAACTCCGATTTCGTTGTCTTCTTCAAATTTGCTCATACCTAAAACAAATTTGGTAGACGGTCGCTGGGACATTACAATCGATTGGGAATATGACGGAAAAGCATATTTGAACAAGCAAGTAGTCAATGTCAATTTGTAGTTTTTGCGCTTGTAGTCAGGAGGTTTTTAAATAGGTTTTTAGGTTGTCTCCTCTTGGCTACAAGCTTAAAAATGATAAAACTAAAAATTAGTTATGTTGTTTTCAGCTTTCATTTTCGGATTGATCAGTAGTCTGCACTGCATTGGAATGTGCGGTCCGATTGCCATGATGCTGCCGGTGGATCGAAATAATCAGGCTAAAAAAGTGCTTCAGATTATGCTCTATCATATCGGACGCTTAACGGCCTACGGAACACTCGGACTACTATTCGGAATTGTCGGTAAGGGCCTTTTTCTTGCCGGAATACAACAGCAAATATCTATTATTGCCGGTATTTTAATGATTACAGTCGTACTCATACCGGAAAAAATATTCGCCCGTTACAATTTTTCAAAACCCGTGTACCGGGTCATCTCCAAAGTAAAAACAAGTCTGGGCAGCCAGTTCCGAAAAAAAAGCTATAAAGCCTTATTTACCATAGGCCTCTTAAACGGATTCCTGCCATGTGGTTTGGTCTATGTCGCACTTTTTGGTGCGATTGCCATGCAGCATGAAGTACTGAGCGTTACCTATATGCTTCTGTACGGACTGGGAACCATCCCGATGATGAGTGCGGTAGTTTATCTTTCCAACCTGGTGAGTATGCCTGTTCGCAATAAAATTCAAAAAGCCATACCTTATGTAGCCGTTTGTATCGGAATGCTGTTTATCATGAGAGGATTAGGATTGGATATTCCTTTTGTTTCGCCTAGCAATATGAGCCTGTTTGTACGCGGAGAGGCACATTGCGGCTAACCGGCAAGCGCTTTACGGACAATTGCCCGTAATTCGGGTATGATTTCTGCTTCAAACCAGGGATTCTTTTTCTGCCATATCCTGTTTCTTGGCGACGGATGTACCAGCGGCAGAAACTTCGGTAAAAACGTCTGGTAATGCGACACATTCTCCGTTAGCGTAGCGAAAGAACGCTCTTTCAGGTAATACTGCTGTGCATACGCCCCGATTAGTAATATAAGCCTTATATCCGGCAATGCCGTGATAATTTCCGCATGCCATTTCGGCGCACATTCCGGTCTTGGTGGTAAATCGCCCGATTTTCCACGTCCCGGAAAACAAAATCCCATCGGAACAATCCCGAAAATCTCCGTATCATAAAACTGTGCTTTGTCCACATTCAGCCATCGCCGCAATTCATCGCCGCTGGCATCATTCCACGGAATTCCGCTGTCATGCGCTTTCTGCCCCGGAGCCTGACCCACAATCAGTATTTTAGACTGTTTGCTGAACGAAAGTATCGGCTTGGGTGCATACGGCAAAAAATCGCTGCATATCGTGCAGGCGCTTATCTTTTCCAGTAAAGTATCCATGTTGAAATCGTTTTGGCTTACACAAAGATAACGAATCAGGATTGCAATGCTGTTGCCTGTTTACTCCGGATCGTTCCTGGATAAAGAATCCGGTTTGGAATCTTCAGCCGGAAAAATAAGATCTTCCGGAACAAAACCTTCCGAAAAAAAATCGGCTAAGGAAACAGAATAATATTCACACAAAGTGTAAAGGGTAGAGAGCGTTAAGTTTTGAATACCCATCTCAATTCTGGAGATATTGATCCCGGTATCCATATCGACGTCTTCCTGCCGGATATTCCTGATGTTACGAATGTATTTCAGTCTTTTCGCAAGCGCTTTTAGTAAAGTAGGATGTTTGATTTGTTGCTTCATAGGTCAACAAATTTTACTAAATAAATATTACAATATTCACTACTTATAAGTAGTAATTTGTTAAATTGCTAAGAAAACAGGTATGCTCAAAAAGAAAATAAAATATATCGGAATGGCTTCTTTTATAGCGGTAGTGACCTTGTTTATCATAACCAATATTTGGCTGCTGTATTCGGAACATACCGGTACCATCAGCAAAAGCGGTATAAAAATGAGGAGGGATAGCGGGACGGCTCATGCCGGTGGATCCGATGTAGGCTTTCGGCTCACACCGGAATTATTATGGCTCATTTGTAATGATTCAATAATAGGAGACTGCCGTTTCCGCAATAGAAAAGTTATCGTGAGCGGTACGATACTGGAGGAAGGCCGCGACATCGACAACACTTCCTATATTGTATTAAAGGCAGGTAAAATAGAAAATATAGGGTGCTATCTGATCAGCCGCACCCATCCGGCAGAAAAACCGGCATCGGTTGGTGATGTTGTAACGGTTTGCGGAACCTACAAACAATACCTTTTTAACAGTATTGTTATCATTGATGCCGAAATAATAGAATAATTATATGGTCATGGAAAACAACTGCGTTTGCGGTGCTTTTCTTTTTAGACGCAAATCGAAAGCCATACAGATATTGCGGACAAAGGGTTTTCCTTTTTCGGTTACAAAAATGGTATTGTTCTCAATTTTCACCAAATCATCATTTTCCATTTCCTGTAACTGGTCAATTACCTGTTCGATTTCCGGAAAACTGGTTTCCGGCGTCCATGACGTTTCAAAACGGCACATTAGGTTCAGGATATGGCGGCGGATAATAAGATCTTCTTCGGTTAAAAGATGCCCTTTAAATACCGGAAGCTCGTTATTGTCCAGGCGGGCATAATAATCTTCCAGTGTTTTTTCATTCTGCGCAAAAGCATACCAGCTGTCGCTGATGGAAGAAACACCAAGCCCGATCATCAGCTGCGTTTTAGAAGACGTATAGCCCATAAAATTGCGATGCAGTTTTCCCTGTTTAAAAGAATCGTACATGCTGTCGCTTTCAATGGCAAAATGATCCATCCCGATTTCGTGGAAACCGTTTTTTTGCAGGATCATTTTTCCCACTTCATATAACTGGCGTTTTTTCTGATCTTTCGGAACATCTTCGTCCTTAAATCCCCGCTGTCCGTTTCCTTTGATCCACGGCACGTGTGCATAGCTGTAAAAAGCAAGCCGGTGTGGCGCCAGCGATTTTGTTTTTTCAATAGTATCAACCACATCTTTCAGTCTTTGGAACGGCAAACCGAAAACCAGGTCGTGCGAGATAGAAGTATAACCGATCTCTTTTGCCCAGAAAGTAACTTTGGCCACATTGTGGAAAGGCTGTTCCCTGTGGATGGCTTTCTGAACCCGTTCGTTATAATCCTGAACGCCGAAACTTACCCTGCGGAAACCCAGATCGTATAATTTTTGCAAATGTGCCCGTGTGGTATTGTTAGGATGTCCTTCAAAGCTGAATTCGTAATTATCGGCTCTTTGGGCTCTTTTAAAAATACCCAGCAATAACAATTCTAAGTTGGCTGGTGAGAAAAAAGTAGGCGTACCGCCACCCAGGTGAATTTCCTTGATGAGCGGTGTTTCCGGCAAGGCATCACAATACAAATCCCATTCCTTTAAAACGGCCTGGATGTACTTGTCTTCCACATCATGACGTTTTGTAATACGCTTATGACAGCCGCAAAAGGTACACAAACTCTCGCAAAAAGGTAAATGAATGTACAGGCTGATTCCTTCTGTTGCATTACTTTCGGTAAACGATTTTACAAAACTTTCCTTCCATTTGGCTGTACTGAAACTTTGCTCATCCCAGTAAGGAACGGTCGGGTAACTGGTATATCGGGGTCCGGGGACGTTGTATTTTTGAACCAATGAGATTGCCATAGTTGATGTGATTTTTCAAATTCAAAATTACGCCGGGCAGCTTCGCGAAAAAATGATATTTATCATACCGAAAACATTAACAAAGGGCTACTCACTTTTTTTGTACTTTTAGACCTTGAAAATTACCCTCATGAAAACAAAAATTTTTAGTCTGCTATTCTTTGTCTTCTTTTTAACAGCTTGCCAGGCGCAGGTAAAAAAAGGAACGCAGCTGGTTGCTCCGGATGCTTTTGAAAAAACAATCACGGAAAACAAAGGACAGCTAATCGATGTGCGTACGCCTAAAGAATACAATTCCGGACATTTGAAAGGAGCAAAAAACCTGCACCTTTACGACCAGGACTTTAGCCAGCGTGTTGACAAACTGGACAAAAAACAACCGGTATATGTATATTGCAAAGCGGGTGGCAGAAGTGCCGAAGCTGTTGAAATTTTACAGCAGAAAGGATTTCAGAAAATCGTAGAACTGGACGGTGGTATGGATGCCTGGAATGACAGTAAAAAACCGGTTCAGAAATAAACTAGCGTGACAAAACTGGATTACATATTGTTACTGTTATGCCTGCTTACCTTGTGTTTCGTGGGCTATTTGCTGTACCGTTTGAAACGTTTGGAAAAAGAAAAGAAATACATGCAGGTCAAGTATGTCGATTTTGAAGAACGCTTTAATCACCTGCAACTGGAAACACTGGAATCCAAGTTAAATCCGCATTTGTTTAAAAACATACTGAATTCCATACAGTCGCATGCCTACCAGACCTATTTTGCAATGGATAAATTATCCAACGTACTGGATTACATACTGTATGAAAGCCGGCAGCGTTTTGTGAGTCCGAAAGAAGAAATTGACTTTGCCCTGAACCTGATTGAAATCAATAAAATCAAAATCAGTCCGTTGTTTGCGCTGACAATCAAAAAGAAAATTGACGAAAACGACAGCATGTACCACCAGCGGTTACTGGCACCTTTAATTTCGATCGATTTAATCGAAAATGCATTTAAACATGCCGATTTACAAAGTTCGGATGCGTTTATTACCGTTGTGATCGAATTAAAAGCCAATGTGTTTTCCCTGACGGTCTCCAATAAGATTTCCAATAAAATGACGTTTAAAAAAGAAAACAGCGGTTTGGGTTCCGAAACGCTGGAGCAACGTCTGAAAATTATTTATAAAAACCATTACAAACTGGACAAATTCGTTGAAGGAGATGTCTATTTTGCCCATTTAAAAATTAACTTACGTGAGCACAAAACTCAAATGCTTGCTTCTTGACGACGAATTACCGGGATTAACCTATCTCAAAATGCTCTGTGAGCAAATTCCGGAACTGGAAGTGGTACGCGCCTTTAATAATCCCGAAACCTTTCTGGCGGAATGCCGGGAATATGAATTTGACGTGTTGATTTCCGATATTGAAATGCCGGGAATGAACGGTCTGCAGGTAGCGAATCTGCTGCAGGACAAAGCAGTCATTTTTACAACAGCCTATAAAGATTTTGCAGTGGAGGCTTACGAGCTTGATGCGGTGGACTATGTCGTGAAACCCATTAAAAAAGAACGTTTGCAGCAGGCAGTACAAAAAGTGCTCAAACGCGTGGAAAGTTCTGCCAAAACCGTTAAAAAACACTTACAGCTCAATACCGATAAAGGCAAAGCCATATTACCGATAGAACAGATATTCTTTATCAAATCGGCAGAAACCGACAGCAGGGATAAAATCATTTATTTACAGGACCTTACCAAACTGGTTGCTAAGAACTATTCGTTCGATAAATTGCTGAAACAGCTTCCGGCCGAAGAGTTTTGCCGCGTCAATAAAAAAGAAGCGCTGGCTATTAAAAACATCCAGTTCTATTCCCACGATGAAATTACGGCATCCCTGACGGCATCAAACGGAAAACCGTTCAGCTTTAGTTTGAGTGAAAGCTACCGTTCGGAGTTTCTGGAAAAAGTTAAGATTTAAATTTCATTACATTTTTTTACCGTCTTGTTACAAGTCGCGTTTCAAATAGTGTCAATTTGTTTTTTTTCAATTCATTATATAGCACCTTTGCGCTAAAATAAGTGTAAGCCAAAAAGATAACATCATGAAAAACTTCAAAAACAGTTTCTTCTACATTGGAATAATCGGTGTAACATCAGCTTTGATGTATTGGATTGTACAAAACGGAAAAGGATTAGAAGCCGGCCGCCATATCGTAGTCGCTAATTCCGGAAACAGCCAATGGCAGGAATTTCTAAGCTCTTTAACGCATAACTTAACGCATCCGCTGGCTATATTACTGGCACAAATCGTAACCATTATATTCGTTGCCCGTTTGTTCGGGGAACTGTGCAAAAAAATAGGACAGCCAATGGTAATTGGTGAAATCATCGCCGGTATTGTCCTTGGTCCCTCTTTGGTAGGAACCTATTTCCCGGAATTTTCGGCCGCCTTGTTCCCGGAAGCTTCGCTGGGGAACTTACAATTCCTGAGCCAGATAGGACTAATCTTGTTCATGTTTGTAGTAGGGATGGAACTGGACCTGAAAGTACTGCAAAACAAAGCTAAAGAAGCAGTGGTAATCAGTCACGCCAGTATCGTGATCCCGTTTACCTTAGGACTGGTTTTAGCCTATTTTATCTATACACAATTTGCACCGGACGGTGTTGAATTCCTTTCTTTCGGACTGTTTATCGGGATTGCAATGAGTATTACCGCCTTTCCGGTTTTAGCCAGAATTGTACAGGAAAGAGGATTGCACCGCACCAAACTGGGCGCAATGGTAATTACCTGTGCCGCAGCCGATGATATTACGGCATGGTGTATCCTGGCAGCGGTGATCGCGATTGTAAAAGCAGGTTCTTTTTTAAGTTCCCTGTACATTATCGGGCTGGCCATCGTGTATGTGATCCTGATGTTAAAAGTAGTACGCCCGTTCCTGAAAAGAATCGGCGATTTATATACCAGTAAAGAAAGCATCACCAAATCGGTAGTCGCAATTTTCTTTTTAACCTTGCTGATTTCGTCTTATGCTACCGAAGTAATCGGGATCCACGCGTTATTCGGCGCTTTTATGGCAGGAGCCATTATGCCGGAAAACATGCGATTCCGTAATATTTTCATCGAAAAAGTAGAAGATGTTTCCCAGGTAATGTTATTGCCGCTGTTCTTTGTATTTACCGGTTTGCGCACGCAGATAGGCTTACTGGATGATCCGTATTTATGGAAAGTATGCGGATTGATTGTCCTGGTTGCCGTAGTGGGTAAATTTGTGGGAAGTGCGCTCACGGCAAGATTTGTCGGGCAGAACTGGCGCGACAGTTTAACCATTGGGGCCTTAATGAATACCCGCGGACTGATGGAACTGGTGGTGTTAAACATCGGTTATGATTTAGGCGTTTTAAAACCCGAAATCTTTGCGATGATGGTTATCATGGCTTTGGGAACAACCCTAATGACCGGACCGGCGCTGGACCTGATCAACTTTATTTTCAAAACGAAAAACGATATCATTCCGTCCGAGATCAGCCAGATCAGCAAATACAAAGTACTGGTTTCGTTTGACACACCCGAAGAGGGAAGAGGCTTGCTACGTTTAGCCAATACTTTTGTAAAGAAGATGAAAAAAAATGCGATGGTTACCGCCATGCACATTCCGCTTAGCAACGAAGTGAACCCGTTTAATGTGGAAGAATTCGAGGAACAATGCTTTAAGCCGATTTTAGCGGAATCGAAAGAACTGAAACAAAAGGTAACCACCCTGTTTAAAACATCAACAGATATCGATTCGGATGTGATTGAAGTGTCCAATAAAGGAGAATTTGACCTGGTTCTGATCGCGTTGGGACAATCCATCTTTGAAGGAACCTTACTGGGGAAAATTTTAGGATTTACAACCCGTATCATCAATCCTGAAAACCTGTTGAACAAATTCACCGGAAAGGAAAAACTATTCGAAAATTCGCCTTTTGACGAACGTACGGAACAGATCCTGGCCAAAACGGATGTTCCGGTTGGCGTATTGGTCGATAAGAACTTTGAAAAAGCAGACCGCGTTTTTGTAACGCTTTTTGATAATTCGGATGCCTTTTTAATTGATTATGCCCAGAAACTGATTGCCAATGTAGAATCGCAGGTTACCGTACTGGATGTAGTGGGGAATATCAAAAACAATGCGACCATTAAAGAAGGCATTCGCGCGATCGAACAACAGGCACCGAATCATATCAAATTATTGAACGAACGTAAAATAGAAAAAGATTTCCTACAGGAGCAGGATCTGATGATTATCAGTGTGGACAGCTGGAAAAAACTGGTTGAATCCAGAAGTACATGGCTGAACAATACGCCGTCACTTTTAATTCTGAAGCCTTAAAACTTAGTTAAGAATTTAAAATACCGTTGGCAAATTGTATTTTTGACAGTAAATTTACAGTATGATGAAAATTGCAGTCAAGAATATGGTTTGCCAGCGTTGCGTTTTAGCCGTTACGCAAATTTTAGATAAAATCGATCTTCCGTACCAAACCGTTATTATGGGCGAAGTGACGCTTGCTGACGATATGCCTGCCGAACAAAAATTAAAGCAGTTTTCTGATGAACTGGAAGCCATCGGGTTTGAAATCATTGACGATAAGCGCAAACAGCTCATTGAAAAAGTGAAAGGGGCAATCATCAACTTTATTCACTACGATCAGGAAAAAACAAAACTCACCCTTTCCGAATTCCTGTCGGACAAAGTGCAATACGACTACAATTATCTGAGCAGCCTGTTTTCTGAAATGGAAGGTATTACCATTGAAAAATACCTGATCAACCAGAAAATAGAAAAAGTAAAGGAACTGATCGTTTACGATGAACTTTCCTTAAAACAAATCGCCGATTTACTGGGTTACAGCAGCGTAGCCTACCTGAGCAATCAGTTTAAAAAAGTAACCGGACTAACGCCATCCCACTTCAAAAACATCCGTTCCGAAAAAAGAATCCCTTTAGATAAAGTGTAAATCTTACAACTCTATTGTAAAATTCCACAACACTTTCCATAGCGTTATGATCGAACTTTGTACTATCAAAACGAGATACTATTATGGAAGCCACTATCAAAAATTTTCCGGTAACCGGAATGACTTGTGCTTCTTGCGCAGTGAGCGTAGAAAGCATGCTGAAACACCAGAAAGGTGTTGTCGATGCGGCCGTTAATTATGCGAATGCCTCAGCAAAAGTTGCCTATAATCCGGGAGAAGCTTCCCTGGAAGAATTCAAAAATGCCATTCAGTCCATTGGTTACGATATGATCATCGAAGAAGATGTGAATGTGAATGAAGTTATAGCAGCACAAAATAAAAATCATTACGAAAAGCTAAAAAGTAAAACAATTGGAGCTTCAATCCTGACCCTGCCGGTATTTATCATCGGTATGTTTTTTATGGATATGCCATACGGCAACCTGATCATGTGGTTTTTTGCCACTCCGGTTTTGTTTTGGTATGGAAAAGATTTTTTCAGCAATGCCTGGAAACAGCTACAGCACAAATCGGCTAATATGGATACGCTGGTGGCGTTAAGCACCGGAATTGCCTATCTGTTCAGTGTTTTTAATACTCTTTTTGCCGATTTCTGGCACAGCAGGGGCGTCCATGCCCATGTGTATTTTGAAGCGGCAACAGTGGTGATTACGTTTATCCTTTTAGGGAAACTATTGGAAGAAAAGGCAAAAGGCAATACGGCTTCGGCCATAAAAAAACTAATGGGATTGCAGCCCAAATCGGTTACGCTGGTTAAAGACAACGGTGACTATATGGAAGCACCGATAGAATCCATTGTATTTGGCGATTTGATACTGGTAAAACCGGGCGATAAAATTGCGGTTGACGGGGAAGTGGTTTCCGGTAGTTCCTTTGTGGATGAAAGCATGATTTCGGGCGAGCCGGTTCCGGTGGAAAAAGAAAAAGGTGCCAGGGTATTTGCAGGGACACTCAACCAGAAAGGAAGCCTGCAGTTCAGAGCCGAAAAAGTGGGTGGTGAAACGCTGCTGGCACACATTATCAAAATGGTTCAGAATGCACAGGGCAGTAAAGCTCCGGTTCAGAAACTGGTCGATAAAATTGCCGGGATATTCGTACCGATAGTATTGGGAATTGCCGTAGTGACCCTGATTGTCTGGATACTTCTGGGTGGCGAAAACGGCTTTACACAGGGATTAATGGCAATGGTTACCGTACTGGTTATTGCCTGTCCGTGTGCATTAGGTCTGGCCACGCCAACAGCGATTATGGTTGGTGTAGGAAAAGGTGCCGAGCAGGGAATCTTAATTAAAGATGCGGAAAGTTTAGAGCTGGCACAAAAAGTAGATACGATCATCCTGGATAAAACCGGGACAATCACCGAAGGGAAACCAAAAGTAACCGGGATACAGTGGCTTGCAGGCGACAGTTCGAAAGCCGCTATTTTAAAAACAATCGAAGCACAGTCGGAACATCCGTTAGCACAGGCCGTTGTGGATGCGTTTGAAGGGCTGAATACCGTTGCGATAAACGAATTTGAAAGCATTACCGGATTTGGAGTCCGCGCTAATGTGGACCACGAAATTTACTTTATCGGTAACCAGAGATTAATGGAGCAGAAAGGGATTGTGATTTCGGAAGAATTAAAACAGTTTGCCGCCGGTTATTATGCAAAAGCCGCTACGGTTTTATTTTTCGGTTCGCTTGAAAAAGTACTGGCGGTTATTGCCGTTCAGGATGCGATCAAACCAACTTCGGTACAGGCCATTCAGGAATTACAGGATAGCGGTATTGAAGTAATCATGCTCACAGGCGATAATGAAGCTACAGCAGCTGCGGTTGTCGGACAGCTAAACATTAAACAGTTTAAAGCAGGTGTATTGCCGCAGGATAAATCGGCCTATGTGAAACAGCTGCAGGAACAGGGAAAAGTGGTCGCGATGGTTGGTGATGGTATTAACGACAGTGCGGCTTTGGCACAGGCAAATGTGAGTATTGCCATGGGTAAAGGTTCCGATATTGCGATGGACGTAGCCCACATGACGATTATTGCGTCCGATTTAAAAAAGATACCGGTTGCGATCCAGCTGTCAAAACAAACCGTGAAAACGATCAAACAAAATTTATTCTGGGCATTTATTTACAACATTATCGGTATTCCGATTGCCGCCGGAATATTATACCCGATAAACGGATTTTTACTGAATCCGATGATCGCCGGAGCCGCTATGGCCATGAGCTCCGTGAGTGTGGTGAGCAACAGCTTACTGCTGAAATTTAAAAAGTAAAAACAAGATTAATCATAAAACAAATATCAAAATGGAAACGATGAAATTCAAAACCAATATCAACTGTTCCGGATGTGTTCAGAAAGTAACCCCGGTATTAGACCCGTTAGTAGGTGAGAACAACTGGAAAGTGGAAACGGAAAACCCTAAGAAAATATTAACCGTTACCAGCGATGTTCCGGAAAGCACGCTGATGGAACAGGTGAAAAGTGCCGGATTTAACATTGAAAAATATACCGAATAAAAAAAGCCTCAGTACTGAGGCTTTTTTTATTATTCTCCGTTTTTGTCTACAACCGGACGGTTTGGACGGTTTGCCAGTTCCCAGGCGGTGGCAAAAGCCAGTCTGGCTCTTTTTTCCAGTAAATCATATTCGATTTTATCCGGTGTATCGCCCGGCTGGTGGTAATCTTCATGCACTCCGTTGAAGAAGAAAATCGCCGGAATTCCGTGTTTTGCAAAGTTATAGTGATCGGAACGATAGTAGATTTTCTCCGGATCGTTGCGGTCGTTGTATTTATAGTCTAATAAAAGGTTGACATATTTTTTATTGGCTTCTTCGTTGATATTGTGCAAATCGGTACTCAAACGATCCGATCCGATAACATACACATAATTACCATTGTCTTTATGTGCCGGATCACGTCGGCCGATCATGTCGATATTGATATCGGCAATAGTATTTTTTAAAGGGAACAAAGGATGTTCGGAATAATATCTTGAACCGTGTAAACCGTGTTCTTCACCGGTTACGTGTAAAAACAGTATCGAACGTTTTGGTCCGTGTCCGGCTTTTTTAGCATCCATAAACGCCTGAGCGATTTCTAACAGCGCAACAGTTCCGGAACCGTCATCATCTGCACCGTTATAGATCTCACCGTTTTTCATGCCCACATGGTCATAATGTGCCGAAATGACCAATACCTCATCCGGTTTTTCCGAACCTTCAATGTACGCCCAGATGTTTTCGGAATCGTTCAGCTTCGGACTGAAAGCACGAACCATAAATTCTGAGGGTACTTTCTGGTAAAAACTATCGGCTCCTTTCGGATAGGAGATTCCCATTTTTTTATATTCCGAAATAATATATTCTCCGGCTTTCTTCTGTCCCGGTTCTCCCGTATTTCTTCCTTCCATTTCATCGGAAGCAACGATATACAGGTGCTTTTTTAATTCTTCTTGATTGATTGTGCCAATGTATTTGGAAACATAATCTTTAGAAGATCCTTTTTGGGAAGAACAACTTCCCATAAATAAGGACAGTGCCAAACTGCAAAGAATTATTTTTTTCATGCTGTTATGATTGTGGTTTTAAATATGAGTAGTCTAAAATAACTTTTTGTTTCATTATTTTCCGCGTTTTTTTCTACTTTTTTAAAAAGGATGTTAAAAAACGGTATTTTCAAAAAACAATTTAGTCAAAACATTCCATTAGCAGCAGGTCACCTTCCTGATGCTCAATCGTTACGATACCGTCCAGCACCACATGATTGCTGCTTCCGGTGCGGTAACCAATGGTCAGGCTATCGCCCTGCAATGGATAAAAAAGGTTTTTGGAATGGATACCGTTTACATTGCCGATAGGAATAAGGGAAATAATCGTATCGGCCGGGTACCATTTTTCAAATTTATTAGGTAACAGGAATATCTTTGAATGGTCATCGAGGATCACGATTTTTAACCGATTGCGGTACTGAACGATATTGGTAATATTCGTAATCGTGTGATCGGCTCTTTTGCCGGTTGCCCAAACGACGTTTACGGCAGGAATTTTTCGTTCGATAAGGTAATCGAAAGCCTTTTCCAGATCGGTTTTTTCCTGATCCGGCGTGTGGACAATCTCGATGGGATATTGAATCTGCTTATAGTATTCCGTATCAAAATCACGGTCAAAATCTCCCAGCAATACATCCACCTTAATACCCAGCTTTGCCACGCGCTCCATAGCCGAATCCAGAACAATCACCAAAGGTGACCATTCTAATAGCTGTCCCAGCAATTCTGCATCACAGGGTGCTCCGTTGGCAATTATTAAAGCGGGTTCCTGATCATCGCGGACAATATGGTGTGAAGACATTTTCTTTCTTTTGGATTCGTTCAAAAGTAAGGAATGATTTTAAAACAAAAAAGACAACTTTTAAAAGTTGTCTTTTCAGGTTTATTCTACCGTATAATCCAGTTCGGATACTTCCGAGAGGCTGAAATAGCCCAGCGGATAATTAGCCAGGTTGTTCTGGTTGATCACGTTTCCGCGAACGGTTGCCGGAGGTGTCTGAAACGGACCGCCGCCGCCGCCGTTGGCAACACTGATTAAAATGCTCATATAGTTGAAATACTGTTTTGAAATACCCATCAGGCGGATATTAACATTGTCATTCGCTGCCATATCTTCATGTATGTACAGGTCGAAAGTTCTGTTTCCCTGAACGAAACGGTCGTCGGAAACATCAAATTTTGCCAAAGTGCTGTTGCGTATATAACGGAATAAATAATAGTTGTCTTCATTTGCCGGATCATCGTAAAATGTTTTCAGCTCGATATCTTTCCCGGTAAAACCGCCATTGTTATTCTGTTCCACATATAAAATGTCGGGTACCCCTTTTAGCGTTTCGGTGGCTTTATAGGTCACGCCCTGGGAAACGATAGTCAGCGTATAGGTTTCGTTAATAACCGGCTGGAAGTTGTTACAGATGTATTCCCCGCTACCGCTCACGGTTTCGATAAAATCAAAAACAGTATTGGCACTGTTGGTAATATAAACCGTAGCCCCGGATACTTTCGGGATGGTATTGCTGTAATAATCGGTAGTAGTGGTCAGCGTGATTTTCTGAACGTCACCCGGAGTACCTTTAATCCAGTTAATGGCTGCATCTACCACCAGGCGCGGCGGTGCCGTATCCAGTTTTACATCCACGACATCTTCGCAGCTGCTGCTCAGTGCGCAGATAAAAAGTACCGATAAATATTTGAATATTGTTTTCATGATCTGATTCTTTTATAATGTCTTAATAATCAATTTAGAATTTAAAGTTGTACGTTACGGATGGCACCATTCCAAAAATGGATAGTCGTAAGGCTTCATTTCGTCCGGTATCTTCATTTTGACGGAAGGAAATGGAAGCGGCATTTTTACGGCTGTAAAGGTTGTAAATACTGAAAACCCATTCTCCCTGCCAGCCTTTTTTCTTATCCGGTTTTGGCACATAGGTAGCCGAAACATCCAGATGGTGGTACAACGGCAGACTGTTGTCGTTTCTTCCGCCATAGCTTGGCACAGAAATTCCCTGATATTGGTACTGACCGTTCGGGTAGGTTACCGGCTGTCCGGATTGTAACGCAAAGATTCCTCCAAAAGTCCATTTTTCATTATAGGCATAACTTCCCGTTACCGATAAATTATGGGTTTTGTCATAACCGGTACGGTACCAGTCACTGTTGTTGATCCCCAATTCGTCCGGTGTTCTTCCCGGTGTCTGCTGTTCTGATCGGGATAGGGTATAGGAAACCCATCCGGTTAATTTTCCGGTATTTTTGCGAAGCAGAACTTCTAAACCGTAAGCACGGGCACGTCCGGGTAAGATAACCTGCTCAATGGCATTATTCGCAATTAAGTCGGCACCGTCAATATAGTCCACACGGTTTTTGATTTTTTTATAGAACGTTTCTAATTCCAGGGAATATTTGTCGTCACTGAAATTTTTAAAGTACCCCACAGCAAACTGATCCAGAATTTGCGGTTTCAGGAAATTGTCACTTGGTGCCCAGACATCCAGTGGTGTTGGCGAAGCCGTATTGGAAATCAGGTGCAGGTACTGGCTCATACGGTTGTAACTCGCTTTTACCGACTGATCGTCGTTTAAAGCATAGGCAACCGATAAACGCGGTTCAAGATTGTTAAAGCTGGCAATGGTTTTATTGCTTCTGTAATATTCTGTTCCGATAGGCGTAGCTTTTTCATAGATTTTAATATCGTTGTTAAAAACTACAGCCTGGTCGTTTTGATATTTGTTAATGGTCTGTGCTCCCAATCTGTAAAACATGGAGTAACGCAAACCATAATTAATGGAAAGGTTTTCGGTTACTTTTTGTTCGGCATCGATATATAAGGAAGGCTCAAAAGCATATTTTTTATCCAATTGATCCGCATTGATACCGGAATTCGGTTTATTCGGTTTAATGGTTCCCGGATTAAAGTCATAATAAATGGTATTCAATCCGTAGCTTAACTGCATTTTATCGGAAACGTAGTGTTTCAGATCATATTTGAAATTGTAGTTCTTAATACCGGAATCCCAGTTAAAGCCTGCAAAATCAAGTGTTAAGCCATAATAATAGTCACTGTAAATCAGGGACATATTGGAGAATAACTTGTTTGAAAACAGGTGGTTCCATCTTAAATTCACAACGGTATTACCGTAGGTATTTTCAAAGCTGTCGTTCAGGCTGAACACATCACGGCCAAAATAGCCGGACAGGTAAAGGTTGTTGTTGTCGTTTAATTTGTAGCTCAGTTTGGTATTCAGATCATAAAAGTAAGCCGAGTTTTTGTTGTCGGTTAATTTCAGGAACAAATGTGCATACGAGCTTCTTCCGGCAACAAGGAAAGAACCTTTGTCTTTAGAAATAGGGCCTTCGGCAAGCAAACGGCTCGAAATCAGACCGATTCCGCCATTCATGTGAAACTCCTTACTGTTTCCTTCTTTCTGGTAAATGTCCAGTACGGAAGACAAACGGCCTCCGAAACGCGCCGGAATACCGCCTTTATACAGCTTTAAATCCTTTATCGCATCGGAGTTAAAAACGGAAAAGAATCCGAAAAGGTGGGAAGAATTGTAAATGGTAGCTTCATCCAGTAAAATCAGGTTCTGATCGGCAGCACCGCCACGAACGTTAAATCCGGACGCCCCTTCACCGGCATTGGTTACACCGGGCAGGGTTAGTATGGATTTCAATACGTCCGTTTCCCCTAAAACAACCGGCATTTTTTTGATCTCCTTGATCGTGAGTTTGTTCACGCTCATTTCCGGACGCCGGATATCGACTTTCTTCTTGTTTTCGGTAATCACGACTTCCTGCAGATCCTGTGAATTTTCGCCCAGTGAAAAGTTTTTCCGGGTGTTCTGATTCAGGTCTATTGTCTGTTCGATACTCTGGTAGCCGATGTAATTAATCTGAACGTTGTAGGTCCCTTTGGGAACGGTAATGGAATAAAATCCATATTCGTTTGTAGTTGTACCGGTTTGCAGGCTTTTGATGTAGATAGTAACACCAATAAGTGTTTCGTTGTTCCTGGTATCCGAAATGGTACCGCTTAAGGTCACTTTCTCCTGAGAAAACAGATAACTCGTGGAGAGTAGCAGTAGGCTGATAATAATTTTAATGTTCATTTTTTGTAACTTTCGTTTTTTGATAGTGTTGATGATTAAAACTTTTGCAAAGATATTCTGTGAAGGAAAAATTAAGTTAAAATTTATTTAAAATATTGATTTATTATACAAATGGCGTTGGTATAAAAAACAACCTCTAATTTGCTGAAAGCATTTTGATTACTTTAAATTTGCCCTCATGAGACCACGCCTTACTTATGAGAACTTCTGGGTTCGAAATACCACTTTTTACCTACTGCTTTTTTTCCTTTTTTTCTTTAACGAATACGTCGAAAAGAAACCGGAAAAGACTTCAGAAAGAATTCTGGTCGAACTAATCGTAATATTATCAGCCATTTATTCGGCTGTGCTCTTTAGTAACGTAATTCTTGTAAGAAAATTTCTTTTGGAGAAAAAATATTTTACTTTTTTTAGGTTTTTCCTTGCTTTCTGGTGCTTTTACATTATTGTTCAGGTAACTTTTATGCGGTATATGGGGGAGTTTACCTCTCTTTTTAATGAGATATTGGGAACACTTTTTATGGTTTTTATCGGTTCCGGTATTTATTTTATCCATTTATGGGTCATACAAAATGTTTTCAGGACACAGAAAAAGCTTTTAAACTCACAGGCAGAGCTCACTTTTTTAAAGCAGCAGCTCAACCCGCACTTTTTACTCAATGCAATGAACAACCTGTATGGCGACGCACTGGCCGAACCGGAAACGGTTGCTGATAAAATTCTGAAACTTTCCGGCTTGCTGCGCTACCAGATTGAAGCCACCAAAAAAGAATATGTTTCCCTGACGGAAGAAATTGATTTTGTAAACAAATACATTGGTTATCACCAGTATAAAAGCCACAATTTAAAAGTAACACAGGAGTGGCAAGGGAGCTATGAGGATTTTTATATCCTGCCGCTGGTTTTCATGACGCTGATTGAAAATGCGGTTAAGTTTTCACTGGAATGCGAAAGCCCTTATGTGGATATAAACTGGAGCTTTAAGGACGACCACCTTATTTTTACCATTGAGAACAATTGTTTGAAAGAAGGTTCGTTTTTAGAGAGTACCGGCCTCGGACTGGAAAACCTGAGAAGGAGGCTGATCGTATCGTTCGTGAAGCATAAAATTACTATTGATAAGGATATTAGCGGAATTTTTAAATTAGAATTACAATTATGGAAGCTAAATATAAATGCTTAGTTGTTGATGACGAAAAGCCAGCTCACAAAGTCATCAGGTCGCATATTTCGCATTGTAAGGAACTGGAATATTGCGATAGTGCCTATAATGGAAATGAGGCAATGAATTTCATCAGGAAGCAGGAGTACGATATCATCTTTTTGGATATCAACATGCCTTTGGTGAGTGGTATCGAGCTGATGGAAACAATGCCGCAGCGGCCGGTTACGATTGTTACCACTGCCTATTCCGATTTTGCCCTGAAATCGTACCAGCATGATGCTGTGGATTACCTGCTAAAACCAATTTCGCTGTCGCTTTTTATGAAAGCAGTAGCAAAAGCCAAATTGTTTTGTGAAGCCCGGAACAGTAAAAACACCATTAAAAGCAACATACAGCTAAAGGTAAACGGGGAAATGATGGACGTGCTTTTAGACGATATTGTCTGTATTGAAAGTGTGGGCAATTACCTCAAAATATACCTTCAATCCGGTGTGATTCCGGTGGTGGTTTACGGCAGTCTGATCGAAATCAAAGAAAATCTGGATGAGAATTTTATCCAGGTACACCGTTCACACATTGTAAACAGAAGCCACATGCACGGCAATACCAAACACAACCTGACCTTAACCGATGACAGAATAGTACCCATCGGGAGAAAATACCAGATTCTGATTGACAATGCTTAACATTGTTGTCCGGTTTCCTTTCAGCAAACAGCCGTATGGCTGTTTTTTTTATTAAGAATAGGTTTACACTGCTTAAAAACATCCTTTTCTGCCTGTTTTTTGTGTTACATTTTTGTGATATTTTACCATTAAGTTTTAAAAAAACAATATCTGCGTTATATTGTTTTAACCGTCAAAGCCTATTGCCATTGTTCACATAATCGGTACATTTGTAACTCATGTATAATAAGGGAAAAGAGCAAATGAAGTATAGCAATGTTCAATTTTATTATGTAATGCTACTCATTTTTACATTAGGATTACCATACCATTCTATTGTAGCACAAACTATGTCTAAACAGGAACTTTTGTTTAGAGAATCGGAAGAGTTGATCTATTCAAAACCCAACGAGGCTTTGAAAGTGGGACTGCACCTGCTCAAGCGGGTAACGTCCAGTAAAGAAAAGGCTAAAGTCAACTTCTTACTGGCAAGGATTTATGAAGTGAAAGGCGATTATAACAATGCGCTGACCTATTTGTTTGAAGCAGACAGGAATCCTTTTGACCTGGATAACAGGGATATGATTGAGGTTCCGGTAACCAAATCGATAATTTTAAGAGCGTTATATTTTGACGACCAATCCAAAAAATACTTTGATGTAGCCGAAAAACAGGCTTTAAAGATCAGTGACCGGAACGATAAAGCCTATGCAAAATCCTTACTGACGCTGGATAAATCCCTGATGTACCTGGATCGGGAAAAATATGAAGAAGCGGCACAGTTTATTGAAAAGCAGGGTGCTTCTTTTGAAAATACCATACGGGAATTTCCAACGATGTACCTGTGGTTTATGATCACCAAAGGAAGAGCATACTGCGGCTTAAATGATTACGAAAAAGGCCGTTTTTACTTTGAGAAAGTACTTGATTTATTAAAGAAGACAAGTATCAAAAACAATTATGCCGAAGTATATGCTTTAAGCGGAATTGCCTCTGTTTATTTTCATCAGAAAGACCACCAGAAAGCCCTTAAAGCCCTTTTGAGTGCCGGGCAGAAAGCCCAGCCGTTTGAAAATGTATACCTAACGGAAAGCATCAACAAACAGATAGCGATTAATTACCTGGCGCTGAATGATAAAACGAATTATAAGTTTTACAATACCAATTTTCTGAAAGCCAATGCCGAAGTGGAAACGATAGAACAGGAATCGGTAAATACGGCTTATAACCTGATCACACAGGATTATGAAAACATTTATAAGGTTAAGAAACAATGGTATAGCACGGTATTCTATATTGCGTTGGGACTGACATTTGTGGTCATACTCGTTTGCGGTTTGTTCTGGTTTAAATTTCAATGGAAAAAGAAAAGACTGAAAGAAATTATCAACTACCTGGAAATTACCCGTAATAACCTGATTATCCGCTTTACTGAAAAGAAAGAGGTCAAAGAAGTCAGTAAAAAGAGCAATATTCCGCTGGAAACGGAACAGGCTTTGCTAAACAAGCTAAAGCGCTTTGAAAGTTCAACGAAGTTTACCAACAACGATATGTCGCTGGCCGTACTGGCAGGACAGTTTGAAACCAATACAAAATACTTATCGGAAATAATCAACAAGCACTATGATGTAAATTTCAATACGTATATCAACAAACTGCGGATCAACTATATCGTGGAAAAACTAAAATCCGACCCCAATTTCAGAAACTATAAGATCAGTTACCTGGCGGAAAACAGTGGCTTTTCGTCCCATAGCAGCTTTGCTACCGTATTTAAATCGATAACCGGAATTGCACCGATAACGTTCATTGAGCTTTTAAAAAGCGAAATGGAAGTTAGTAATTCACAATAGTACCGCTATGAAACGAAACAGTACTTTACTTGCCGTATTCTTTCTTTTGATTGGTGTAGGTTTATCTGCCCAGTCGGGTAAAAACTTTGACAGCCTGATCCGGGCAAGCAGCCTGGAAATATACGGCAATCCGGATAAGGCAATCGCAGCCGGAAAAGAGGTTGTGAGCAAAGCCGGGAATGATATCAATACCAAAATACGCGGTTATAAGCTCATTTCCGATGCTTATTCCTCCAAACGGGATTATGAAAAGTCTTTGGAATATGTGATCAAAGCGAACCAGCTGTTGCCGCAATCCAGCGACAAGCTGCTTAAGATTCTGATTATCAATAAAGCCGGAATCCAGTACCACCAGCTAAAAATTTACGATAAAGCCATCCAGTATCTGGATCAGGCAGAACAGTTAAGCTTCGAATATCCGGTGCGCGATTCGGTCAGGATCAATCTCGGGATTAATTATATTGTGAGAGGGTTTATCTATAAAGAAAAACTAAACTGTGATATCGCGATAACCTTTTTTGACAAAGGTATTCACGAGATCCTGCAAGGCACTGACCAGATGGGCGGCGCCAGTAAAATCAGTATTGCCAAATACAACAAAGGTAATTGCTATATACTCATGTCCGATAACGAAGCAGCAATAAAGAGCTTTGAAGAATCGAGTGCTTTGGCAAAACAGGTAGATGCCTACAGCCTTCAGGGATTTGCTTTAAAAGGGCTGGCACAGGTGTACACACTGGAAGGTAAATATCAGGAAGCTATTGCAACACTGGAACAGGCACTCAAAATTTCGGGCAATGTGGAAGACCTGGTACTGAATCAGGAAATATACAAAGGTTTGTCTGAAAACTACCTCGCCGTTAACGAATGGAGTACCTATAAAAACTACCGTTCAAAATATCTGCAGGTGCAAACCAAGGTGAAAGAAAGAGAAAGAAAGTCTATAAGTGATTCGTTAAATGAGATTGAGAAAGAGGAAAAAATTAAGCTTAAAAATGCTATTCCCAAATTTATCTACGGTTTTATTTGCCTTTTTGTTATTGCTGTTCTGGCTGTAATTGGCTTCATTATTGCCGCGAAAAAATCCAAAACAAGTATCGATAGACTTAATAATGTAATCAAAAGCTTACAAAATGAAAAACCTTTAAACTAATGTAAATAAAAAGTTAATTTTTTATTTAAGTAATTGTTTTTTAGGTGTTTAAAGTTGTTTTTCAGCTTTAAAAATTCAGTAAACCACAAAGCCTTATCCTATTATAGTAGCATTAGTGTAATTATTTTTATTGCAAAACTATTAACTAACAAGTAATGAAAATGCAAAAAAAATTACAATTAACTACTTTAGGTTTTTTGTGGATTGGCTTTCTTGATTTCTTATCAGGATTTCATGAATGCTTATTGCACAAAAAAATAAAAGGGAAGATTTTGACTTTTCTTCTTTTTTTATTTTCTGTTTCAGGTTACAGTCAGCTGAGCACTGAAAATTTTGAAGGAGGAATTCCGGCTACCTGGAAAAAATTCCAAACGCCGGGCCCGACACTTCTTTGGGACATTTCTAATGATGGTTACCTGGGAGGTAATGCTGCTTATATTAATCCGGCTTCCGTGAACATCGGAGCGGGTAATACGGCAGAATACTTTTTAGTTACACCATCGGTAACACCCATACCAAACGGAGAAATCCGGTTTTTTACCAAACAGGGGAGTGCCACCAATAACGGTACGATTTACCAGCTAAGGCTTTCTACTGCCACACAGCCGGATATCAACGGATTTACCGTGGTATTAAAATCCTGGACGGAAGCCGAACTGAATTCGGGTTCACCAACTGCTTATGAGGAAAAGGTGGTTCCGATTCCGGCCGATCTGCCGTCGAATCTTAATTTTTATGTTGCATTTGTTGCCGTTAATACCCAAACAGGCGCTGCTCCTTCGGGCGATTCCTGGTTTGTAGACAATGTAAGGGTTGTGGAATCTTGTTTAAAAGTAACACAGCCTAATTTTACCGTTAGCAACATTACGGCTAACAGTGCGAATTTATCATGGACACATCCGTCGGCTACTTCTTTTGAAGTTCAGGTAGTACCGCAGGGTACGGCTCCGGCAGCAAACGGAACGGTTGTTGCCAATTCCTATCCGGCCGGTTCACTGGCTGCCAATACGTTTTATGATGTGTATATCAAAACACTATGCGGTGGTTCCGTTCCTACGAGTGAATGGGCAGGACCATTTCCTTTTAAAACATCGATTTTAGGATTATCCTGTTCAACGCCAATCGTTATTCCGGATGTGACAACACAGCCGTTTACGCTATCGACCAATCTGAACTTGTATGAAAACGCGGCAGTAACCTATCCGAACCAGGGAACAGGATGTTTATCCCCGGCAGTAACCGGGAATTACCTGGCAGGTGCCAAAGCGTTTTTAACCTATACACCCACAGCAAACGGGCTGATCACGATAACACAGACCACGCTGGGCGGAACAGGGTGTTACAATAACTCAACAGGAGTTTTTGTTTACGACAGCTGTGCCAATGTTGGTGTTTCCTGTATTGCAGGTGTGAGCACCTCAGCGGCAAACGTTCCAAAGCGAATCCAGAACTTATTTGTTCAGGCAGGCCACACGTATGTAATTGTGGTATCGTCTAATTTACTGGCTACGGCAAGTATCTGTTTTACACTAAAAGTGGAAGGTGGTAATTGTGCGCCGCCGGCAAACTATACCTACAAGGATTTGTTGCAAAACAGTGTATCGTTTTCCTGGGATAACGTTGGTGGTTTTGCCACTGCCTGGGAATACAAAGCAGTACCAACCGGATCGGGCGCTCCTGCTGGAGCCGGTACGCCAACAACGACAAATCTTAACAATGTGATCAATACCGGATTGGCTCCGGGTACTTCGTATGACCTGTATGTAAGATCGGTTTGTAATAATATTCCGGGAAGCTGGGGATTGCCTTATAAATTTACAACCCAGTGTCCGGTATTTTCAACACCATATTCCACGCAGTTCACAGGAGCATCGGCTACTGTGCCTACACCTTGCTGGACGGCAGTTGACGTTAACGGCGACGGACAGACATGGTCTTATCTGGGCGGTTATGCCACGATGCAGACCAGTACATACCAGAACTATAACAACGATATGTTTGCATCGCCTCAGGTAAATCTGAGCGGAGTGCCAAAAAGACTGCGTTACAAACATCAGGTTGTTGGCGGGGTATCCAGTTATGCTATTCGTATTTCCACAACGGGAATAGGGGCACAGAACTTTACGATTGAGCTGGCTCCGGATACACAGATTACCAATACAACCTGGCAGGAAAAAATCATCAATATTCCGACTTCGATTACAGGACCGGTTAATATTGCTTTTGTTGTTAGCCCGGCAACCGGCCATACGGCAACAAGAATTTCTATTGATGATGTTTTTATTGAAGACAAACCGGTATGTCCGGATCCGTTGAGCCCTACCGCTCAGAATATCACGGAAAACCAGGCGTTATTATCCTGGACAAACGGAGATACCGAAACACAGTGGCAGGTATCGGTTCAGCCATACGGAACTGGAGTTCCTACAGGTTCAGGAGTACTTGTTAACTCGAATCCTTATCTGGCAACCTTGTTAAATCCGGCTACACATTATGAATATTATGTGAGAGCCTACTGTTCGGCTACACAAACCAGTAACTGGATCGGGCCGTTCGATTTTACAACTGCCTGTATCACTTTCCCGACACCGTTCTCGGAAAGTTTTAACGATACGGATCCTACCACTAAAAAATTCTGCTGGTCTACCAATAATGCCAACAATGATGGCGCACAATGGACAATAGGCACAACAGAAGCAAGAATACAAAGAGGTTTTATGGGACCAAGCTCTTTTAATGACTGGTTGATTACTCCGGCAATTAATGTGTCCGGAAACAAAAAACTTTCGTTTAAATACAGAGCTTTGGCTACGCCATTCACGATAAATCCAAGACACGGTATCGAAGTATTGATTTCTACTACCGATACGAACCCGTCAAGCTTTACCGTTATCTCGCCTTTAATGGAATTTACCAATACGGTATACCAGGAAAAATCCCTGTATTTCACGGCTAACGGACCGGTATATATCGCTTTCCGCGTACCGCCGGAATTAAGTTCACCGGCTACAGCTTCTACATTAAATCTTGATGATGTAGTAATTGAAGATGCTCCGGCATGTCCGAATCCGTCTAACTTAACAGCGGCTGATATTACAGAGGATTCTGCTGCCTTATCATGGGTTCCGGGTTATGCCGAATCTGCCTGGGAAGTAAAAATCCAGATCGCCGGTACAACTAATGCGACCGTTACACCGGTGAGCAGCAGTACGTATACACCAAATACCCTATTGCCGAATACGATCTATGAATATTACGTGAGAGCTTCCTGCGGCAGCGGTGTTTACAGTGACTGGATAGGGCCATTTACTTTCAGAACTTTATGTAACCCTATTAATGCGCCATTTACAGAAACGTTCAACAGTAATTCTCAAACAGAAGATTGCTGGAGAATTGTGAACAACAACAACGATTCTAACAAATGGAACATGAATGTAACGGTTAATCCGTATGAAGGAGACCAGATGGCCGGTATGTTTACCGGAAGCAACGGTCAGAATGAAGACTGGCTGATCTCGCCAACGATTAACGTGGCAGCCAATCAAAGATTACGTTATTACTACCGTGTAAACGACAGCTTCTTTACCGAAGACTTAAAAGTACGTTTATCGACTAACGGTATCGCACTGGATCAGTTTACGACTATTTTATACGATTCTGCTACAGATCCTGTATTGATCAACAATGTGGAATACAAGGAAAAAATAATTAACCTTCCGGCAGGAATTACCGGGAATATTAATATTGCGTTCCATGTACCGTTTTATCAAAGTACCGGTCCTTACAGAGGGCAGTTATTGTTTATCGACAATGTGGTAATTGAAGATATTCCGGCTTGTCCACAGCCATCCAATTTAGTGGCGCAAAACGTAACCGATACGGAAGCGCAAATTTCATGGGATGCAAACGGAACTACAGCTCCGTGGGAAATATCGGTACAGCCTTATGGAACTCCGGCTCCGGTGGGGAACACTTTACCGCAATACCTGCATACGGCAGGAACCAACCCGTATACAATTACCAATTTAACACCGGCATTAAAATACCAGTACTATGTGAGAGCACTTTGTAGTGGTTCACAGCAAAGCGAATGGGTTGGACCGTTTGAGTTCACGACCAAATGTAGTTTCGAAAACCTGTGTGAATATACTATTGTTTTATCCAGTGGTAATTCCTTTGGCGTGGGTGGCGGAATCAATGTAATGCAAAACGGAATGTTGGTGCAAACGCTGGAATTCCCTACAGGACCTTTTAATACGGTACCACCACCGGCAGAATATACGCTACTGTTGTGTACCGGAGTGGAGTACTCTTTATTCTGGGACTCTATCGGAACCGCACCGGGACAATATCCTAATGCACAGGTTCAGGTTAAAGATGCTTCCGGAACGGTGGTTTGGGCAAGCCCGATGGGACTTGGAACACCAAGAACAACCTTATACACCGGACTTTCCATTTGCGGACCTGTTACCTGTCCGCAGCCGACAAACTTACAGGTAAATGCGCAATCAGAGTTTTCCTGGACAGCAGGCGGAACAGAAACACAATGGGAAGTATTTATACAACCGGTTGGCAACGGAACATTGCCGCAATCGGGAACTATTGTTAACACGACTTCTTATGTACCGCAACCGGCAGATTTCAACTCGCAGACCGCAACAACATTCGAATATTTTGTGCGTGCTATCTGTAGTGCAACGAACAAAAGCTACTGGTCCGGACCAAAAGTATTCATCAGAAATGATGAACCGTCAACGGCAATCAGAATCCCGGTTAACCCGAATGAAGAATGTAATACCTCAGCCAGCGATGTAACCTTTAACGGGGCTACGGCATCGGCAACACCAATGAGCTGTGGTGGTATCAATGGTGGTGATATCTGGTTTGAATTTGATGCCACATCAAAAGTTCATATTATCGAAGCAAACGGATTTACCGGTAACTTCTACCAATCATCCGGAGATGAGCCGTATCCGAACATGACGATGACGCTTTATAAAGTAGGCACAAACGGTGTACTGGAAGAAAAAGCATGCAGCAATAACAACGTAATTGTGGCAATGTATATGTCTGAATTAGTTGTTGGAGAAACCTATAAAGTACGCCTTACCCTGAACAGTACTATTCCAAGTACCCGAAAATTCAATGTGTGTGTTAAAACACCGGTGGATTTATGTGATATAAACGCGGTGAACCATGGTTTTGAATTCCCGCCTATGCAAACGGTTACCGGAGTTACGACCATCGGTACGCAATATGTTGTACCGGGATGGAGGGTTAATTTAGATACCTGGAGTGCCATTTTCTTTACAGAAGCATTAAATGCAATTAATTTAGGACCTTATTCCGGAGGACAATGTATCCAGATATTGAGTGATCCGGAAGAAGACTGGAATCCTAACGATCCAAACATCAAAGGAATATATAAAGAATTTGATACGTCCGAAATTACCCAGATGGATTATAGTTTTGCACATGCAGCCAGATCCAGCAACGGTAGTTCACTACAATTATTTGCAGGACCGCCGGCAGGACCATTCACGTTAGTACTGGAATCGGCTTCACCGGGGCCTATCTGGCACCTGAATACCGGATCATACGCAGTTCCGGCAGGTCAGAACGTTACCCGTTTTATTTTCAGATCCAAAGAAAATATAATCGGAAACCTTTTAGATGAGGCTAATTTTAAAGCGAATGTGGCTATTAAAACAGCGGCTCACACTTTAAACTGTAGTCAGAATACCACAACTGTTGAAGCAGAAGGTGTAGGGCAATGGGTAGCCGCTGCGAATAATCCGGCTACTACGGTTATTGCCACACCAAATAACAAAACAACAGCGATTTCCGGATTTACAACACCGGGTGTTTATACATTCTATTGGAGAACACGTTATTGTGAAAAATCGATCGCGATTACCTATGAAGGAATCAGCGATGCACCGGTAGTAACCACTCCGGTTGTTTATTGCCAGAATGCGACAGCGACAGCCTTAACCGCTACACCACCGGCAAACCATACCTTATTATGGTATACAGATGCTGTGGGCGGAACAGGAAATCCTGTTGCTCCGGTACCGGTTACAACTACTGTAGGAAATACTTCTTACTATGTGAGCCTTACCGATACTAACGGATGTGTAGGACCAAGAACAGAAATTGTTGTTCAGGTAAATGCTTTACCTGTTGCTACGATAACTGCTCCGGCTCCGGTTTGTTCCGGAACGACGGCTACCGTTACTTTTAACGGTACACCAAATGCGGTTATTACATATACTGTGGACGGTGGTGCGAACCAAACGGTAACGTTAGACACTAATGGTGTTGCTACCGTTACAACTCCTGCCTTAACAGTGAACAGTGTGTACACTTTGGTAAGTGTTACCGAAACCGGTACCAATGCCTGTATGCAAAACCTGACCGCTTCGGCAACAGTGAACGTATTGGCATTGCCAACCGCAGCAATATCGGGCAGTACAACGATCTGCTCCGGTGATACGGCTGCAATCACGATTACCGGTACGCCAAATGCCACAGTAACCTATACGGTAAATGGCGGTGCACAGCAAACTGTTGTTTTAGATGCAACCGGAACGGCTGTATTGAACACGGCTGCGATTACGGCAACCACTACTTTTGAATTGGTAGGGGCTACTTCTGCGGCTTCGTCCTGTACGGCAGCGGTAACCGGTTCGGCTGTGATTACAGTAGCTGCATTACCAACCGCTACGATTTCCGGAACGGCTACCATTTGCTCCGGAAGCACAACAACGATTACGTTTACCGGTACACCAAATGCTGTAGTGACCTACAACGTAAATGGCGGTGCCAACCAAACGATTGTATTGGATGCTGCCGGAAATGCGACTATTGTAACCGGAAATGCGGGTACCTATACTATTGTAAATGTAACGGCTTCCGGAGCATTAGCGTGCAGCCAGGCGGTATCAGACTCGGTTGTGATCACCGTGACACCGCTAACAGCACCAAATGTAACGTTCAGTTATGCAACAACCTGTGTAAATGCAACGGTAAATCCTTTACCGGTATTACCGGCAGGCTTTACAACCGGCGGAGTATTCAGCTCGGCGACGGTAACGGTTAATGCAGCTACAGGAGCTATTGATTTAGCAACGGCTACTGCCGGAACACACCAGGTGCAATATGTTGTAACTGCTGATCAGGCAAACTGTATTGGCGGCGACAGCTATACGGCAACGATAGTGTTAACCACAGGAGTAAACCCGGTAACGGCCTTTACGTATGACAATACTTATTGTGCCGGCAGTCCGAATGCTTTCCCTGTGACAGCATCAGGATTTACACAGGGAGGTACTTTCAGTGCCGGAACAGGTTTGACGATCAATGGTACTACAGGAGAAATCAATATTGCAGGAAGCACACCGGGAACCTATACCATTACCTATTTGGTACAGCAGGATGCGGCAACGTGTAATACGGGTGGATCGGATATTTTCACGATCACTATTTCCCAGTCTGTTGCAGTAGCAGTTGAAAGTGCCTGCGAATCGGAAACATTAGTATTGAAAGCGGTTCCGGTAAACGGTTCTTACAACCCTGATACGGTGAGTTATATCTGGAAAGATCAGAATAACATTACGGTAGGTACCAATGCCGAAACATTTAATGTAGATCAGTATCTGGCACAAAACCCGACAGCTGGTTTACCATTGAGCTTTAGTGTTACGGTACTTTCCGGAAACTGTAGCGGTTCGGCACCATTTACGGTAACCAATAATCCTTGTAAAATGATCCCTAAAGGTATTTCTCCAAACAATGACGGAGCAAACGATGCCTTTGATCTGACAGGATTAGGAGTGAGAGAACTTTCCATTTTCAACCGTTACGGTACAGAAGTGTATTCTTTCAAAGGAAACTATACCAACCAATGGAATGGTGTGTCCGGCAATGGAAACGAGTTACCAGACGGAACGTATTTCTATGCGATTCATAAAGAAAACGGAACAACTGTAACCGGTTGGGTATATATAAACAGAGAACACTAATCAATAAATTAAAATGCAGTCTGTTTGTTTTCAGGCAGACTGTATTTTTAAAAGTAATAAATAGCCGAATATGAAAAAACTATATTTTGCAGCTTTGCTAATAGTTATGGTTGCTTTAGAGGTCAAAGCACAGCAAGATCCGCATTATACACAATATATGTATAATATGAATGTCATGAATCCGGCTTATGCAGGATCCAAAGAGAGTTTATCCGGAGGATTATTATACAGACAGCAGTGGGTTGACATACAGGGAGCTCCTAAAACAGCGACCTTATCCCTGCACAGTCCGGTTGGAAAAAATGTTGGATTAGGGTTATCTGCCGTTTCCGATAAAATTGGTCCGGTGGAAGAAAATAATGTCTATGCCGATTTCTCCTATACGTTAAATTTAGGTGGCGAACACCGTTTGGCACTTGGACTTAAAGCCGGGGCGACATTCCAGAAAATCGGATTGTTCTCGGAAATAGGTAACGGATTTGTACCGCAGCCGGGTGATGTTGCCTTCCGGGAAGATACCAGCAATACCTATTTTAATGTGGGTACCGGGGTCTTTTATTATACGCAGCACTATTACCTGGCCTTTTCAGTACCCAGCATGTTGAAAAAAACACATCTGGATGTTACCCAAAACGGACAGGAATACAATTTCGGAAGCGAAACACAGCACTATTTCTTAACAGGGGGATATGTGTTTAACCTGACCGATAATATGAAATTTAAGCCCTCTTTTATGGTAAAGTCGGCATTTCAGGCACCAACCTCATTAGATTTGTCAGCAAATGTTTTATTTTTTGATAAGTTCGAACTGGGAGCAACGTACCGACTGGATGATTCCTTTGGCGGAATGGTGAATTATGCCATTACACCCAACATCAAAATCGGATACGCTTATGACCATATTGTTTCAGACTTAAAGGTAACAACGCCGGCTTCACATGAATTTATGTTGTTATTTGATTTGAACTTCCCGAAAAAAGTATCACTTTCACCAAGATATTTCTAAACCAAAGGATATAAAATGAAAAAACAGTATATAACATTAGGCTTAATGCTACTGCTAACAGCAGGTTACGGACAAAACAAAGCGACAGAAAAGGCAGACCAGCTTTTTGAAAGCTACCAGTATGTGGGGGCTATTGAGGAATATTTGAAATTAGCGGAAAGTAAAAATGCTAATGAATATGTCTATACTCAGCTGGCAGACAGTTACTACAATGTATTCAACATGAGCGAAGCGGCCAAATGGTATGCCAAAGCGACGGAAGGCAAAGCTGCGGCAGAAACCTACTACCGTTATGCACAAACGCTGAAAGCATTGGGGAAATACCAGGATGCCAATAAACAAATGGATGCTTTTGCCCGTTTGATGCCAAATGATGTCAGAGCAAAAGAACACAAAGCAAATCCCAATTATATTCCCAGCCTGACCAACCGTACAAAAATGTTTGATGTGGCGGCTACGAATATAAACAGTAAAGGACAAAGCGATTTTGGAGCGGTACTCACCAATGACAAAACACTTTATTTTACCAGTACCCGAAATACCGCTAAGAAAACGGATAAATGGGCGAATCAGCCGTACCTGGATATTTTTCAGGCAACCCGAAATGAAGACGGAACGTTTACAGAACCCAAACCGGTTGATGAGCTGAATACTCCTTTCCACGATGGTCCGGTAACCATTAGCAATGATGGTAAAACCATGTTTTTTGCCCGCGACGGTCATAGTGCCGGACAATATGAAAGAAGCAAGAACAGCAATACCAAAGTAGGGCAGCAGGGTTTGTATAAAGCCACAAAAACAGATGGAAAATGGGGACAGATTGAAGCCCTTCCGATAAACAGTACGGCCTATTCGATAACCAATCCGAGTTTGAGTAAAGACGGTAAGACCTTGTATTTTGCTTCCAATATGCCGGGTGGTTTAGGAGAATCGGATATCTGGAAAGTGTCGGTAGAACCAACAGGATATGGCAAGCCGCAAAACCTGGGCGCTGCGGTAAATACACCCGGAAAAGAGAACTTTCCGTTTATCACGGACGATAATATCTTATATTTTGCTTCTTCCGGAAAACAGGGATTTGGCGGATTGGATGTCTTTAAAATTGATTTAGGAACTTCCGAAACAGCCCAAAATGTTGGAAAACCGGTAAACAGTGAAAAAGATGATTTCTCTTTCAGCTTTAACAAAACCCTGAACATCGGTTACTTTTCTTCTAACCGTGACGGTTCGGATGCTATTTATATGGCTACACCGGTTTGTTCGGCAGAAGCGATTGCTTTGGTGACCAATAAAAAAACAGGAGCACTGTTAACCAATGCTTCGGTGGCTATACTGGATGCTAAAGGAAATATCATTGCAACCAAACAAACCAATGCCGAAGGAAAAGTAAGTTATAATGTGGACTGCGAAACGGCTTATGTGTTCCAGGCAACAGCCCCTAATTTTGAAGCCGGAACCTTCCCGGTTCAGAAAATAAAATCGGGTGAAATGATGGTCGAAACACCATTAGTACCGGTAGAAGTGATCATTACCGATAAGGAAGTATTGCTGAATCCGGTGTATTTCGATTTCAACAAAAGCAATATTACAGAGCAGGGGGCGAATGAGCTGAACAAACTGGTTAAGGTGATGAAAGATCATCCGGCAATGGTAATCATGGTAAAATCACATACCGATTCCAAAGGTAGTGCCGCTTACAACCTGAAATTGTCCGAACAAAGAGCACAGGCAACCGTACAATACCTGATCTCGAAAGGCATTGAAAAAGACCGTATTTCCGGAAAAGGATATGGAAGTTCGGAGCTTAAAATCAATTGTACGAACTGTACAGAAGAAGAACACTCTCAAAACAGACGTTCTGAATTTGTAATCATTAAAAAATAGATCTGAATCATCTCTTATTGAAAGTTGGGAATACAAAACAGTCTCATGGTTTTTTGGAAGTTAACAACAGATAGTTCGCGATTTTCATAAGAGATATTAGATCGGTTTCAATAAAAAAACAATAGCTAACCTTGATGCATACAGTTGGGGTTGGCTATTGTTCATCAATAAAAAACTGATAAATGAAGAAATTTCTATTAGCATTGTTAGCCGTAATTTTCTCAAATGTGGCGATTGCTCAAAACCAGCCTAACGATTGCGTCAATGCCATTACGGTTTGCGGTAATGGTACTTTTAGTTCCAATGCCAGCGGTATTGGAGCGGTCCAGGAAGTTTCCGGTTGTGGAGGAGCGGAACACAATTCGATTTGGTTAAAAATCAATGTGGTTCAGGCGGGAACATTGGGTTTTAACATTATACCTAATGATACCAATATTGTTGTGGATTACGATTTCTGGGTTTACGGGCCAAACAGAACCTGTTCGAGTCTGGGCAGCCCGATACGCTGTGCAACCACTAATCCGCAACTGGCAGGAATGACCAATAATCATACGGGAATGAACGGGGCAACAACCCTGACGCAAACAGGCCCGGGTGCTAATGGTAACGGTTATGTCCGCTGGTTAAATGTAACGCCGGGACAATCCTATTATATTGCAATTGACCGGCCGGAAGGCGATGGCGGATTTGACCTGGAATGGATCGGAACGGCGACTCAGAACGGAGGCGCTTTTGCACCGCCGCCGGTTGCCAATACTATTGCCGATTTAAAAGTGTGTAGTGCAACCCCGAATATCGGTCTTTTTGACCTGAATAGTGTAAGAAGCCAGATCAATCCGGATCTTGCCAATAACACGATAACTTTTCATACAACGCTTGCCAACGCAAACGATGGTATTGCACCATTGGCTAATATTATAGCCAATACAGTTAATCCCCAGATAATTTATGCGAGAGTAACGAATACTACTTCCGGATGCTACAGTATCACGGATTTTAAACTGATTGTTTATCCGGTTCCTACGGCTAATTTAAGTGTTACGCCAACGGCTATATGTGCCGGTGAAAATGCAACGGTTACTTTTACCGGAACTCCGGATGGAACTATTGAATATACGATTAACGGCGGTACAGTTCAGACAGCAGTTTTAAATGCTGCCGGAACATTTACGCTGACACAGGCACTAACAGCCGACACAACTTATACATTAAGTTATATTAAGATCATCGATAATAACGGAACGATGCTCTGCTCGCAGGCATTGAACGCTTCTGTAACCGTAACCGTTAGTCCGCTGCCGGTAGCAACGATATCCGGAACAGCCACTATATGTTCGGGCGACGCTGCAACAATTACCTTTAACGGAACACCTAACGCTACGGTTACTTATACTTTTAACGGAGGGGCAAACCAGCAAATTGTACTGGATGCTGCGGGAACCGCCACGCTTACCAGCGGAACGGCAGGAACCTACAACCTGGTTAGTGCTGCGACAACCGGAACACCGGCTTGCAGCCAGCCTCAAACGGGATCTGTGACCATTACAACCACGTCGCTGCCTACAGCTGTAATAACAGGAACAGCCTCGGTTTGTTCCGGTACCACGGCAACGATTACTTTTAGCGGAACGCCCGGCGCAACCGTTACCTATACTGTTGATGCTAACCCAAATGAGTTTATAACGTTAAACGGAACGGGAACAGCTACAGCAACAACACCAGTCTTAACGAATTCAAGTACATACACCCTGGTTGCTGTCGCTTCTGCCGGTACACCGTCCTGTAGCCAGCCGTTAACAGCTGCCCATACGGTAAACGTTATTCAGGCACCAGTTATCAATACGCCGGCAGCTTTTGAAGTGTGCAGCAACAACAGTACTAATGCGTTTGCAGTTTTTGACCTGACAACCAGGATCAATGAAATTACCGGCGGCAATCCGGCCTATACGGTAACTTTTCATGAAACGCAGGCCGATGCCAATGCGGGAACCAACCCAAAAGGACCTTTATATACCAACATTAACCCGGTGACTCAAACCTTGTATATCAGGGTTGTTAATGGCGGAGCCAATCAGTGTGCTTCCTTTACAACCTTATTGTTAAAGGTAATTGCACGTCCGGCACTCAATCCGGATGTGACAAACTATGAAGTATGCGAAACAAGTGTACCGGGCGATGGTTTTGAAATATTTGATCTGACGGTTAAAAACACCCAGTTAATCAACGGCCAGACCGGCGTTTCGGTGTCGTATTATATCAGCCAGGCAGATGCCCAGTCCGGAACGGCTCCGATTGTTCCGGCAACAGCGTTTACCAATACGGGGAACCCGCAGACCATCTGGTATCAGTTGAGAAATACAACCGGATGTATAAGCGTGGGCTCTTTCCAGTTAATTGTAAATCCGTCACCGGTCATTATGCCATTAAATCCAATGAATGCCTGTAGTAACGGAACAACTACTACGGCGGCATTTGACCTGGCGTTAAACAATCCGCTTGTAACGGGTGGTGTTGCCGGTTTGCAGGTGAGCTATCACTTAACGCAGGGAGATGCTAATACCGGACTGAATCCGTTACCGATACCGTATACCAGCGGACCGGCGACCATATTTGTTCGTGTTAAAAATCCGGTAACCGGATGTTTTGCAACCACCACCTTGGAACTGAATATCATTCAGGGACCGCTTGCAGTAACCCCGCAGCCTCTGGAATATTGCGATCCCAATAATGACGGATTCGGTCCGTTCGACTTAAACGGTGTTGCAGCAGTAATAGCCGGAGGAACTATTCCGCCCGGCGTTTCGGTGACCTTCCACGAAACACCGGAAGATGCGCAATTGGGACTGAATGCTCTTCAAAGCCCTTATACCAATATCAATCCGTGGACACAAACGCTTTATGTAAACGTTAGTTATACCTTAACCAGCTGTACCAATACGGTACAACTACAGTTAATCGTACATGAAACACCGGAAGCCGTGACACCAACACCGTTAGTGATTTGTGATGACAGTACAGCCGATGGTTTTGCCGCTTTTGACCTTACCGTTAAAGCATCCGAAATTTTAGGGACATTAAATCCGGCCAACCATACGCTTAGCTATCATGTGAACCTGAATGATGCACAGGCAGGAATCAATATAATCAATAACATATTCAGCTATACCAACATTACGAATCCACAGGTTATTTATGTTCGTGTCACGCATAACACAACCGGCTGTTTTGATGTTGTTGCATTCAAACTAATGGTTAACCCATTACCGGTTGTGCCAATGCCGGTGCCAGCTTACTCATTATGTGACTATACCGGACTACCGTTACACGAAGAATTCGATTTATCGACTAAGATTCCGGAAATCATCGGAACCACAACAGGATTGAATGTAACGTTCTATTTCAGCCAGGCAGATGCTCAGGCAGGAGTAGCCGGTACCGAATTGCCATTGTTGTATACCAATCAGGTACCTACAGTACAAACCATTTTTGTACGTGTAGAAAACACCACCACGCATTGCTTTAGCGTAACAGCTATGGACTTACGAGTAGAACCGCTTCCTG
>NZ_DFUB01000034.1:0-24934 GCF_002379575.1 Flavobacterium sp. UBA4197
AAGGACAATTAAAAGAATTTAAAGCCCATTTCTCATTAAAAAGATAACTCATGAATATTTTTAAAAAACGTTATTTAGTTTTAGCATTATTTTTATCACAAATGTCTTTCGCACAGGAAGGGATTGCAGTTTATTCAGATTATTTATCGGATAACTATTATTTGATACACCCATCAATGGCGGGAGCTGCTAATTGTGGTAAAATAAGATTAACAGCCCGACAACAATGGTTTGGGCAGGATGATGCTCCGGCATTACAAACTTTGAGTTTTAATACCAGCGTTGGAGAACAGTCCGGTATTGGTATTATCGCTTTTAATGATAAAAATGGGTATCATTCTCAAGTGGGAGGGAAATTGACTTATGCACACCACATCCGATTTTCAAGAGGTGTAAACGACTTGAATCAGTTATCTTTCGGTATGAGTGCAGGGTTAGTACAAAGTACTTTAGATGAGTCTAAATTCGGTCCTGAGTTTGATCCGATTATTGACGGAGGAATGAAACAGAAAGATTCTTATTTTAATGTTGATTTAGGGGCTTCATATCATTTCCTTGATTTCTATACGCATTTCACTGTTAAGAATGCCGTATCGAATAAAAGAGATATCTATACAGATGTGGAAAGCGATAACCTTAGAAAATACTTATGGAGTGCAGGTTATGTTTTTGGAAACAGAGATAACGGCCTGTCATGGGAGCCATCTTTCATGTTACAGTATGTAGATAAAACAAAAGAGAAAACGTTTGATATCAACCTGAAAGTTTATAAAGAAATGGATTTCGGTAAACTTTGGGGAGGATTGTCTTATAGAAGAAGTTTTGACGGTGCTCAATATGTGGCCGACAACAGTGTGAGTGATCAGAAGTTGCAATACATCACGCCGATTGTTGGTGTGAATTATAAAAACTTTATGTTTGCGTATACCTATTCTCACTTAACTGGAGATGTTAAGTTTGATAATTCAGGATTTCACCAGATCACATTGGGTATTAATCTTTTCTGTAAAAGAGAACCATACGATTGTAACTGTCCTGCAGTTAATTAATTATAAAGAGATTATTAATTCCGTCCCGATTTTATTCGGGACGATTTTTTTTGAGATAGTATGATCATAAAAGAAGTCAGAGGGAAATACCCTCAAATCCCGGAAGATTGTTATGTAGCAGAAAACGCAACTATTGTCGGAGAAGTTACATTTGGAAAATCATGCAGCGTTTGGTTTAATACGGTGATCAGGGGTGATGTGAATTTTATCAGTATAGGCGATAAGGTGAATATCCAGGACGGTGCAGTAATTCACTGTACGTATGAAAAGCATCCGACCATTATCGGGAATAACGTTTCTATAGGCCATAACGCGATCGTACACGGCTGTACGGTTAAAGATAATGTCCTGATAGGTATGGGAGCCATTGTGATGGATAATTGCGTTATAGAGAGCAATTCTATCGTTGCGGCGGGTTCTGTGGTTACGCAGAATACGGTTGTGGAATCCGGGACCATTTATGCAGGTGTTCCGGCTAAGAAAGTTAAAGATATTAATGCCTCCGATTTTGCCGGTGAAATTGAACGGATTTCGAATAATTACGTCATGTATTCAAGCTGGTTTAAATAGCAGGCTTTAGTATAATAGTATAAAAAAAGGCACTTCATTGAAGTGCCTTTTTATTTTTTAATGACCGATTACAACACATTTATTGTTGAAAGTAGGGCAAACGGCATTCATGGTTGGTGAACCCGGGCAGATGCCTAATTTTGTAGCACTAACAGTAGTGTCGTTAACCGGACATGGCGTGCACATCATAAGCGTACTGGTAGCAGTTGTATCTGCTTTTCCTCCGTTTAACTGGCTTGCCTGATTTGAATTTAAACGACTGATCGTCATTTTATCTAAACTTAATTTTAGGTTTTTCTTTTTCATGATTTGAATTAAAAAGGGTTTACTGTAAAACATTTTCTTTGTGATGAAGAAAATGTACTTTTAAAAGTCAGGCAAACCGTATTCGCAACGGGTTTGTTACGACTGACTTACTTGTTTGCCTGATTAGCGCTTAAACGCCTGATTTTTATTTGTTTTAATTTGATGTCGGATTTAATTCTTTATAATTGGGAATTAAAATCCTCCTCCGATACATTTTTTCTGTAAGGATGCACATGCTGTATTGAAAGTCGGACAAACGGCATTCATAGTTGGCGAACCCGGGCAGATCCCTAATTTAGTAGCACTAACAGTAGTGTTGTCAACCGGACATGGTGTACACATCATAAGTGTGCTGGTAACTGTAGTGTCTGCACCACCGTTTAACTGACTTGCCTGGTTAGAGTTTAAACGACTGATTGTCATTTTGTCTAGACTTAATTTTAAATTCTTTTTTTTCATAATTAAATTGATTTATTTATTGGTATTTGACTAATAAGCTTATAGTTGGGTAATGCATTTCTTTTGAAAAGACTGGCAATTACTGGTTAATCCGGGGTCGGTCGGGCAAATAGAACCACATTGTGTACGTGCCGTTGCTACAGTACCTGTATCGCCCGGGCAGGGAGAGCAGATATTCGTGAGTGTAGTGTTTGCAACACCACCGTTTAACCGGCTTGCCTGGTTGGAGTTCAGACGGCTGATCGTCATTTTGTCTAAACTTAATTTCAGATTCTTTTTCTTCATAATTAGTACTGGGTGTTATGGTAGGTATAAACAATAAAAGGACATTTCATGTCCTTTTATTGTTTTATTGGCTAATGCATTTTTTGTTAAAACTTGGGCAAACCGCGTTCATTGTTGGTGAATCAGGGCAAAGTCCTAATTTTGTAGCATTTATTGAAGTGTCATTTGGGCAAGGTGTACACATTAATAGGGTACTGGTAACAGTTGTGTCTGCTTTTCCGCCATTTAACTGACTTGCCTGATTTGAGTTTAAACGACTAATAGTCATTTTATCTAAACTTAGCTTTACGCTTTTTTTCTTCATAATCTAAATAAAAAATGGATAACGGTTAGATTTATTGTAATCGGTTGTATCCAAATGTAAGAAAAATTTACATGTTTGTTTTTTATTTTTTAGTTAAATTATGTTAAAGTTTAATATTAAGTTTTGTGTAATGTTTTATATGGTGATTTTAATGTAATAAAACAATGAATCCTTATTTTAAGCGGGCTAAGGAAGATTTGTAATATTTATGTAAGAAAAAATAGCAAACTAATTCATAGGTTCTGTTTTTAGATTTAAACAGACGGTTCATAAACATGTGGATGTGACTGGACAAAAAGTCATCAATATTGATGTTTAAATTGTTATTTTCTCGCAATATTTGAATTTCCTGAACGGTCGCAGCAATGTTCTCCTGTTTGCGGTTTAACAATGCTAAAAGCGGAGCGTGATCCAGCTCTTCACCCGATTGGGTCATAAAAGCCTCTATCTTTTCCCGGTGGTTCCGGTATTTCGTGTCCAGCTGTCTTTTAAGGAATTTGGAAGATCCGTATTCCTTTTCGAAAGCCGTTTTGAGCCGATCCATAAAATTTTCTTTTTCACCAATTGTAAACCGGAAACTTTCCAGAAAAGCGTCAATGCCTCTCAGGCTGAACAGCCATCTTAATTCATCGCCTTCTTCTCCTTCATCAATTAAATCCAGAATGTTAAGGATCATTTCGCTGTCGTGATGGAAAATCTTTTCCGAAAGATCCATAGAATTTTTACCATAGCGCTCTATTTCCCTTTCATAAGTTTCGTTCTGAATTTTCCAGATATAATGCTGTTCGGTGAACTTTTGGAGGTAAGGCGCTAATGCCGTAATAACGCTGTTCAGGTTGTTAGTGTCGGTGCAGTGGAAGCGAAGCCGTAAATGATGTTTGGGATCCGTATAACGAATGAAAAACCATTTGTCGATAATCTTTTCTTCCATTAGTCTTTCGGCTACCGGCTTAACCATTTCCAGTAGGATGTGTTCGGTTGTTTTTATTCCGGTGTATATTTTATAGTATAGCCATTTATCGCCAATAATAAAATTCTTTTGGAGTGTATTAGTCATGCTTCAGTTTTTTATTATAGTAGGATATTACAATTTGATTCGAATAGGTTTCGTTGTGCTGCTGGTTTTTTACAACTTGTTTCTCATTAAACAGAAACTCTTTCAGCTGGAACTGCTGTAAGGTTTCGGCTGCTTTTAAAAGCATTTTGATGGAGTCGGTATTCCTGAAGTTAATGACTAACTCATTATCTCCCTGTATCAGTTTAACATATTGCGGTATTTTGTGGGCTTCGGTAATCTCGGCTGTCTTCTTTAAAATTTCGGTATTGTCTGTGATTTTATAAAGTTTATCAAACACGGATTTTTTGATGTTCCAGGTGGCTTCCTGCAGGATCAGGTTTTTGTATTCAATGCGGGGCATATGATCCAGCCCGTTGAAAATCTGATTCAGGAAAAACGGAAGGTTTCTTTTTCCCTGCGTTTGCAGGTCGCATAAAAAGTGATATATAGGCAGGGAGTTGTTGCTGTAATTATGAGCATTCGTTAAACGGGGAATCACTTCTTTGTTGTGCTTTTTAGAGCGCAGGAGGATGTTTCCGTCATTTTTAACGGAAAGGTATAAATCGTCTAACGGAATTTGATTTTCGGTGCTTAAAGTCGATTTTCCAAGATATGGAATTTCGTATTCCCGGAAACTGGGTCTTGACAGGATATTGCCGGTCCGGGATTCCGGAAGGTGGATTATCTCGGCTAAGATCTTGTCGCTGTTTATCTGGGATTCGGTGTCGATGATCTGCTGGGCATGCTCTCTTAAAACATCGTCTCCGTGGCAGAAACGGCCAATAAGGTTGGCGGCACTTGAATTGCCGGTACCGGTGAATGTGATTTTTTGCTGTCCGTCAATATTGATTACTTCAATTAGTGTTGCCATGGTGTCCGGCAGGTCGTCCCAATTTTCCTTGAAGCTTTTAACATCGTCATCGGTCAGGCGTATCGGCTGGTTCTTTGATGTTGCTTCCATTAACTTTTTCTGGAAAATAAGATCAAATGGCGACCATTCGAATTTCATGTTTTCCGACTGGCCTTCATTGGTGAAAACCAAATCGTCAATTAGCGTGTTAATGTCGGCATTATTGATCTCTTTGTATAACAAACCGGTTTCCGAATCTAAGGCCAGAGAAAGCGGCACTTCGCTTGTTTCGTAACGTTCCCGGAAGGAATCGGCAAACTTCTTTAAAATAGGATTGTAATATTGTGAGGTGATTTTGTTTAAAAAGGTGAGTCCTTCTTTAACGGAATCGGCTATTCCGGTACTTAAATAGTTGGTGTCATGGGTAATGAACATGTCGGTTTGAAACATGTATTTTAAGTTGATCTCTGTACCGATCTGTTCCAGTGATTGTGCTATTTCCAGGTATTTTTGCGGATCATTGCCTATCGATTTGTCAAGTCCGGAAAGGTCGTTTCCTACTTTTTTCAGGGTTTTGTATGTCGGACTTTCGGAATCAATTTCTTTTAAAGTACTGCACAGGGAATCCAGATAGGAGTCGCCGGTCACCGACGGTTCTAATTTGCTTACCAGAATCTGGTTGTATATCAGCTCATCAATAAAATCTTTTGCATCTTCATAGGTAACCTCTTCGTCAACGATGGCCTGAGCCAAACCGGAAGCGTGTATGCCCTGTTTGGAGAGCGCTAATATTTTTTCTAAATAGTCCGATTTTGTTACGGCAATTAAATGATGCTCTCTTTTTCCGTTAATGTATTTGTATTCTACATAACGGATCTGGTCGCCTACACTATATATTGTAGAGTTGGGGTAAAACAACAGCTGGTCGGTTATGTTTTCGGACTTTAAAATGTCCTGCGACAGGGAAACCAGGTAGTTCATGTCCAGACGGGAATGTCTTTTGTGCTGGTCAATTGCTTTGAGGGTGATGTTGGTCTCTTCGGCAAAATCTCCGGTGGTCAGTCCTGCAAAAAGACCGAAAGGAGTAGGTCTTGTTGCCATTCTGGAAATATATTTTAAGAACGAATTTTTTAGGCGCTCCACTTTTTTGGGATCGTTAATTTTTCCGGCTTCCCATTTTTTGAGTTCATCGTAAAAAGCAGGTGAGGCTAAAAATAGTGCTTCCGCAATTACCGGATTGGTCAGGATGTCTTTGTATTGCTCATCGGTAATGGTTTCGTTGCCGGTGAATTTGCGGTAGAAATCGAGCGAAAGCAGTGGTGTTCTAAGTACAAACTGTGGAAAATTATGATAGGTTGTATTGGCCATTTTTTTAGTTTAACATTAAACATTCATCCCAGGTATTGTCCTGATCGGAAAGGAAATCGATCATCGATAACCCGATGCCGGCAACGCCTTCCAGTAAGGTCAGGTCGCTTTGCCAGATCTCTTCTTTTGCTTTCCATTTTTTAAAGCCGGCATAACCGTCTTCGTGTATTGCCATTTTCAGGCCGTCTTCAATCCAGAAGCGGGAAGTTTCAAGGAATTGTTCGTCGCCCGTTTCGCGGTATATGCGGTTGAAGATTTTTGCTGCTCCGAAGGAACCGTGGCAAATGCCGGGATCCATGATCCGGCTGTCTTCATAGGATGTTCTCTTTGCTGCATGTTCGAAGATGGTAAGTACTTCTTTTTTCATCGTTTCGTCTTCCAGGCGGCCTGCCGCTTCCCACAATGCCAGTGCAATACCCAGATCGCCGTAACACCAGGATAAACGGCTGTATTTGCTTACTTCTCCTTCATCGCTCACCCAGTTCGGGAACATCGAATATGGATTGTCCTCCCGGTTTTTCTGTTCTAAAAGATAATTGGCATTGCCTCTTAACAACGGTTCTACTTTTGAACGGAAAGCTTCAAACTTGTGCAGTTTGCAGAAGAATTTCAGGAAGCTCGCCATTCCGTGTGATAAGCTTAGGTTGTATGCTTTTTCATTGGTTTCATAATTGAGAATGGTGAGCCATTTTATGGTTTCCTTTTCTTTTATCGAATAGCTGTCTAACAGGTCAATAACCTCAACAACATAATTGCTGTATTGTTGCTTTAAAGCGTCAGATTTGGTGTTTCTGTAGCGATTCAGGAAATAATAGGCTATGCCTATCGCGCCGTGCAAAAAGTCGTAGTTTTTTAGCTGCATGTTTCGCATCATTTCCGAATGCAGGTAGGTATCCATTGGCGATAACAGGTCGTCATTATCGTTATCGATAAAACCTTCCTGTTCCAAATGGTCAATTACCCACGCCATGCCCGAAATCCCGGTACAGTAAGTCGGATAGTTGTAGCCGTTGTTCATTTTTTCAAGACATTCCATCAGGATATCTGAAGCAACATCAGAATACTGGTCATCCTGAACCAGGCGGGAATAGTAAAAAAGGAATAATGTTAAACCGGAACTGCCCACTAAAACACCGGTGTCGGTTTCGTGCTGGTATTTTTCCGCAATGGCCTGGTAGATTTCCTGAAGTTTCGCGTATAGGTCGTTTTTAAGCATATTTTTCTTAAATATTTGAGATAAGTCTAATGGTTTTCGGCTTAACATTTAAGAATGGCAGCCAAACAAATTTAGAAACAAATAATGAAAGAAAAAACTTAAAAATGTAATTACTGCAATAAAAAGCTGTAGCAGATGAGGAGTTTGTTGCTTTTTTGTATTGAAGCCTTATAAAATATAATGGTTTGGCTCTTTTGTTGCAAAATGTTTTTGAAACGGATTTTAGAAATCGGTTTCAAAAACATTAGCTGAAAAGCCGGATATATTTTTAAGCACCTGCGATTTGTAATTGGTATAAAACAGGTGGGTGCTTTCTGCTTCGGTAGTATTGAGCAGGTTGTTTTGTTCCAGTACATTTTTTGTTTGTCTGGCAACCGCTTCCCCGGAATCAATGATCTTAATATGAGCCGGAATGATTTCTTTTATCTGCGGCAAAAGGAAAGGGTAGTGCGTGCAGCCAAGCACCAGGTAATCAATATTGGCTTCGACCATCGGTTTAAGATAGGTTTTGAGCAGTTCTTTGATCTCGTCCGATTCCAGATCGCCGTTTTCAATTAACTGTACCAGTCCATAACCAACCTGTTCGATGATGTTGATGTGCTTGTAATTGGCAACCGTTTTATGAAACAGTTCGCTGTTCAGGGTACCTTTGGTTGCTAATATGCCTATGGTTTCTGTTTTGGTTTGATTTGCGGCCGGTTTTATGGCCGGTTCAATACCAATGATAGGAACGCTGTATTTTGCCCTTAATTCCTTAATGGCGTTCGTTGTGGCCGTATTACAGGCAACCACAATCAACTTGCAGTCGCGTTCCAGTAAATAATCTACGTTTTTGCAGCTCAGGCGTATAATGTCTTCTTTGGTTCTTTGACCGTATGGAGCGTTTTTACTATCGGCTAAATAGATAGTATTTTCGTTGGGTAAAAGCTGATGTACTTCTTTCCAGATGGAAATTCCTCCAACACCGGAATCAAAAAAGCCTATTGGATTTTTATTACTCATTACACAAATATAAAAAAAAACTGCCCTCATTATAAGGGCAGTTTTTATTTTTTAGCTTTAATTTATTATTTAAAACCTAATTCTTTTTTAACGTCAGCTGATAAATCCGGACCATCAGCAAGGATAACACCACTTCCGTCTGTAGAATCTAAAACATATTGGTATCCTTTTGCTTTAGCAACTTTTTGGATAGCAGCTCTTGCTTTTTCCATGATTGGTTTTACAAGATCAAGTTCTTTTTGTTGTAATTCTTTTCCAGCATTTTCTCTGTACTGTTGGATTCTCTGACCCATATCCTGCATTTCTTTAGAACGTGTTTCGTTGATAGCTTCCGTTACAGTTGCAGCTTCTGACTCATATTTTTTTAATTTGGTTTGATACTCACTAACCATAGTTTTATATTGTGCATCGTATGTCTCCCCAATTTTTTTCACTTGAGCCTGTGCCGTTTTCATGTCAGGATAGTTTGTCATCAAATCACTTACGTTGATGTGAGCAACTTTTGCCTGTGCAGAAATTGTTTGACTCGCACCAATGAAAAGTGCAGCAGCGATAAGTAAAGTTTTTAACTGTTTCATTGTTTTAGGTATTTAATTTAATTTTCTGATTTATTTTCTGATGATTTATTTTTTAATTTCTCTTCTCTGTCTTTTTTAGCTTTTTCGCGGTCTTCCAGTATTTTTTTCTTTCTGTCTTCCAAAGCTTTTTTTCGTTCGTCCAGTTTTTGCTGACGCTCCTGAGCTAATTTGTCTTTAGCATCCTGCTGTTCTGTTTTAACATCGCTTTTAGGCTCTTCGCTTAAAGGTGTTTGTGCTGCCGGAACCTGTTTTTCGCCTTCTTTCGGAGTAGCAGGTGCTTTTGGCTGTGCTTTATTGGCATTTCTTTCGTCAAGTATTTGCTGACGTCTGTCCGCCTGTTCTTTCTTTTTCGCTTCCAAAGCGGCTTTACGTTCGTCTAATTTCTGCTGACGTTCTTCTGCCAGTCTGGCTTTTGCATCCTGTTGCGCCGTTGGAGCGGTATTTTCTTCGCCTTCTGCTTTCGGCTGTGCTTTATTTGCTTTTCGTTCGTCTAATAACTGCTGACGTTTTTCCAGCTGTTCCTGTTTTTTAGCTTCCAAAGCAGCTTTTCTGTCTGCAATGATCTTGTCACGGGCAGCTTTACGTTCGTCAATTTTTTTCTGACGTTCCACCTGATCCGGATTGGCACTGTCCATATCTTCCTTACGTTCCTGTGCTTCCAGTTCTTTAAGCTGTTTTTTATTCATCTGTTCTTTTTTCTGAGAACGGGTCAATACTCTTAAAACCTGGTCGCTGATGTCAAAACGCTGCGCTGCAAAAAGCATCGTCAGATCGGAGGCTTTGTCAAAAACAAAATCATATTTCTTTGCTTCGGCTATATCCTGAACGGCATTGAAAACCTGATCCTGTATTGGTTTTACCAACATGGTTTTTTGTGTCATCAGATCTCCCTGAGGACCAAAACGTTTTTGCTGGTAATCCAACATTTCATTTTCAAGGAACCGGATTTCGTCTTCACGTTCGGAAATCAATTCCTTCGTCAATAATACTTTTTCAGTTTTTAAACTTTCTTTAAGCTTATTGATTTCATTTTTTTTAACTTCAATTTCTTGTTTCCAAGTCTGCGCCTTTAATTCCAGTTGGTTTTTTGCTTCGGCATATTCCGGAGCTTTCTCAAGAATATATTCCATATCAATGTAACCTATTCTGATACCTCTACTTTGCGCATTTGCCGTTAAATTAGCAAACGTTACAAGTGCAATTAAAAAATATTTTCTCATAACATTAATTAAATATTATTTTTCAACTATCGTGCCAAACTTTTTTAAAACTGTTGTCCAATGATAAAGTGCGTTTCCCATCCATTTTTCTGTGTTTGTCCCGGAAGGGCATCAAAACCATAACCGAAATCAATACCCAATAATCCGAATGCCGGCATAAATACTCTTAATCCAAATCCTGCAGAACGTTTCAGGTCAAAAGGATTGTAGGATTTGAAAGAGTCAAACGATGCTCCTGCTTCTAAGAAGGAAAGGGCATAAATTGACGCTGACGGATTCATTGTAATCGGGTAACGCAATTCTAATGAAAATTTATTATAAATCGTTCCTCCGGATTGTTGTCCTTTTTGAGGACCTTCCTGAATGATTGGCGTTAAGGACTGGTTAGGATATCCTCTTAACTGGATAACCTCACGACCGTCCATAGAGAAATTCGCCAGACCGTCACCTCCTAAATAGAAACGTTCGAAAGGAACTAAACCTCTATTTTGGTTGTACGCACCAAGGAATCCAAATTCACCTAAAGAACGAAGTACTAATTTATTATAAATTGTGGTATACCAGTCTGCTTTGAACTTCACTTTATAGTATTCCAGCCAATTAAATTTCTTTTGATCCACTAACGACTGATCGGCAGCAGCATCCTGGTAATTGGTAACCGCATCACCATTGGAATTGATATAGGCGCCTGCAGGAACATAATTTCCGGTAGTAGAGTTGGTATAACCTGCACCGTTATTTTTTAGTTTATAAGCCTGCTGATTTCCTAAATCGCCATAGTCAACCCCGTTAAAAAGGGAATAAGGTAAGGTAAATTTTCCAGAAATACTAAATTCTGAACCATAAGTTGGATAAACCGGGTTGAAACCTTTACTGTTACGGGTCAATCCAATGGTATAGGTTAAGTTTTTAGAGGAACCGTTACCGAATGTAAATAATCCTGTGTTATAGTTGTTTAAGTCATAATACTGGAAACTTAAAACGTGTGATAACTGGAAGTAATCATCCGGAACATTCAATCTTTTTGCTAAACCTACCGATAAGGTTGTAATGTTGAAACTCTGGTTTCTGGTTACATCTCTTGTCTGGTAGTTGTACAGGAATTGTTTACTGTGTGAGATGGAAGTGGAGAAACTCACCGGTTTCTTACCACCAAGCCATGGCTCCTGGAATGAAATACTATAGGTCTGGAAATAGCTGCTTCCCTGTAAACGAAGCGACATTTTCTGACCGTCTCCCATCGGAAGCGGTTTGTAGGCATCCCTGTTAAATATATTTTTAATGGAGAAGTTATTGAACGATAAACCAAGTGTTCCGATGAATCCGCCACCACCGTAACCACCTTGCAGCTCTACCTGGCTGGAACCTTTTTCCACAACGGTCCATTCCACGTCAACACTACCGGAAGCAGGGTCGGCATTTTTAACCTCCGGATGGATAGCTTCCGGATCGAAAAACTGTAACGCTCCTAGGTCACGGATCGTTCTGATTACGTCCTGTTTGTTCCATTTTTGCCCCGGACGGGTTCTTAACTCACGGTAAATAACATAATCGTTAGTCTTGTCGTTTCCTTTAATGGTAACGTTGTTAAAGTAGGCGATAGGACCTTCTACGATTCGGATTTCGAAATCAATAGTGTCGTTAGCCGTTCTAACCTCAACCGGGTTAATATTGGAGAATAAATAACCGTTGTTCTGGTATAGGTTTGTTAAATCTTCTGCATCAGGACTTTTCTTGTTAGCGATTCGTTCCTGTAATTCTTTTCCGTTGTAAATATCACCTTTGTTGATTCCCAGTACACGGTTTAGGTCACGATCCGTATATACCGTGTTTCCTAAGAAACGGATATCTCCAAAGTAGTATTTTTTACCTTCTTCGACATTGAATTTAATAGCAACGGTATTTTTTTCTTTGTTGTAAGTAACAGTGTCCGAAGTAATACGGGCATCACGGTATCCTTTCTCTTTGTATTTCTCAACAACAGAAGCTAAATCTTCTTTATACTTGTCTTTGATGTATTTCGAGGTTTTGAAAAGACGCATCGGGTTAAAAGGATTTTTCACTTTGGTGTTACTCATTGCCTTTTTAATCGCGGAAGTTTTCATCATGGAGTTTCCGGTAATTTCAATATCCGAAACCTTCACTTTTTTGCCTCTGTCAACAAGGATAACCATATTCACATTAGCCTCGGTAGAATCTACCGGAATAGTGTTTATGGTTACTTTGGTGTTGAAGTAACCGTCTTTTTTGTATTTGTTTTCGATGTAGTTTCGGGCTGTAGTGATCAGGTTTTCATTTACTACTTTCCCTTTCTTTAAGTCGTTATCTTTGATAAGCTCTTCACTTTTACCTTTTTTTACACCGGTGATTTTTACGTCCTGTAATTTTGGTAATTCATGAATGTTTAATTCAATGTAGATGCTGTCGCCTTGTATTTTATTGTAATAGATATTGATATCATTGAAAAGTCCAAGCTTCCACAATTTTTTGATGGCATTACTAATCTCTTCTCCGGGAACGCTGATCATTTGTCCTTTTTCCAAACCTGAAAAAGTAACCACAGTTTGCTGATTATAGCTTATTTTTCCTGTAACATCAACATCTGCTAAAATATATTGTCTGCCTGTTTCAGGCTCAGTGTGTTCTTGAGCATTTATTTTGGAAATATTTCCTAAAATTAAAATTGCAAAAAGTAGTTTTATTCCTTTTTGAAGCATTTGTGAATTATTTAATTTGTTCGCTTGTTTTTCCAAATCTACGTTCTCTTTTTTGATAGCTGATAATTGCTTCATATAAATCTTTTTGTCTAAAATCAGGCCATAGTACTTCCGTAAAATAGAACTCGGCGTATGCGATTTGCCATAATAAGAAATTACTTATACGGTGCTCGCCACTGGTTCGTATTACTAAATCTACGTCAGGTAAATTGTGCGTGTAAAGATGCTGATTTATAATTGATTCATCAATATCGCCTGATGAAATTATATTATTTTTAACTTTATCGCTAATGTTTTTAATTGCGGCGATTAACTCTTCGCGGGAACCATAGCTCAAAGCCAGTGTTAACGTCATCTGCGTGTTGTTTTTTGTCTTTTCGATTACCTCGAGAAGTTCTTTTTGCACAGAATCCGGCAGGTGTTGTGTGTTGCCGATACAGTTAAGCTTAATGTTGTTTTTTTGAAGGGTGGGAAGTTCGGCTTTTAATGACTTGATTAAAAGTTTCATTAAAGTTTCCACTTCAAGTTTAGGACGATTCCAGTTTTCTGTGGAAAAGGCATAAAGAGTCAGGAATTCAATTCCTAATTTTGCGCAGCATTCAACCGTTTCTCGAACTGATTTTGTACCGTTTTCATGACCAAAAGCACGAAGCATGCCTTTTTGTTTGGCCCAACGTCCATTACCATCCATAATGATGGCCAAATGTCTGGGAAGGTTGTCTTTATTAATCGTAATTTCTAAATCCATTTATTTATTCTGCACAAAAGCATGGGTTTTGACCAAAAGTATACGTTAAGGTAACTCCGGAAAATACATACCAATCATTACTGTTTAAATTACCAAATTGTAATTTTTTATATTGATCATTCCTTGGGTTACTTCCATCTAAATTATCGGTGAAAGTATAACGCGCTCCGACTTCAAATCCAAGAATAAGATTGTCTGTTAATCTTGTTTTTATCCCGGCAATAATAGGTATAGCCATCGCATTTCTTGAATCGTCTGTTCGGGTTCTGCCGTTTATAATATACAATTCATCATATCGGAAAAAACTCACTCCGGTAGCAATATACGGAGTTGTTAAGGGTCCTGAATTGTGTAAATCAAAATCAAAGAAATTGAATTCAAGGGCTAAAGATAATTCTTTTACAGAATTTTCAAAGCTATAGCCTCTGTCTTTTCTGCCGGATACTTTGGAATCGGCATCGCTGGAGCTTATTTTTCCCTGAGTATAGGAAATTCTGTAGGCATGTCTGGTGCTTCGGTTCCATTTGTATAAAATACCAAAACCGAAGTCTTTAGGAGCAATATAGCTTGTTGGTCCCACATCTCCCACATAGTTGGTTCCGCCTAAAAAGACTCCCAACTCATTAATCTGAGCTTGCGAAGTTGTGGCAGAGAATACCAGTAAAAAAACAATAAGGATTCGACTCATTTTTCTAAAATAGTGTGCAAATATAATAATATTGATTTCTAAACCATTTAATTACTCGGATTTTCAATTATTTTTTGACAATCCGTAATCATGCATTAGAACAATAGAACGATTTTATGATGTTTATAGTATAATGAGGCGTTATAAAAACCATTAATTTCGTTTGTCTTCTCCCCACAGCAATTTGTTGCGCAGGGTTTTCAGGAAACCTTCTTCCGGGAATTCTACCATATTAATGGTAAACGGTGCTTTGCTGATGTGGATTTCTGTTTCGTTGTCTATTGCTTTTGTTCCGGAATCCAGTGAAACCAGAAACTGTGGTTCCCTGCTGGAAACTTTCAGGCGGATAGCGGTGTCGTCTGATATGATAAGCGGTCTTACATTTAAGTTGTGTGGTGCAATCGGGGTAATGATGATGCATTTTACATCCGGGGTAATAACCGGTCCGCCGCAGCTCAGAGAATAACCGGTTGATCCGGTAGGTGTGGAAATGATTAAACCGTCGGCCCAATAGGACGTCAGGTATTCTCCGTTCAGACAGGTTTCAATGGTAATCATTGAGGTGGTGTCTTTCCGGGATACGGTTATCTCGTTTAAGGCAAAATTCAGGTCGTAAATATTGCACTCTTCCGGATAGCATTCCAGGCTTAAAAGTGCCCGTTGTGAAATTTTGTAATTGCCTTCAAATAAAAGCGGTAACAGGTTTCCGATGGCATCCTGCTGTACGTTTGCCAAAAAACCAAGGCGTCCGGCATTGATGCCTACGATCGGAATGTTTTTGCTTTTTACAAAAGTTGCGGCTCTCAGCATCGTTCCGTCACCACCAATACTGATGAAAAAATCAAAAGTACTGTCCAGCTGGGTGTGGTTGGAAAAGGTAGGGTAGGCTTTATCCAGGATTCCTTTTTCCAATAGAATGGTATGAAAATTCGCTTCAAAAACCACCTCTGTTTCGTAGTTTTTAAAAACATCAAATACTTTATTGATAATTTCTTCGGTGTTTTTCTGGTAGTATTGTCCGTAAAGTGCTAGTTTCATACGCTTGATGTTGATTGAAAACGTTATATGTTTAAGTATTTGTCCAGATAATCGGAACGGTCTTTTAAATTATTCAGATAGGCATCTTCCTGATGTTCGGAAACAATTTCATAATTATAACGACGAAATGTCTGTATAATTTCATTAAGGCCTCCAAGGCTTATTTTAATCGTAACCTGCACTTTGTCTAAATCGGCTTTCGAAATAAAAAGACCCAGGATCCGGGCATTGTTGGTTTCGATGATCTGCGTGATTTCGCTCATGCTGTAATCGGCTGTTCCTTTTTCAACAATCAGTATGCCGCCTTCTTCTCTTAAAAAAGGCGTTTCATGGAAGAAACGGATAATGTCGTCCATTTCATAATACCCTAAATAATTGTTGTCTTCATCCAGAACCGGAACCAGGTTTGCTTCGTTTTTAGCGAAAACTTCCAGTACATCCAGCCATATCGTGTCTTTTCTGACGAAAAAACGTTCAAAGGTATAACGGAATTCGCCAATTTTCCGGTCGTGGTCTAATAATTCCACATCATGAGCACCAATGCACCCTATGTAGGTGTCGTTTTCAACAACAGGAAAGTGACTGTACGGGAATTCAAGAAATAAATCCTGAGCCGTCTCAATGGTTTCGTCTATTTTAAGGGGGTTGATTTCTTTAATGATGTAGTCAGCGATTTCAGTCATGATATTCTTTTCTTTAATCGAATGCAAAATAATCAAAAATTAGGATATTATAGCTTAATTATACTTTGTATTTTTGTGAGAAAATAGTTTGATTATGACAAAACTCTCTGTAAATATCAATAAAATAGCGACTTTACGCAATTCACGCGGCGGTAATGTGCCGGATTTGATACAAGTAGCAAAAGATATTCAAAAATTCGGAGGACAGGGAATCACGATACATCCCCGGCCAGATGAAAGACATATCCGTTACCAGGATGCAAGGGATCTGGTTCCGGTTGTATATACAGAATACAATATTGAAGGGAATCCGGTGAAGAAGTTTATGGATCTGGTGCTGGAAACAAAACCAACGCAGGTAACTTTAGTGCCGGATGCCGATGATGCCCTGACGTCCAATGCCGGTTGGGACACGCTGAAACACAAAAGCTTTTTACAGGAGATCATTCAGGAATTTAAGCAAAACGGAATCCGTACGTCTGTTTTCGTAGATCCGGTATTGGGAATGATCGAAGGGGCGAAAGAAACCGGAGCCGACAGGATCGAGTTGTACACGGAAGCATTTGCCCACGAATATGGTTTGGGGAATAAAAAAGGTATTGAACCGTATGTGGCTGCGGCAACGCTGGCAAACGAACTGCAGCTTGGTGTTAATGCCGGACACGATCTGAGCCTGGACAATATCAAATTTTTTAAAGAAAACATTCCCGGATTGTTAGAGGTTTCCATCGGACATGCCTTAATTTCGGAATCCCTGTATCTGGGATTGGAGAATGTGGTTAATATGTACTTACAAAGAATGAAATAATGGCATTGTATTCAAGAATAGAAGGAGAAGGGAAACCGCTTTTAATTGTTCACGGTTTTCTGGGAATGTCCGATAACTGGAAATCCCTGGGAACACAGTTTGCACAGGAAGGCTATCAGGTGCATTTGCTGGATATGCGAAATCATGGAAAGAGTTTTCATTCGGATGTGTTTAGTTATGCTGTTATGGCAGATGATATTTATGAATATTGCCGCGAGCACCAGTTAACCAAAATTGATTTGCTGGGACATTCCATGGGCGGGAAAGTGGTTATGCTTTTTGCAACCACACATCCGGAAATGGTAGACAAGCTTATCGTGGCAGATATCGGTCCCCGGCGGTATGCCCCGCATCATCAGGAAATTTTGGCGGGACTGAATGCGGTTGACTTTACAACGAAACCAGGCAGGGGCGAAGTGGAAACAATTTTAGGGCAATATATTGACGATCTCGGAACCCGGCAGTTTCTGCTTAAAAATCTGTATTGGAAAGAACCCGGTCAGCTGGCGTTCCGCTTCAATCTGGATGTTTTTATAAAAAACCAGGAAGTAATCGGAGAGGCACTGCCGCAGGGTAATCATTTTGATCGGCCGGTTCTTTTTTTAAGAGGCGGGAAATCCGGTTATATAAAGGATGAAGATTTTGAAGGGATCCGTCATCACTTTCCGAAAGCACAGGTAGAAACAATTGAAAATACAGGACACTGGCTGCATGCCGAAAATCCGGCAGCATTTTTTACAGCAGTAAATTCATTTATAAAAGGTTAAATTTATAAGGTTCACAATTTAAGCAAAGAAATATTATGAGTGCATAATATTTTTCTTAAAAAAATTGTAAAATCCATATTTTGTTATAAATTTGATATATTCAAGATTTGAATATAAACAAATAAAACTAACACATTTTTAACTTATGAGAAAACTGCTATCTTTAACATTGTTAGCCTTGGCTTCATCGAGTGCATTTGCAGGTGGATATCGTGTGAGTCTTCAAGGTCAGAAACAATTGGCAATGGGACATACAGGAGTTGCCGTTGTGAATAGTGCAGAGGTAATGTTCTTTAATCCTGCGGGAATGTCATTTTTGAAAGATCGATTCAATTTGTCCGTTGGCGCTAATATTCTTACTGCAAAAACGAAATTTCAAAATGAGACTTATAACTGGAAAGCTTCAACTACAAATACGGGAACGCCTTTCAATGTTTATGCTTCTTATAGAATAACAGACTGGCTTACTGCCGGAGTTGCGGTTTACTCTCCTTACGGAAGTGAAGTAGCCTGGGATAAAGATTGGGAAGGTGCTCATTTGGTTAATAAAATTGATTTGAAATCAATTTATGTGCAGCCTACAATTTCCTTAAAAGTAAATGAATATTTTAGTGTTGGTGGTGGACCTATTTATGTAAACGGATCTGTTGAATTTAACAGAAACCTTTTCAGAGGGGATAATATCACAGATGCAAACGGGAACCGCCCAGATGTTACTTTAGATGCTAAAGGAATATCAGGATGGGGTTATAACGTTGGTTTTATGTTTAATCCAACTAAAAAAATGCGATTAGGGGTGAACTATCGTTCTAAAATCGTAATGGAAGCCAGAGATGGTGATGCTACCTTTAATGAGATTCCTACTTTTCTTCAAGGAACGCTTTACAATACAAAGTTTAATGCCGATTTACCTTTACCGGCTGAGTTAACCGCTGGATTGTCTTACCAGGTTACCGATAAATTCTTATTGGCTTTTGATATCAACAGAGCCATGTGGAGCGCTTATAAAGCTTTGGTTGTTGAGTTTGCAAACGGAGCACCGACTTCTGTTAATCCGAGAAACTATAAAGATGCGACAACTTACAGAGTGGGAGCACAATATAAAGCCAATGAAAAGTTCACTTTCAGAGCCGGTTGGTACCATGATGAAAGCCCGGTTCAGGACGGTTATTTTGCACCGGAAACACCAAGAAACAGTTCTATGGGATATACCGGAGGTTTAACGTACCAGATCGGTAAAAAATTCGGTGTTGATGTTTCGTTCCTTTACCTGCATTTTGATGAAGTTAATAACAGCTACGATCATTATACAGAAGGAGCTGATAACAATGTTAGTTTCGGCGGAACATATAAATCTTCTGTATTTTCACCAGGTTTAGGTATAACATACAGCTTCTAACTTTTTAATAGGATAAAAATGAAAAATAAATATATATACTTTGCAGTTTTAGCTTCGTTAGGGCTAATGTCTTGTGATCCTGAATTTGAGAACGAAGTAAGCAATCAGAGTTATTCTGCTGGTGATGCCAATTTCAGTTCTTATGTGGCTATTGGAAACTCGTTGACTTCCGGATATATGGACGGAACCGTTTCGAGAGTCGGGCAGCAATATTCTTTCCCGAACATTTTAGCACATCAGTTTGCTGTTGTGGGCGGTGGCGAATTTACACAGCCTTCTTATGAAGAAGATGTGAACAATCTTGGCGGACTATTGATTAATGGTGCTCCGTTTCCAAGTGCTGTTGCAAACGCATTCCCTACGAGATTAATTATCAATACGGCTGTGGGTGGCCCTCAGAATATTGCGGGAACATCATCCATCAATGTGAGTCCGTCTACTTTACAGGCAAAAGCATATAATAATATGGGTGTTCCGGGTGCGAAAACATTTCACTTAATGTTGCCTGGATATGGTAATATCGCCAATTTAGCGGCGGGTACTGCAAATCCTTATTTTGTACGTCATGCCATTACACCGGCTTCTACAGTTATTGGTGATGCAATGACTAAAAACCCGACATTCTTTACCAACTGGATTGGTAATAACGATGTATTGGGATATGCAACTAACGGAGGTGTTGGGACAACTTCAGGAACCGGTGCTGCCGATATTACACCATCAGCAGTATTCTCAGCTTCCTATAACGGTATCATTGCGCAGTTAACGGCGGGTGGAGCCAAAGGAGTTGTAGCGACTATTCCATCGGTTACGGCTATTCCGTTCTTTACAACAGTGCCTTATAACCCGATAACTGCGGCTGCATTGGCCAGTGCGCCGGATCCAACTGGTGCAGGTGCTGTTCAGCAGCTGAACACATTATTGTACAGTCCGTTAAAACAAGCCTTAACGGCTTTTGGAGCGGGTACAAGAATTAACCTGTTAACTGCTACCGGAGCGAATCCGTTATTAATAAAAGATGAAACATTGCCAAACCTTTCGGCACAGCTAACGGCTGCGTTCACGCCATCGTTGGGAGCTGCTACAGCGGCTTTCTATGGCCAGGTTTTCGGTCAGGCAAGACAAACTACAAAAGACGATTTGGTATTGTTAACCACAAGAACGGCTATCGGAACTGCTCCGGCCGGTGTTCCTGCACCACTGGATAAATACGGTATTACCTATCCGTTAGAAGATAAACACGTACTGATTCCATCTGAAAAAGCGGCTATTGCTGCTGCTACATCCGACTTCAACGCTATTATTGTTGCTGCTGCACAATCTAAAAACCTGGCAGTTGCCGATATGAACGCAATCATGAACCAATTGGTTAGCGGATTACGTGTGGAAGACGGACAAATTTATACGGCAAACTATTTTAGTACCGCTACCGTAAATACAGTATTGTTCTCTTTAGACGGGGTGCACCCTAATGCAAGAGGATATGCCGTTATTGCAAACGAAGTACTGAAAGTGATTAATTCACATTATAATGCGAAGTTACCTTTAGTAAGTGCAGGAACATATCCTGGTGCTACTATTCTGACATCAAATTAAAAAGTGATTTACTATAGTATCTAAAAGCGCTGAATTTTCAGCGCTTTTTTTGTATTTTTATAACATTAAATAAAACGCGATAGTATGAATTTACTGATTAGACTTTTGATTACCACTATATTGGTGGTGGTGATTGCAAACTTTTTACCGGGTATAACTGTAGACAGCATTAAAACAGCGCTTATAGTGGCGGTGGTATTGGGATTGTTAAATACATTTTTTAAGCCGATACTGGTGTTTTTTACCCTGCCGGTCACGGTAATCACATTGGGATTGTTTTTGCTGGTTATAAACGCGGTAATTATTCTGATCTGTGATTATCTTATCGATGGCTTCGAAGTGAAATCATTTATCAGTGCCCTGCTTTTTAGTATTGTACTGTCGGTTTGCCAGTGGATATTGAATATTTTTGTCAAAGACTAAAACAGATAAAGTAAAATTATAGGATAAAATTTTAGCTTATTGAGATACAATAAGTTAAAAACTTGGTTGGGTTGTAAAAAATATATAATTTTGCAACCCAATTTTAGTATGTAAAAAAATAGAATAATGAATATTACAAGAAACAATGTTGATGCATTAAATGCGATTGTAACGGTTGAAGTTACTAAAGAAGATTATGCTGGTCAGGTTGAAAAAGTTTTAGCAGATTATCGCAAAAATGCTAGTATTCCTGGATTTAGAAAAGGAGCTGTACCAATGAGTTTGATTCAAAAACAATATGGAAAAGCGGTTCTTCTTGATGAAGTAAATAAATTGTTGCAAAATTCATTAAATAATTATTTGGTTGAAGAGAAGTTAGATATTCTTGGAAACCCGTTACCTAAAGTTACAGAAGATTTTGACTGGGATACTGAAGACTACAAATTCGAATTCGAATTAGGTCTTGCGCCAGACTTTACAGTTGACTTGGGTGCCAAAAACAAAATCACAAAATTCAATATCGTTGTGGATGAGCCAATGCTTGATGAGCAAGTGGAGCGTATCCAAAAACAATACGGTAAATTAGTTTCTAAAGAGAAAGTTGAAGAAGGAGATGATTTAAGAGGAACTTTTTCAAATGAAGAAAAAGGAATTAACAATTCTGTGAATATTACCCTTGATATTTTCAAAGACAAAAAAACGATCAAGAAATTTATCGGTAAAAAAGCAGGTGATGTAATTGCATTAAGCACTAAAGGTTTATTTGATGACGATCACAAATTAATGGATTATCTGAAAGTGTCTCACGATGACGTTCACGGTTTGGATATTGAAGTTAACTTCACAATCGAAGAAGTAAACACTACTGAGAAAGCAGAATTAACACAGGAATTATTCGATAAATTATTCGGAGAAGGAAAAGTAACTTCTGTTGAGCAATTAAAAGAGAAAATCAAAGAGGATGCTGAAAAACAATTTGCAACTCAGGCAGATCAGAAATTCCTTAATGATGTAACAGAATTCTTAATTGAGAATACAAAATTTGACTTACCGGCTGATTTCCTTAAAAAATGGATTCAAACAGTAGGAGAGAACCCGTTATCATCGGAGCAGGCAGAAGAAGAATACACTAAATCGGAAAACGGATTACGTTACCAGTTGATTGAAAGTAAAGTTTTGGTTCAAAACAACTTACAAATCACTTTTGAAGATTTAAAAGCATTCACTTCTGATCTGATCAAGAAGCAAATGGCACAATTCGGACAAATGGATCCTTCTGATGCAGATGTTGAAAATATCGTTGCCAGAGTATTGTCTAACCAGGAAGAAGTGAAACGTCTTTCTGAGCAGGTAATGAGCGAAAAGCTGTTAAATCTTTTCAAAGAAAAGGTTACAGCGAAAGTTAAAGAAGTTTCTTACCAAGACTTTATTAAAGAAATGTACGGAGAATAATCTTTCGTAAAAAATAAGTATATTTGAACGTCAGACTTTTTTAGTCTGACGTTCTTTTTTAATTATAAACAAAAATAATTACTATGAATTACGGAAAAGAATTTGAAAAATATGCTACTAAACATCACGGTATAAACAGTATGTACTATGATAAAATTGTAAGTAGTATGACCCCTTATATCATAGAAGAACGTCAATTGAATGTTGCTTCTATGGATGTGTTTTCCCGTTTAATGATGGACAGAATTATTTTTCTGGGTACCGGAATTGACGATTATGTTGCAAACATCATTCAGGCACAGCTGTTATTCCTGGAAAGCGTTGATGCATCCAAAGATATCAGTATCTATATTAACTCTCCGGGAGGAGGCGTTTATGCCGGATTAGGGATTTACGATACCATGCAGTTTATCAAACCGGATGTAGCTACGATCTGTACGGGTATTGCCGCTTCTATGGGAGCTGTTTTATTATGTGCAGGAGCAGACGGAAAGCGTTCTGCTTTACCACACTCAAGAGTGATGATCCACCAGCCGTTAGGAGGTGCTCAGGGACAGGCTTCCGATATTGAAATCACAACCAGAGAGATTTTGAAATTAAAAACGGAATTGTATGAGATTATCTCTAAGCATGCCAAACAACCGATGGATAAAGTACATCATGACAGTGACCGTGACTATTGGATGATTGCTCAGGAAGCAAAAGACTACGGTATGATTGATGAAGTATTAATGAGAGGATAATTTTAGTTAAAGGTGCCTTGCAGAAAGGCATCTTTCTATTTAAGTATATAAAAATGGCTAAAGAAGTATTAGAGTGTTCTTTTTGTGGAAGAAAAAAGCCAGAAACAAATTTATTAATCGCCGGCATCAATGCCCACATCTGTGACAGATGTATTGAGCAGGCGCATGGAATTGTTTTAGAAGAATTAAAACAAAGCGAGAATTCCGGATTACTGGCCGATTTGGTTTTGAGTAAGCCAAAGGAAATCCGCGCCTTTTTGGACCAGTATGTTATTGGTCAGGACCAGACTAAAAAAGTCTTGTCTGTAGCGGTTTATAATCACTACAAGCGTTTGTTGCAAAAGCAGGCGGATGATGAGGTTGAAATCGAAAAGAGTAACATCATTATGGTAGGTCAAACCGGAACCGGGAAAACATTAGTAGCAAAAACCATTGCCAAAATGTTAAACGTTCCGTTGGCTATTGTGGATGCTACTGTTTTAACCGAAGCGGGTTATGTTGGGGAAGATGTTGAAAGCATCCTGACCCGTTTACTGCAGGCAGCCGATTATGATGTGGCAAAAGCAGAAAGAGGAATTGTTTTTATTGACGAGATTGATAAGATTGCACGAAAAAGTGATAATCCTTCCATTACCAGAGATGTTTCGGGAGAAGGCGTACAACAGGCCTTATTGAAGCTGCTGGAAGGAACTGTGGTAAATGTTCCGCCTAAAGGTGGAAGAAAGCACCCGGATCAGAAATTTGTTGAGGTAAATACACAAAATATCCTTTTTATTGCCGGAGGGGCATTTGACGGTATTGAAAGAGTAATTTCAAAACGATTAAACCGCCAGGCAGTAGGGTATAGCTCTTCAAAAAGTGCCGATCAGATTGACAAAGAAAATCTGTTGCAGTATATCATACCAAAGGATATTAAAGACTTCGGACTGATTCCGGAAATTATCGGACGTTTACCGGTTTTAACACACATGGATCCGTTGGATAGAGAAACCTTAAGAGCGATCTTAACAGAGCCTAAAAACGCCTTAGTGAAGCAATATAAAAAGCTGTTTGCTATGGATGATGTGGAATTCTCTGTTGCTGATGAAGCTTTGGATTTTATTGTTGATAAAGCTTTAGAATACAAATTGGGAGCAAGGGGACTGCGTTCTCTTTGTGAAGCCATACTGACAGATGCGATGTATGATTTGCCAAGCTCAGACGAGAAAACCTTGCATATCGATAAAGCCTATGCAGAGCATTCTTTAGATAAAAACCTTTTACAGCGATTAAAAGCAGTATCATAATAAAAAAAGCCCCGATTTATCGGGGCTTTTTTTTTGCGGTTAACGCAAACAAAAAGGGCGGTCAGATGACCGCCCTTTTCTTATTTGATGAAGAAAGAATCTTATTTCTTAACAATTAAGAATTCGGATCTTCTGTTTTTCGCATATTCCTCTTCGGTGCAATTTTCGCCACAGTTCACTTTCGGCTCGCTTTCACCATATCCTTTACCGGATATTTTGTCTTTTGCGATTCCTTTAGAGATGATGTACTGAACGGTTGATTTTGCTCTTCTGTCGGATAGGTTCATGTTGTACTGATCACTACCTCTGCTATCGGTATGGG